>CAZIDS010000033.1:0-16797 GCA_964537945.1 uncultured Gemmatimonas sp. | reverse complement strand
GACCGGCACCGAGGCCGGCGCCGATCAGCGCGAGGCCGGTGCCGTTGCCGATCACCGGCGCGGCCGTCGTGGCGGCCTGGGCGGTGCTGTCAGCGACCGCCTGGAAGAACGAGAACATGATCATCGTTGGAACCCTTTGAGTTGTTGACCCGCATTCACCTGCGCGCCGTCCCGGCCGCCGTCCGCCCTCGGGCCTTCGCCCAGCGGACCTCTCCCATCACCCGACGGGATACCGATGGAACCCCTCACCCTCACCCTCACCCTCACCCTCACCGTCACCGTCACCCTCACCCTCGACCCTCAACCTTCCCCCTTCCCCTCACCTCTTCCCCTCTCCCTCGCTCTTCGATCCTCTCCGTCCTAGTGATGCGCCTCGCGAATCTGCCCGATGAACACCGACGAGAGCAGCGTGAAGATGAACGCCTGCAGGAACGCCACGAACAGCTCCAGCACCATGATCAGGATCGACATCACGAACGGCGCCGTCGAGATGAGGTTGCCGAACGAGAAGATCAGCCCCATCAGCGCCAGCACCACGATGTGCCCCGCCGTCATGTTCGCGAAGAGACGGATCGCGAGCGCGAACGGCTTCGTGATCTTGCCGATCATCTCCACCGGCGACATCACGGCGAACATGATCGGCCGCATGATCAGCGGCAGGTCGTTGTTCCAGTAGAACAGCGTGTTCAGGTAGCCGAGCCCGTTCGCCCGGATGCCCGCGATCTCGACCGTGAGGAAGGTCAGGATCGCCATCGTCGCCGTCACCGAGATGTTGCCGGTCGCGGTCGAGCCCCACGGCACGAGGCCGAGCAGGTTCAGCGTCAGGATGAAGAAGAACGCCGTGAGCAGGTACGGCACGAACCCCTCGCCGTGGTGCCCGACGTTCGGCAGGATGACCTCGTTGCGGATGTAGAGGATCATCGCCTCGATCGCGTTCGCGGCGCCCTTCGGCGGCTCGTTCGCCGCCGCGGCGCGCTTGTGCGCCCGCGCGACCAGCACCATCACCACGAAGAGCAGCGTCGCGCCGAGGAGCAGGAAGACCACGTGCTTCGACGGCGACATGTCGATCTCGAGATTCCCCACGTGGATCGGCTTCCAGTGCGGCAGCGCGACCTCGACGAAGAACGGGAACTTCCAGTACGGCAGCTCGAGGTGGTCCGAGTTCGTGATGTGCGGCGTGATGATGTCGACCTTGGCGCCCTCGTGCTGCGCGACAGGCGCGTGCGCGGTCTCCTGGGCGGACGCCGGGGGGGCGACGGGGGAGGCGGGCTCGTGCCCCTGCGCGCGCAGCGGCGCGGCGACCAGGGCGAAGGCGAGGAGGAAGTAGCGACCGGTCTTCATTTGGTCAGGAAGAGAGGCTCGACGATCATCGTGACGAACAGGAATCCCACCAGGCTCAGCAGCGCCGGCCCGGAGGCCAGCCCCAGCGCGGGGATCCCGACGAATGCGTGCAGCAACACCACGGCGAAGCGGATCAGCGAACCCAGCCCCCATCCGGCGACCGCGTGCGTCGCCACCAGGGCCCTCGCCACCGCGAACGCCACCAACTGGACCACCAGTGCGATCACCGCGCTCGACCACACCGCCCGCGCCATCTCCGGCCCCGGCTTCAGCACCGTGATCCCCCACGCCAGCCCGAGGATCAGCACCGCCGCGGTCAGGCCGAACTGCACGCCCTTCTTCACTGCCCGCCCTCTCGCCGACGCTTCGCGCGAGCCCGTTCCTCGTCCTCACGCCGCTGGTCGGCCATCAGGCTGCGATACATCGAGTAGAAAGCCGCGCCGGCGCCGCTGAAGACGCCCAGATAGAGGAAGAGCGGGTCCGTCCCCAGCTTGCGGTCGGCCCACTGCCCCGCCCACAGGAAGAGCAGGATCGCCGCCGCGAACTGGATGCCGACGCCGGCGTACTTCCCGGCTCCGGCGAACTTCACTTCCCGGCGTCCCATCCGCTCCAAGGCCTCGTGCAAGTCCTGCTCGGACTGGCTCTTCGGACCCTCGGGCCGCGGCGATTCGTCGGGCATTTGAGCACCGAATTCTAGGAGCTTGTGAAAAAAAGCGCAAGCTCGGTTCTCCCTCTGAAATGGCTCGCGGGAAGTGAGCCTTTTCGCCCCGGCGGCGCCAGCGCTCACCCGGCGCACCACCCCCGTTCCCGGCCCCGGATCCGACCCGGACCGGTCCTAAAGCAGGTCAGGGTTCACCCGATACTCAGGTGACATCCCGTCAGGGATTCCACCCAGGAGACCGGACCAATGATCCGCCACGCCCTTCGCTCCACCATCCTCGCCGTCGCCCTCGCCACGGTCGCCTGCGCGCACCCCGCGCGCGTCGCGCCGTTCTCCATCATCACCGACCGCCCGGACTTCACCGAGAGCGCGCAGACCGTCCCCGCCGGGTTCACCCAGGTCGAGATGGGCGGCACCTACAGCCGCGAGGAGAGCGTCAAGTCGATCTCCACCGGCGAGACCCTCGTCCGCGTCGGGATGTCGCCGAAGGTCGAGCTCCGGCTCACCGCCGCTTCCTATGCGGTGGAGACCGCCGACGCGGCCCGCGCGCAGGGGATGGAGGACACCGGCCTCGGCTTCAAGTTCGCGCTCCACGAGGGCCCCGAAGGCCCGTCGATCGTCCCGACCGTCGCGCTCATCGCCGGCACCTCGCTCCCCACGGGCGCCCAGGCCTTCCGCAGCCAGCGCGCCCTCCCCGAGGCCAAGCTCCTCGGCGCCTGGACCATCTCCGAGCGCGTCGGCTTCGCGTCGAACCTCAACTGGGCCCGCGCCGAAGCGGCCGGCACCACCCACGACGAGTTCTCCGCCTCCGGCTCCTTCGCCTTCTCGCTCAGCGACAAGGTCGGCGCCTACACCGAGGCCTACTCGTTCGCCGAGCGCTTCGGCGGCTGGCAGCGCCGCACCTATGTGAACGGCGGCCTGACCTACCTGTTCAACGAAGGCTTCCAGGTGGACGCGCGCGCCGGCGTCCGCACCGACAAGGTCGGCGGCGTCTTCTTCGGCCTCGGCCTCGCCCGCCGCTTCTAGACCACACTCAACGCTTCCAGGAAAGACCGCCATGCAGTGGACCCTCCGCCGCCAGCTCCTCGGCCTCGCCGGCCTCGGCCTCGCCGGCTCCGTCGTCATCGCCGTGATCGGCCAGGTCGGCCTCCGCTCCGCCGGCCGCGGCGCCGGCGAGCTCGTGCAGGCCTCGAAGTTCCAGCGCGAGCAGATGGACGCCGACATGATGCACGACGCCGTGCGCGCCGACGTCCTCGCCGCCATGCTCGCCGCGCGCGACTCCAACGCCGCCGCCATCGCCGAGGCCCAGGCCGCCTTCAACGAGCACGCCGGCCGCATCCGCGACGCGATCGCCGAGGTCCGCGCGCATCCCGACGCGAACGTGCAGCAGTCGCTTGCCGGCGTCGCCCCCGCCCTCGAGGCCTACCTCGTCAACGCCGGCGACCTCATCGGCCGCGCCCAGCGCGGCGTGAGCGCCGCCGAGCTCGCGAAGTTCATGGAGGCCTTCACCGTCCTCGAGGGCGAGATGGAGTCCCTCGGCGACCACATCGCCTCGCACGCCAGCAGCACCGAGGCCGCTTCCGTGAAGCGCTTCGCGCGCCTCGGCTGGTTCATGATCGTGATGGGCTTCCTCGTCCCGATCGCCGTGCTCCTCGTGAGCATGCGCATCTCGAACCGCATCGCCGGCACCGCCGCCCGCGTGGCCCAGCGCGTGCAGCAGCTCGAGCGCGCGGCGATCACCCCGCTCGCCGACGCGATGGAGGCCTTCGCCGTCGGCGACTTCGGCCGCTCGGTGAAGCTCGATGTCGCCATCGACGCCGTGCACGGCGAGGATGAGATCGCCGCCAGCGCGCGCGCGGTGAACCAGATCGTCGAGGGCGCCCGTCGCGCCGTCGCCAGCTACGACAAGGCGCGCGAGGTGCTCGACGGCGTCATCGGCGCCACCACGCAGCTCACCGACGCCGCCCGCGACGGCGACCTCGGCGCCCGCGGCGACGCGGGCCACTTCCCGGGCCAGTTCGGCGCGATGCTCGCCGGCCTCAACGACACGCTCGACGCGGTCGTCGCGCCGGTGCAGGACGCGACCGCCACGCTCGAGCGCATCGCCGCGAAGGACCTCTCGGCGCGCGTCACCTCCGACTACCGCGGCGACCACGCGCGCATCCGCTCGGCCGTGAACGCCGCCGGCGACGCGCTCGCGCAGGCGCTCACGCAGGTGCAGGGCGCCACGGAGCAGGTCGCGACGGCGTCGCAGCAGATCGCGGCGGCGAGCGAGTCGCTCGCCGAGTCGGCGTCGCAGCAGGCGGCGGGGCTCGAGGAGATGTCGGCCGGGATCCACGAGACATCCTCCTCGGCGGACGGCGTGGCCGAGCAGGCAGCGCAGGCGCGGAAGGTCGCGTCCGAGGCGCGCGAGGCGAGCGCGAGCGGGCGCGTGGCGCTCGAGCGGCTCGCCGGCGCGGTGAAGGAGATCGAGGCGAGCTCGCAGGCCTCGGCCAAGATCGTCCGCACCATCGACGAGATCGCGTTCCAGACGAACCTGCTCGCGCTCAACGCGGCGGTGGAAGCCGCGCGCGCGGGCGACGCGGGCCGCGGCTTCGCCGTGGTCGCCGACGAGGTGCGCGCGCTGGCGCTGCGCGCCGCCGAGGCGGCGCGCCAGACGGGTGACCTGATCGAGGCGAGTGTGCAGAAGGTCGCGCAGGGGACGGGGCTGACTGCCGACGCCGTGCAGCGCTTCGGCGCGATCGGGGCGCAGGTGGAGAGCCTCGACCAGTCGGTCGCGAACATCGCGTCGGCGAGCGCGGAGCAGGTGACGAGCCTGCGCACGCTCGCGGCGGGGGTGGAGCGGCTGAGCGGCGGGACGCAGCAGGCGGCGGCGAGCTCGGAAGAGACCGCGGCGGCGGCGCAGGGGCTGCAGCATCAGGCGGGGGAGACGCTCGCGATGGTGGCCGAGTTCGTGTTGCCCGGTGCCGAAGGTGCGGCGGTGAAGGAGAGCCCGTCCGCCCGATTGAGCGGGCGCGCCGCGGCGGGCGAGGGGCCGAAGGCGCGCTGGAGAGCGTCGAAGGCGAGTCGGTAGACAGGGCGGGACTCGCGGCGGGAGTGCGCGAGTCCCGTTTCGCTTCGCCCAGGTCGGTCTCGGGGCCCGTCGGTTCGGTCTCTCGTCGGCGCAAGTCGTTTCGCGACTGCTGCGATTCGCTGCGAGTCTGCTGGAATCGGTTTCGAGGCTGCATCAGGTCGCTCGCCGTCTGCTTCGGGTCGCTCTCCGGCTGCATCAGATCGCTCGTCGTCCGCTTCGCGTCGCTGTCCGGCTGCATCAGGTCGCTCGTCGCCTGCTTCGCGTCGCTCTCCGGCCGCTTCAGGTCGCTCATCGTCTGCATCGAGTCGCTCGCCGACGGCTTCGAGTCGCTCGCCGACGGCTTCGAGTCGCTCTTCGTCTGCTGCAGGTCGCTCCGAGCCTGCATCAGGTCCCTCGCCCTCCGCTGAACATCGCTCGCCGCCTGCACCGGGTCGCTCGCCGGCTGCTACAGGTCGCTCGGCGGCTGCTACAGGTCGCTCGCCGGCTGCTTCAGGTCGCTCGGCGGCTGCACGTTCCCGCTGAAGGTCTGCAGCTGGTCGCTCACGGTCTGCAGCTTGTCGCTCGCCATCTGCATCGGGTCGCTCGCAGCCCGCTTGCGGCCGCTGTCCGGATGCCCGATGTCGCTCGCCGGCCGCTCGATCCCGGTCGCCGGCCCAACGATCCAGGTCGTCGCTCCCTGCTTCGGCCTCGTCACGCGCGAGTTCGCCCCGGACGGCCGCGAAACGGGCTTCGCCGCGACGTAATGCCCGGTGACACTCCGTCCGATACTGCGATTCAGCGGAGCGAATCGACTCGCCGGCTCCCGGATCCCCTTCTCTCGGGCCGGAGCCGGCGTTCGAGTCTCCGCGACGCCCTTCGGGGCGGCTCCATCCCCCATTCGAGGCGCCGCGATCTCTCGGCGAGGGGGGTGACTCGTGTTTGTACGGCAGAAGTCGGCCGTACCGGCCCGAAGGTATCCCGGCAACCGCGCAGGAGCAGGTCGTGTGGATGTGGACAGATTCGTGAGCCGGGGGTAAGCCCGGGCGGGTCGGCCACTTACGTGTGACGTGTGATTTGACGGATCGTCTGGGTGTTGATAAGTTCGTGTCACCTTCCTTGATACAAGGAATGTGCGCACGTCTCCGGAAACGTCGCACGGATCCCCCACGATGATCAGCAAGGTTCCGCTCACTCTGTTGTGCTCCGCGGTGCTCGCGTATGCGTGCGGGCCTCGTGCGCGCAACGAGGCGATCTCGCGTGACGAGCCGGCACGGACGCGGATCGAGGGGAGTCCGCTCGCGACTTCATTCGACGTGAGCGTGGACGGCGAAGTGAAGTTCGCCTTCGCGATCACGAACGCCGGCAAGAAGAAGCTCGAGGTGAACTTCGCCGACGGGCGCACGCACGACGTCGTGGTGCTCGATTCGCTCGGCCGCGAGGTGTGGCGCTGGAGCGAGGGCCGGATGTTCACGCAGGCGATGCAGAACCGCGTGCTGCGGCAGAGCGACGTGCTCGAGTACGAGGAGAGCTGGGAGCCGACTGCTCCCGGGCGGTACGTCGCGGTGGCGACACTCGTCTCGGCGAACTATCCGGCGACGGAGCGGCGGGAGTTCGTGGTTCCGAAGATGTGAATGAACGGCAGATGTGAGATGTGAGAGAAGGGCCCCTCCCGTCTGCCATCTCCTCTCTACCCTCTGCAGCTGACCGGCCGCTTCCCTCTGGGGGGCGGCTTTCTTGTTTCGCTCAGCGATATATTCCGGCTCCCCGTAGAACGACACCTCCCCCGCCCTTCCCCGACCCCGGAGTCCCGTGGCCGTGTCCGACCAGAAAGACCTGGAACTGCTTGCCAAGCTGCAGAAGGCCCGCGGCGAGATCGCGGCGCAGATCGGCCGGCGCATCGTGGGGCAGCACGAGGTGGTGGACAACATGATCTCGGCGATCCTCGGCGGCGGCCACGTGCTGCTGGTGGGGGTGCCGGGGCTGGCGAAGACGCTGCTGATCGCGACGATCGCGGAAGCGCTCGACATGGAGTTCTCGCGCATCCAGTTCACGCCCGACCTGATGCCGAGCGACATCACGGGGACGGAACTGCTGGAGGAGGACCACGGGACGGGCAAGCGGACGTTCGTGTTCGCGAAGGGTCCGGTGTTCGGGAACATCGTGCTGGCGGACGAGATCAACCGTGCGCCGCCGAAGACGCAGGCGGCGCTGCTGCAGGCGATGCAGGAGAAGACGGTGACGGTGAGCGGCAAGACCTACACGCTGCCGAACCCGTTCTTCGTGCTGGCGACGCAGAACCCGATCGAGCAGGAAGGCACCTATCACCTGCCCGAGGCGCAGCTCGACCGGTTCATGTACGAGCTGCGGATCGGGTATCCGTCGGTCGAGGAGGAGGAGGCGATCGTCTCGACGACGACGGGCGTGAAGGACGACACGGTGAAGCCGGCGCTGACGGCGGAGGAGGTGCGGGAGATGCAGCGGCTGGTGCGCCGTCTGCCGGCGCCGCCGAGCCTGGTGAGCTATGCGGTGGGTCTGGCGCGCGCGACGCGTCCGCACGAGGCGGGGGCGAGCGCGATGGTGAAGAAGTACGTGAGCTTCGGGGCGGGTCCGCGGGCGGGCCAGAACCTGGTGCTGGGCGCGAAGGCGCGGGCGGCGATGGCGGGTCGGCCGGTGCCGGACCTGGAGGACGTGGATGCGGTGGCGTTCTCGGTGCTGCGGCACCGGGTGGTCATGAACTTCCAGGCGGAGGCGGAGGGGGTGGGAATCGAGAAGGTGCTGGCGCTCGGCGGGCGGGGGCGGCAGTCGTAGCGTTCGAACGTCCTGTACCGCAAACTCCTTGGGCCGACCCTGATGACTTTTTGGGTCGGCCCTCTCTCGTTGGGCTCCTTCCGTGCTCCTGCGAGGCTAGTCGATGACGCTCGAGTGACGCTGCGATGCTCTCGTTCCGGTGATGGCCGACCCATCCGAAGAACCGATGATCCGACTCCGACTCCTCGGCGCCGCCGAAATCCGTGTCGGCGAGAAGCTCCTCACTCCGCGAGCCGACACGGTATTCGCTGTTTTGATGCTGTTAGCTCTTGGACCGTCGAGTGGTATCGCGCGTCATGAGCTAATAGAACTGTTCTGGCCGCGACTTGCCGAAGCAAGGGGGAGGCACAATCTCCGCCAAATATTGTTCCGGCTTAAGCGCCTAGGAGTTCGCCTCGTCCTCAGACATGAACACATTGCGCTGGCGCCCAGCGAGGTCTGCGGAGACGTGCTCGAGCTTCTGTCCGAGGCATGGCCGGACTCCGTGGCGTCGGGTGCACCGCCCTCGGAAACTGAGTTGCTTCCACACTTCGACCACGTCTTCAACGACGCCCTGCAGCAGTGGTTGTCGGACACCCGAGGACGCATTCATAGGCAACTGAGACGCGCGGCGCGAATCGCAGTTGGGATTGCTCGCCAAGAAGGGAGATGGAGCGATATGGACGCGTGGGGATCCCTGCTTCTCTCTCTCGATCCATTTGACGAAACCGCGGTAATATCCCGAGCCGAAGGCCTCGCGATGAACGGCGCGCGTTCGACCGCGATTGAAGTCCTCGACCAGTATCTCGTCGAGGTCGGTGATCAATCTCAGTCGCGTGGCGCAAGGGCACTGCGACGCCGGATCGCCGAATCTCGACGCGCGTGGACGAACGAACCTCTGCCCGAGCAGACACTTGTTGGGCGGGAGGCACTGCTGACCCGGGTACTCAGCTTGCGCGACGAGGCTGGTAGAGGGGTGCAACCTCTTCTCGCTCTCCGCGGCCCCGGCGGCGTCGGCAAGTCCCGCCTCGCACTCGAGATGCTGGCGTTATCACGTTTGCGTGGCATGCGCTGTGTCGTAATCCGGGCAACCTCTGACCAACTCGGACGACCGCTGTCGACGGGTGTTTCCCTCGCGCTCGCTCTTGCCGACCTCCCTGGCGCTGCTGGTGTACCTCCGGAGGTTCACGCGGTTGTCACTCGCCTGCGTGTCGGTTCCGACGACCGCGGCGTCTATCCCGAACCGGGTGGGGCGATGTCCGGCGCCCAGCTCGAGTGGATCCTAGGCGAGTTGTTGAAAGCAATCTCGGACGAACAGAAGCCACTCATCTTTCTCGACGACGTCCACTTCTGCGATGCGGCCTCATGGCGTGTGCTGACGGCAATCCGGAGCCATCTGTCGGCAGCGAAGATCGCGGTTCTGTTGGCCGGACGCGACACCGACGAAGTCCGGGGGGCATCGCGGGACTTCGCTTCGCTCCACGTCCCGCCTCTAGACGAGGCAGCTACGCTTACACTCGCGCGGAAGCTGGCTGGCAGGCAATTCCACGACGCACCAGACTCGGCGATACAACGCCTCGCGACTCGCTCGGGCGGAAACCCGCTTTTCCTTACCGAACTCGTATCTGCACGGGCAACCCAGGACGAGACCTCGCTCCCGCACTCGCTCGCGAACGCAATCCAGACGCGGCTCCGGCAACTCGGGGACGAATCGATTCGAGTTCTGAGGTTCATAGCGCTCTTGGGACCCCACGCGACGGTGGAGCGAGTGCGCATTGGAGTCACAGGTGTCGCGACTCCGATTTCTCTTACGCTAGAGCAGCTTGAGGCGGAAGGAGTTATCACCTTTCGCGACCAACGCATCTTCGAGATTCATGAGTGCTGGCTCGCTGCCGTTCGCGCGTGTACACTGCCGGCTGCGATGGCGGTTACGGCGTTCGAGGCGGCCTCCATACTGCTCGACCATGCCGAGGGCTCGGATCCCGCGGAGCGGCTCTGGGCCATAGCCGATCTATACGCGCTCGCAGGTGCGAGCGACCGAGGCCGAAAGATTCTGCTAGAACTTAGCGAACTCTTGTTTGCGCGCGGACTCGCGCAACAGGCAATTGAGGCTCTTCGGCGAGCACGAGCGATGGCGACGGCGCCGTCTGACTCCATCGTGATTGGCGACCGGTTGTCGCACGCTCTGCACCTCGCTTCTGAGTTCGCTGCTGCGGTTGACTGCGCCCGCGAGACTCTGACACAGTCTCCGCCAGTCTCGGCAACTCTTAGCGCTCCCCAATTGTCCTTGCTGGCAACGCTGTGTGATTCGCTCTGGCGCCTCGGTCGTCCGTACGCGCAGGAACTCCGGCTATTGATGCGAGGGCTTGAGGACGATGCAATCGATTCGGAAGCGCGGCAGTACGGCTGTTTTATCGCAACTCGGATTCTGTGTCAGGACCGATTCTCGCAGGACGTGGACAGGATGCGATTGGTCTTGGAACGGTGTGTTGAAGGTGGTCGACTTTGCATTCACGGCGCACTCGCTCGCTTGATGCTGCATGCCGAATCTGGCAGCAGCGAGGAGATCAACGCGTCCGCCGAAGCTGTCCGATCGTTCCTGCATCAATCGCTCGCCCCGCCCTTGCGGACTCTTGCAATCCGATTCATGGCGCTAGCTCACCGTTTCGCGGGTGAGGTGACGCGTGCCATTGAAGAGCTGGATGCTTCATTTGAGCTCTCGGTCTCCGCCGGCTTTCCAGAAGAAGCGGTGAAGTCCTCATACGTGATGGTGTTCCTTCTGCTTGACGAGGGGCGGACCGGTGAGGCGGAGGCGCGGCTTCCTCAGGCTCGTATTCGCGTGTCAGCCGCAAGCTCAGCTACCGTCGAACTGCACGACTTCCATGCCTGGTCGCGGATTCTCGTTCAGAGTGGACGATTCGCGGAGTGTCTCGAACACAACTCGACCGCCGGTCCGGATCCGCTCGGCACGCACCTGTCTCGGCGCCGAGCCCAGTTCATGGCTTGCACCGCACTCTCGCACGCGATGATGGGGAATTCGCACGAGGCCGAACGACAGGTCGAACAGCTCATCGATCTGATTGCGAGCGACAGGATCGGTCACGCGACTGAGTTTCCGGCGGAGATGGTTCTCCGAACACTTCGTGCTCTAGGCCGAGAAGCAGCGGCGTCTCGCTTCGGGGAGGCGTATAGCGTTCGCCGCCGTTGCCAATACCCACGCAGAGTCGCCGGTGCTTTCGATGAATTGCGCCGAGTTGCGCAGGAGTTCGCGAGGTCTACGCATCGCGAAGCTCCCGAACCGGTAAATCAGTTCGGAGAGCTTTCCCGCGAGCCGAAGTCCTGAACGCGCCTTGGGGCCGTGTCGTCTGCGCCCTCGCCCCGCTCGGCCGTCACCGGATACTCGCTGGTAGCGATTGCGATCTCGCCGACGATCTCACGCCAAGCTTCTTGCCGCAAGAGCGCTGCGCAGAGCCCGGGGTCGAACTGCCTGCCGCGCTCCCGGTCGAGCTCATTTCGAACGACCTCGGCTGACATCGCCGCGCGATACGGGCGAGAAGTGCTCATGGCGTCAATCGTGTCTGCAAGCGCAATTACGCGAGCGGCAATGGGAATCCGTTCGCCTGAAAGCCCGTGGGGGTAGCCGCGTCCGTCCCACGCTTCATGGTGCGCAAGAATCGACGGGACGATGTCCGCAAAATTGGACACCCGCTCGACCAGCGCCGCACCGCGGGCCGGATGCGTCTTCATGATCTCGTACTCTGCATCCGTCAAGCGCCCGGGCTTCCGAAGAATCGGCGCGAAGTCTCCGTAGATCTTCCCGACATCATGGAGTAGCGCGGCAATCGCGATCCTCTCCGATTCCTGATTGCTAAGGCCGGCGACGCGGGCAATCGTGCGTGCGTATCGGGCGACGCGCTGCGAGTGGCCGGACGTGTACGGATCCTGCGCTTCTACCGTCGCAACCATCAGCTGAAGAAGTTCTTCGTTGATCTTCTGAAGCGCGATATTCTGCTTGTAGAACTGCCGCACTCCGAGCAGTGGAAGGGCCATGACTGCCGTCACAAGGGGCCCGTACTCAACGTATGAAACTGCGAAGAGATAGATGAGCGGAAAGGAGAAGACGTCGTAGGCGGCCGAGAGCCGCATACTGTGCAGCCAGTGGTCACGAGTGTTCTTCCCGTCCGACACTGCCACAACGGTGCTGACCGCAAGCTTGTTGAGGGCCAACCACGCGGCGATCATCGCGATGAACGCGCCGACCGTCTGCGCAGTGACGGCCCGACTCGCGAACGGCTCTCCGCCGAGCAGCAAGTAGACCGAAACACCAAGCGACTGAGCCAGGACGAACTGCGAGACGTTGAAGAGGGCCTTGATTGGCTTCCGGCGGCCCAGCAGCTCCGTGCCCAAGATGCTTACAAAGACCGCGGCTACTGCAGCTGAGTTCGGAGAAATTGCCGCGACAGTAAGGAAGGGCAGGAAGCCGATGCTGCCAGTCGTCGTGCGCGAAGTCTTATAGCCAAGCGTCGAAGCGAGCAGGCCAAAGACCGCGAAGAATGCGGCGGCCTCCCACTGCGCGAGGGTCGGCGCTGGTCCAATCGCGATCAGCGTGGCGGACACAAACAGCGCCCCGATCGCAATCAATTCGACGATTCGATTGACTCGAACTTCCGTAGTCGTCGCCATTTGAGAGCGAGGACCCCCCGTCCTCGTAGAACACTTACGTCCAGCTGGCCGAATCGCCAAGCACGAGCGCGCAAATCGCGCTAACCAGCGACGTGATGATCGACATATGAGTTCTCACCTCCCTTCGCAGAGATGGCCCCGGTCCTGGCGGGACATTCCACTTAGTTCGGCTCCGCTCATTGCGTCCCAGTTGACGCTTCCGCTCTGTTCTCTCCGCTAGGAGAGAACGGGGGGTTCCCTTTCTCCTCTCAGTTCAGGTGAACCTCAGCTCCACCGTGAACACCGCACCTGCACCCTGCTGCCACACCTGCTGCCTCACATTCCGCCTTCAACCTTCATCCTTCAGCCTGGTCTCGCCGCGACGCGCATCACTGTCCTTCCACACCCGCGCCCCGCTTGCTCGCTTCCGCGACTCCCTGACCCCCTCTGACTCCAACGCGGCGCCAGGGACCAAGCCCCGGCGCCGCGCCTCATTTCCTCCCTCTCCCACCGACCGTCAGCGGCCGAAGCCGCGCCGGTCCTCCATCAGGCTCGGGATCGACACCTGCGCCACCGCAGGGCCCATCCACCGGTTCGTCGCATCCAGCACCGCCAGCACCGCCGCCGTCTCCGCGCTCTCCCGCACCTCGCAGACGCCCGTCAGCAGCACGCTCTCTCTCCCCTGCCGAGCCATCACCGCCGCCAGCACGAACTCGCGGTCGAACGCGCTCAGCACCCGCACGCCCTCGAGCGAGAACAGCCCCGTCACCGGCGGCCCAGCCATGCTCAGCGCCATCAGCGCCGCACGCGCCGCCACGTCCACCCGGCTCCGGTCGTTCTGCAGCCCCTCTTCCGCCTCGCCCGCGAACTGCAGCACCCCGATCCGCAGCGTCACCTTGCAGGTCACGCCCTTCGCACGGCTCCCGCGGACCTCCACATCCTCGAAGTAGACCTCGCGGCCCTGCTTCGACGGCTCCACCACCGGCGCCGCCGGCGCTGCCTCCGCCGGCATCTGCTGGCTCGGACGCTTGCTCGTCGCCGCGATCGAGATCTTCCGATGGTCCACCCGCAACCCCAGCTGCGCCATCAACGCGCTCTCGATGTTGCGCACCACCTGCTTGGGCGGCGTGTCCCCAGCCACCAGCACGTGGATCGCATCCACCGATCCGCTCTCCGTCGCCGTGATCCGAACGCTCACCACGTCCTGCAACGACGCGATCAGCTCCTCCGCACGCTGCAACGGAAGAACCGAACCCGCGATCGGTGAACCCGGATGTCCCGAACCCTGCGGATGGGGCTGTGGCGTCACGTTTCCTTGGCTCGACCGATAAGGCCAGTGCGGAACTGAATCGAATCTATCCATTTAGCGCCCCTTTTGGCCAGCAACGGCCACCCGAAAGAGGCGACTTGTCACCTTTCTGAACACCTGCGGCCGGTCCTCCGGCCCCGAATCTCATACGACCGGCGACACCCTTCGTCACGCGAGCCGTTAACGCCGCGATCCCTGTCATCAGCTCTCCCCGAATCGGTCGGGCACCTGGTACTCCTTCAGCTTCCGGTAGAGCGTCCGCTCCCCGATGTCCAGGATCTCGGCGGCTTTCCGACGATTCCCCCTCGTCTCCCGCAACGACGCCAGGATCGCCGCCTTCTCGATCTCAGCCATCGTCATCCCAGGGTTGATCGTCACCGCATTAGCCGGGCCAGAGACCCCCGGGGGCTCGATCGCCCCCGCCCCCGCCCAAGGCAGAGCGTTCCCGCCGACGAGCCCCTGAGGCGCCAGCCCGAACGGCCCCGGCCCGCCAGCGGTCGCACCCGCCATCTGCGCCATCTGCCCGATCACCGCCCGGTCCTCGTCCACCCGCCGGCGCAGGTCCTCCAGCTGCAGCTTCATCTCCACCAGACTTCGCACGATGAACTCCAGCTCCCGCCCCTCGGCCCGCCCCTCCTCGCGCACGATCGGGCCGATGTGGACGGGCAGCAGCCGCTCGGCCCCGCCCTCGCGGATCGCCGCCGGGATGTCGCCCAGCACGATCTCGCGGCCGGTCGCCAGCACCACCATGCTCTCGACCAGGTTCCGCAGCTCGCGCACGTTCCCCGGCCATCCATAGTTCACCAGAGCCTGCATCGCCTCGGCCGAGATGCCGTGGAAGGCGCGGTCGTGCTGCTCGGCGAACTCGCGCACGAAACGCCGCACGAGCAGCGGGATGTCGCCGCGGCGCTCGCGCAGCGGCGGCAGGTAGATCCGCAGGACGTTCAATCGATAGAACAGGTCCGACCGGAAGAGCCCGCGCTCGACCGTGTCGCGCAGCGGACGGTTCGTCGCCGCCACCACGCGCACGTCCACCGGGATCGCCTGTGTGCCGCCCACGCGCGTCACCTCGCGCTCCTCGAGCACGCGGAGGAGCTTCACCTGCGTGCTCGACGGGATCTCACCGATCTCGTCCAGGAACAGGGTGCCGCCGCTCGCGAGCTCGAAGCGCCCGATGCGGCGTTCGGCCGCACCGGTGAAGGCGCCCTTCTCGTGGCCGAAGAGCTCGCTCTCGAGGAGCGTCTCGGGGAGCGCACCGACGTTCACGGCGATGAACGGCTTGTTGCGGCGCGGCGAGAGCCGCGCGATCGCGCGCGCCACGAGCTCCTTGCCGGTGCCGCTCTCGCCCTCGATGAGCACAGTGCTCGAGACGGGCGCCATCTGCGCGACCTGCACGAGCACCTGCCGCACCGCTTCGCTCTCGCCCCAGAGGCCGGTCTCGCGCGTGACGCGCTGGCGCTCGAGCAGCTCGTGCACGCTCGCCCGCAGCGCCTCGGGCGCGACCGGCTTCGCGAGCACCTCGGCGAAGCCGTTCGCCTTGAGCCGAGCTTCCAGCGCCGGGTCGCCGACGTCGGCGAGCCCGACCACGCTCGCACCGGTCCAGAGCAGGTCGCGCACGATGCCGGAGGTCTGCGGGTCGAGCAGGCCGCCGGTGAAGACGATCACGTCGGGCTTCGCGCGGCGGATCTCGCTCGACAGGTCGTCCATCGGGCTGACGACGTGCGTCTTCACGCCGTCCGCCTCGAGCAGGGCATTGAGGCGGACGGCGGGTTCGACGTCGGTCAGGGTGATCAGGACGCTCATTGGGACGATGCAGGCTGAATGATGAAGGATGAAGGCGTTGGGCCGACGGATGGTGATCTCTTTCGACCTTCATCCTTCAGCCCGCATCGGCTCATCTCTTCACCGTGCCCTTCTTCCAGAATGGAAACGCGGTGATGGTGCCGAGCACGCGCTTCCCGCGGATCTCCACCTCGAGCGTGTTCCCTTCCTTCGCGTGCGCGGCCGGCACGTACGCCGTCCCGAGCCCCACTCCCACGCTCGGCGACATGATCCCGCTCATCACCACCCCGCTCGGCTCGTTGTTCACGAAGACCGGGTACCCGTGCCGCGGGATCGCCTTCTCGGTGAAGGTGAAGCCGACGAGCTTGCGGGTGAGGCCCTTCGCCTTCTGCGCCTCGAGGGCCGCGCGGCCGACGAAGTCGCCCTTCTTCATCTTCACGAGCCAGTTCAGCCCGGCGTCGAGCGGCGTGTAGGTGTCGTCGATGTCGTTGCCGTAGAGCGCCATCCCCATCTCGAGGCGCAGCGAGTCGCGGCAGCCGAGTCCGGTGGGGGTGATCTGGCCGGTGGCCATCAGCGCGGCCCAGAGCTTGGCCGAGTACCTGATGCTGTGGTAGAGCTCGAAGCCGTCCTCGCCGGTGTAGCCCGTGCGCGAGAGGGTCATCGGGATGCCGGCGACCGTGGTCTCGGTGAACCAGTAGTACTTGATCTCGTCGAGGTTCTTCGGCGTCATCTTCTGCAGGATCGCCTGCGCCTTGGGGCCCTGCACCGCGAGCAGGCCGATGTCGTCGCTGACGTCCTCGAGGGTGCAGTCGAACTTCGCCTTGTACTTCGAGATGTGGGCGAGGTCCTTGTCCTTGTTCGAACCGTTCACGACCATCATCAGGTGGTCGTGGGCGTAGCGGTAGACGAGGCAGTCGTCCACGAAGGTGCCCTGCTCGGTGAGGATCCCGGAGTAATGGACCTGGCCGTCGGCGAGGGCGGCGACGTCGTTGGTCGTGACGTAGGAGACGAAGTCGATCGCCTGCTTCCCCTTGATGATGAACTCGCCCATGTGGCTGACGTCGAACACGCCGCAGGCATTGCGGACGGCGTTGTGCTCGGCCGTGATGCCGCCGGGATACTGGATGGGCATCTCGAAGCCGGCGAAGGAGACCATCTTGGCGCCGGCGGCGACGTGGATGTCGTAGAAGGAGGTCCGCTTGA
>CAZIDS010000032.1:0-17570 GCA_964537945.1 uncultured Gemmatimonas sp. | reverse complement strand
CGGGCCGTCGTCGCGGATCGAGCCGCCGAGCGCGAGCGGCACCTCCTCCACCACGCACGCGTGCATGATGCCGCTCGTGATCGTGCCCTGCGTGACCGCCGCCTTGATCGACCCGGCGCGCCGCACCGCGTTGATGGCGCGCATGTGCGCCGCGTGCCCGCCCGCCGTCGGCTCCCCCTCGCTCGTCATCCCGAGCGTCGTGCCGACGATCGCCGCCTCGATGTCGTGCACCGCCACCGCGTTCCCCGCGAGCAGCGCCTGCACGAAGCCGTTGCGGATGAACCAGACGAGGTTGTCGCGCGCGCGCGAATGCACGAGCGCCGGCCCGGTCACCCAGAGCACGTAGCCGCCGCGCCGCTTCTCCGCGACGAGCATGCGCGCGATCTGCCTGTAGTCGATCGGCTTCTCGCGCGAGACCTGGCTGCTCATGAAGTGGAAATCGCCGTGCACGCCGTCGCCGGCGTCGAAGCCGGTCGCGTGGACGAGCACGCCGTCGCGCCCGTCCTCGGCGGCGCCGACGACGACCTGGTCGCCGGCCTTCACTCGGCGTCCCTCGCGCACCCACCACGCGCCCTGCGCGTCGCGCACCAGCACCCCGTCCATCCGCGGCTCGCGCGGCATCGTCCACTTCCCGTCGGCGCCCTTCACGTAGGTCGGGAGGTTCGTCGTCGCGAAGAAGCCGTCGGGCAGCACGCCGTCGCGCTCGCACGCGACCGTGCGCGCCGCTGGCGCCTTGGCCAGCGCGGGCGCGGTGAAGTCGGGAGCGCGGTACCTCGGCGTCGCGGTCATCGTGGCGCTCACAGGATGCGCTTGCCGAGCGCGCTGAGGATCAGCTCGCACGCGATCTCCGCCGTGCGGTTCCGCTCGTCGAGCACCGGGTTCACCTCGACCAGGTCCATGCCGACGAGCTTGCCGGTGTCGGCGAGCATCTCCATCGCGAGGTGCGCCTCGCGGTAGGTCATCCCGCCGGGGACCGCGGTGCCGACCCCCGGCGCCTCGTCGGGGTCGATCACGTCCATGTCGAACGAGACCCAGATGCCGCCGGTGCCACGCGTCGCGACCGCGATCGCCTCCTCCATCACGAGTCGCACGCCGCGCTCGTCGAGCGCCCGCATCGTGAAGGCGGAGAGACCCCACTTCTTGATGTGCGTGCGCTCCGGCCCGTCGAGGTCGCGCAGCCCGACGAGCGCGAGGTCGGTCGCCTTCACCGCCGCCGCCTCGCCGGCGATGCCGACCATCGCCTTGTCGCCGTACCCGAGCAGCGCGGCGAGCGGCATCCCGTGCACGTTCCCGGAGCGCGAGCTCGCGGGCGTGTTGAGGTCGCCGTGCGCATCCACCCAGATGACGCCGAGCCGCTCACCCTTCGTCGCGAGGTGCGCCGCCGCACCGGCGATCGATCCCGCGGCGAGCGCGTGGTCGCCGCCGAGCACGACCGGGACCTGCCCGGCCTCGAGCGCGGCGCGCGTGCGCGCGGCCACGTCGGCGCAGACCTCGGTGATCGCGCCGAGGAACTTCGCGCCGCGCTGCGCGCCCTTCGCCGCGTCCTCGCGGAAGGGCACCGGCACGTTGCCGGTGTCCTCGACGGCGTGGCCGAGCTTCTCGATGCGCTCGCGAAGGTCGGTGTAGCGGACGGCGGACGGGCCCATGTCGACGCCGCGGCGCGACGCGCCGAGGTCCATGGGGACGCCGATGATGCGGACGGAGCTCATGGCCGGAGGCTAGCGGCCCGGCCCGCGGGGCCGGAAGGGGGCCGCAACTCCATGCACGGGATGCATCACGTATGCGCGTGGCGTGGCATATCCTGCCACGTCCCGCGTGCACCCTTCGTGCGCGCTTCGGTCGCCTCCGTGCGGCTCAGGCCGTCGCGGCCGTGGGTCCCTCGAGCAGGCTGACGAGCATCCCCACGACGACCACCGTCACGCACGCGGTCACGTTGTGCCAGAGGAACGCGATCGTCGGCACCTGCCAGGCGACGAGCGCGACGATCGACAATCCAGCGACGATGCCCACGAGCGCGCCGGTGGCGCGCGCGCGCGGGATCATCCCGAGCAGGAAGACGCCGAGGATCGAGCCGTAGAAGAAGGAGCCGAACCGGTTGACGACCTCGATGAGCGAGCCGAGGTTCGCGGCGAAGGTCGCGACAAGGCAGGCGAAGAGGCCCCAGACCGCCGTCGCCCACTTCGAGAAACCCAGGTAGTGCGCGTCGCTCGCCTCGGCCCGCCAGAAGCGGCGGTAGAAGTCGACGACCGTGGCGGTGGAGAGCGAGTTGAGCTCGGCAGCGACGCTCGACATCGCCGCGGCGAGCACGGCGGCGAGGAAGATGCCGGCGAATCCGAGCGGCAGGTGGTCGAGGACGAAGCGCGGGATGACGTAGTTCACGTCGCGCGTCGGCAGTCCGGTGACGCGCCCCGCTTCGGCGAGCGCCTCGGTGCGCAGCGTGGTCGCCGACTGGTCCTGCGCACGGTAGGCCGCGAGCGCGGCGGCGGTGGCGGTCTCGTCGTGCTGCGCGCGGGCGAGCGACACCGAGCGCGCGGCGAGGTCGCGCGCGGCGATCACCTGGCCGTAGCGCGCGTGCAGCGAGTCGAGCGTGGCCGGCGCGGCGGCGCGCATGCCGCGCTCGTGCGCCGGGTTGTAGTAGAGCGGCGCCGGCTGGAACGTGTAGAAGAGGAAGACGAGCACGCCGAGCAGCAGGATCATCGCCTGGAGCGGGATCTTCCAGTACGCGCTCATCAGCAGCGACGACCGCGCCTCGTCCACCGACTTCGCGGTGAGCGTGCGCTGCACCTGGCTCTGGTCGGTGCCGAAGTACGAGAGCATCAGGAAGGTCCCGCCGATGATCCCCGACCAGAACGTGTACTGGTTCTCGAGCGAGAACGAGAAGTCGAAGACCTTCAGGCGGCCGGCCGCGCCGGCGACGGTGAGCGCGTCGTCGAGCGGGACCGGCAGCTGCCAGATCAGCACGAAGACGATGGCCAACACCGCGCTCACGATGACGAACATCTGCTTCACGTCGAGCCAGGCGATCGCGCGCGCGCCGCCGAGGACGGTGTAGCCGATGGTCGGGATGCCGATGACCGCGACGGCGGTGGTCAGCTTCCAGCCGAAGATGGCCGAGATGACGACCGCGGGGGCGGAGATGATCGCGCCGCACGAGAGGCCGCGCGACATCAGGAAGAGGAACGACGTGAGCGTGCGCACCTTCACGTCGAAACGGCGCTCGAGGAACTCGTAGGCGGTGTAGACCTTCGCCTTGTGCAGGTACGGGACGAGGGTGACGCCGAGGATCACCATCGCGAGCGGCAGTCCGAAGTAGAACTGCACGAAGCGCATGCCGTCGGTCGCGCCCTGGCCGGTGGTGCCGATGAGCGTGATCGCCGAGATCTGGGTCGCCATCACGCTGAGGCCGACGGTCCACCACGGCAGCGAGCGGCCGGCGAGGAGGTATCCTTCGATGTTCGTCGCGCCGCGCGCGCGACGGAGCCCGTCGCCGACGACGAAGGCGAAATAGGCGAAGACGATCAGCCAGTTGATCCAGTGCACGCGGTCAGCCCGAGTAGCGCTGCTGGAGCAGCCACAGCAGGACGAGGGCGACCGCCTGGATCGAGAGCACGCTGATGAGGGAGCGCTTGAATCTCTTGTCCATTCAGGAAGGTACGGAGGAAGCGGGAGGAGGAACAACCATTGAGACGTGAGATGTGAGCCGACCGCCCATCGTCACCCGCACGAATCTTCCTTCGACACCCTCGGGTTCCCGATGTCCCTTCTCCTCCTCATCCTCGGCGCCCTCGCCTCGCTCCCCCTGACCGCCCTCGGCCTCCCGGGCACCTGGGCCTTCCTCGCCGGCGTCGGCATCTGGAAGTCGCTCGATCCCGCGGCCGGCGTGAGCTGGACCGCGTTCATCATCGCTTGCGTGTGCGCGCTCATCGCCGAAGGATTCGAGTTCGCACTCGCGACGCGCTACGCGCGCAAGTATGGCGGCTCGCGCCGCGCCGGCTGGGGGGCCCTCATCGGCGGCATCGTCGGCGCGATCGTCGGCGTGCCCGTCCCGTTCATCGGCTCGCTCATCGGCTCCTTCGTCGGCGCCTTCGGCGGCGCGCTCATCATGGAGTACTCCGTCCACGGCGAGACCGGGAAGTCGGGCCATGTCGCCTGGGGCGCGCTGGTCGGCCGCGTCTTCGCGGCGGCGACGAAGGTCGGCTTCGGCGTCGCGGCGGCAGTCATCGTGATCGGCTCGGCGATCTGGTAGCCGGCCGCACCGGCGCGGCACTCAGAGGTAGGGCGAGAGCAGCCGGGCCGTGCCGTGCAGGATCCGCACCGGCAGCCGGCGTGCATCCACCTCGGCGAGCGTGACCTCGCGCGCGCTGTCGATCCGCTGCTGCACCAGGGCGTCGAGCGCCGACGAGCAGTCGCGGCAGAAGATCTCGACGTCGAGCTCGAAGTTGAGGCGCAGAGACCGCGGGTCCCAGTTCGACGACCCCACGAGCGACCAGCGCCGGTCCACCACCATCAGCTTCGAGTGGTCGAACGGCAACGGCGTGAGGAAGACGCGGCAGCCCGGCTGCAGCACCTGCCAGAGCTGCGCCGTCGCCGCCCACTGCACCACCGGGATGTTCACCTTCTCCGGCAGCACGATCTCGACGCGCACGCCGCGCAGCGCCGCGACACCGAGTGCGGCGAGGAGCCCCTGGTCAGGGAGGAAGTAGGGCGTCACGATGCGGATCGACTCCCGCGCGCTGGAGACCGCCGCGAGCATCACGGTGCGCGTGACCTCGAGGTCGCCGTCGGGCCCGTCGGTGATCGCGCGCGCGGTCGTGCCGCCGACTTCGGCGAGCGACGGGAACCAGAGGGGCCCATCGAGCTGCTCGCCGGTGGCGAAAGCCCAGTCCTCGGCGAACGCGTCCTGCACCTGGCCGACCAGCGGCCCTTCGATGCGGAAGTGCACGTCGCGCACCATCCGCGGAGGGCGGGCGGCGTGGATGTTCCGCGCCTGGATGTTCATCCCGCCGGTGAAGGCGAGCCGGCCGTCCACGGTGAGGATCTTCCGGTGGTTCCGGAGATTGAAGAACGCGAGGCCCGCCTCGTGGATCCGCGGGAGGAAGAGCTTCACCTCGACGCCCGCGGCGTCGAGCGCGCGGTGCACCGGTGGCCACGTGTAGCGCGCGCCGAACCCGTCGACGAGCACGCGCACCTCGACGCCGCGCTTCGTCGCGGCGGCGAGCGCCTCGACGACCTGCCGGCCGGCCGCGTCGTCGCCGAAGATGTAGCTCGAGAGCGCGATCGTGCGCCGCGCGCCGGCGATCGCCTCCAGCATCGCCGGATAGGCCTCGTCCCCGTTCACGAGGGGCTCGATCACGTTGCCGCGCAGCAGCGGGCGCCCCGAGAGCTGCTCGCCGACGCGGGCGAGCGGGATCAGTTCCTCGTGCACCGAGCCCGCGGTGCCCGCACGCGCGATGCTCAGCTCGCTCGGCGTGGAGAGCTGCAGGCGGCGGCGCTCACGGTACAGGCGGCTCGCGCGGCGCTGGATCCGGTTGAGTCCGAAGGCCGCGTAGACGATCGGCCCGATGCCAGGCGTGAGCCAGATGAGGCCCACCCAGCCGATCGCCGAGCGCACGTCGCGCTTGCGGGTGACGACGTGGACGGTCGCGACGAGGTTCAGCACCGCGACGGCCAGGCCGGCCGCGATCGGCCACCAGCCGGGGAGCGTGCTCACGGCATCGGAGAGCAGCGGGGGCTCCATGGGCACGTGGCAATCTACCCCGGCGATACCCCGCCGGGGCTCGCTCGTCCTACATTCACCGGGGGCCTCTCCCGGGGACTCGGCCGCGCCGTCCCGGGCGTCCGGGGGAAGGACCGCCGCGAACCCAGGGATCCGACCGATGCGCCTCTCCGAACTCCTCAGACCCGCCCGGATCGCGCCCGTCGCGTTCCTCGCGATCGCCGCTGTCGTCGCCGCCTGCGGTGACGAGTCGACCACGCCGGTGGGACCGATCCCGCTTGCGCGGACCACCTGGTACATGCACCAGGCGGATTCGTCGGCCCTCCCGGTCCGGATCCACCAGCGCAACGTCGGCGTGCTGCTCGAGGAGACCTGGGTGGACTCCTCACGCCTCACGCTCACGGCCCTCGATACCTACGAGCAGTCCTACTGGCTCCGCGTGAACCTGAACGGGGCGCTCGACCGCTACGAGGTCGTCGTCGACCGCGGCACCTTCGTCCAGTCAGGCGGCGGCTACGCGTTCACGTCGCAGCTGCGCGACCGCGAGTTCCTGCTCGCCACGCCGGGCTCCGGCATCGTGCAGACGCACGAGCAGATGATCTATCTCGCGACCGACCCGCCGATCACCTTCGGCCTGTACTACCTGACACATCCCTGACGCCGGCAGGCGGACCCGGGCGCAACCCTCCGGCCCTCCCCGGCGTACCGAGAGCATCCTCCCGCGTTGCGGCCTCCCGCCGCGACCGCGAAGTTGAGTGAGCCCCCTCTCGGAGTCTGCGGATGAAGGTCAGCTTCACGGTCAACGGGACGTCCCGAACGGTCGACGTCCCGGCGGACATGCCCCTCCTCTGGATCCTGCGTGACACGCTGGATCTCAAGGGGACCAAGTTCGGCTGCGGCGAGTCCTTCTGCGGCGCCTGCACGGTCCACGTGAACGGAGAGGCCACGCGCAGCTGCCAGGTGCCGGCGAGCGCGCTGAACGGCCGCCGCATCACCACCATCGAGGGCCTCGCCGCCGACGCGACCCACCCGCTGCAGAAGGCGTGGGAGGAGCTCGACGTCCCGCAGTGCGGCTACTGCCAGGCCGGCCAGATCATGCAGGCGGCCGAGCTGCTCGCGAAGAACGCGAACCCGACCGACGAGGACATCGACTCGGCGATGTACGGGAACCTCTGCCGCTGCGCGACCTACCTGCGCATCCGCGAGGGGATCCACCGCGCCGCCGCCATCAAGCGCGCAGCCGCCGCCGGCTCCGCCGGCCGCGAGTGAGGATCCCATGACCGACACCACGACCCGCCGCGACTTCCTGCGCGTGACCTCGATCGCCGGGGGCGGCATCCTGCTCGGCACGCTGCTCGACTTCTCGCACCCCGCGCTGCTCGGCGCCGAGTCCGCCGCCGGCGGCCCGATGGCCGACTTCACGCCGAACGGATTCATCCGCATCACCGCCACCGGCGCGATCACGATCATCGCGAAGAACCCGGAGATCGGGCAGGGCGTGCGCACGATGCTGCCGATGCTCGTGGCCGAGGAGCTCGACGTCGCCTGGGAATCGATCACGATCGAGCAGGCCGACCTCGACGAACCGAAGTACGGGCGGCAGGTCGCCGGCGGCAGCACGGCGACGCCGACGAACTGGGAACCGCTGCGCCGCGCCGGCGCGGCCGGCCGCGCGCTGATGATCGCCGCCGCGGCGCAGACGTGGGGCGTGCCCGAGGGCGAGTGCACGACCGAGAACGGCGCGGTGCTCCATCGCGCGTCGAACCGCCGCGCGACCTACGGCTCGCTCGCCGCGAAGGCCGCGACGCTGCCGGCGCCCGAGCCGGCGAGCGTGAAGCTGAAGGACCCGAAGGACTTCAAGATCATCGGCAGGTCGATCCCCGGCGTCGACAACCGGAAGATCGTCACCGGACAGCCGCTGTTCGGCATCGACGTCACCGTGCCGGGCATGCTGCACGCCGTCTACGAGAAGGCACCGGTGTTCGGCGCGAAGGTCGCTAGTGCGAACATCGACGAGGTGAAGGCGCTCCCCGGCGTGAAGCAGGTCTTCATGCTCGAGGGGACCGCGAATCTCGCCGGCCTGATGCCGGGCGTCGCGATCGTGGCCGAGAGCACCTGGCACGCGCGCTCGGCGCGCCGCCGGCTGCGCGTGCGCTGGGCCGAGCATCCGACGTCGCAGCAGTCGAGCGCGGCCTACGCCGCGAAGGCGGACGAGTTCTTCGCCGGCGCACCGGCGCAGTCGCTGCGCAAGGACGGCGATGTCACTGCGGCCTTCGCCGGCGCGGCGAAGGTGGTCGAGGCGCGCTACGAGTATCCGTTCCTCGCGCACGCGCCGCTCGAGCCGATGAACTGCACCGCGAAGTTCGCCGACGGCAAGATGGAGATCTGGGCGCCGACGCAGGCACCCGGCGGCGGCCGCCAGCTCGTCGCGACGACGCTCGGCATCGCCGAGGGCGACATCACGATCCACATCCTCCGCTCCGGCGGCGGCTTCGGCCGGCGCCTCGGCAACGACTACATGGTCGAGGCCGCGGCGATCGCGAAGCAGGCCGGTGTCCCGGTGAAGCTCACGTGGAGCCGCGAGGACGACATCCAGCACGACCTGTACCGGCCCGCGGGCTTTCACAAGCTCAAGGGAGCGGTCGACGCGGCCGGCCGGATCGTCGCGTGGGAGAACCACTTCGCGACCTTCGGCGAGCTCCCGCGCTACGCGCAGGCGGCGAACATCTCGGCCACCGAGTTCCCGATCGGCTTCATCCCGAACCTGAGCTTCGGCGTGAGCGCGATGCCGCTCGGCGTGCCGACAGGCTTCCTCCGCGCACCGACGAGCAACGCGATCGCCTTCGTCTACCAGTCGTTCATCGACGAGCTCGCGCATGCGGCCGGGAAGGACCCGGTGCAGTTCCGGCTCGACCTCCTCGCGCAGGCGGCGACGATCACGCCGGCGCAGGGCACCCCGCCCGCGGCGGTGAACGCCGAGCGCATGCGCGGCGTGCTCCAGCTCGTGGCCGAGAAGTCCGGGTGGGGGAAGCGCACGATGCCCAGGGGTTCCGCGATGGGCGTCGGCATGCACTTCTCGCACCGCGGCTACTTCGCCGAGGTGGCCGAGGTGCAGGTGAGCAACTCGGGCGACCTCAAGGTCGTGAAGGTCTGGGTCGCCGGCGACGTCGGCAGCCAGATCATCAATCCGAGCGGCGCGATCAACCAGGTGCAGGGCTCGGTGCTCGACGGCATCGCGGAGATGCTGCGCCAGGAGATCACGATCGAGGGCGGGCGCGTGGTGCAGTCGAACTTCGACGACTTCGAACTGCTGCGCATCACGCAGGCGCCGCCGGTGGAGGTGCACTTCCGCATCACCGAGAACCCGCCGACGGGGATGGGCGAGCCCGCGCTGCCGCCGGTGATCCCGGCGATCACGAACGCGATCTTCGCCGCGACCGGCAAGCGCGTGCGGTCGCTCCCGCTCTCGCGCCACGACCTCAGCTGGAGCTGACGGCGTGAAGCAGTGGCTCGAGTCGCGGCAGGTCTTCGACGCGTCGGCGGCGGGCGGTGCGCCCGCCGCCCTCGCGACGGTGATCCGCGTGCGCGGCTCGGCCTACCGCCACGAGGGTGCGAAGCTGCTCCTCACCGCGGCGGACGTGGCCACTGGGAACGTCAGCGGCGGCTGCCTCGAGGAGGACGTGCGCGAGGTCGCGCGGCGCGTCATCGCGAGCGGGCGGGCCGAGCGGCGTTCCTACTGCGGCGGCACGAACGAGATCGCCGCGTGGGACCTCGGCGTCGGCTGCGACGGCGAGGTCGAGATCCTCATCGAGCCGCTCGAGCCGGCATCGGCGGAAGCCGCGGCGATCGGCGACGAGGCGTCGTTCGTGCGGCTCACCGACGTCGCGGCGGCGCTCGATGCGACCTCCGTCGCCGATCGCACGCGCGCGCACCGGGTCCTCCGCGGCGCCGAGGCGTCCGCCTGGCTCGGCGACGGCGCGTCGCGGCTGGAGGCGCGCGACGGGCGCGAATGGTTCGTCGACGTCCTGACGCCGCCGCCGCGGCTGCTCATCGTGAGCGCGGGCGACGACGCGCAGCAGCTCGCGCGCGTGGCCGACGAGGTCGGCTTCCGCGTGGTGGTCGCCGACCGGCGGCCGGGGCTCCTCGCACGCGAGCGCTTCCCCCGGACGGTGCGACTCGTGGAGACCGACGCGGCACGGCTGGGCGAGCGCGTCGTGCTCGATGACACGAGCTTCGCGGTCGTGATGACGCACCACTTCGCGGACGACGTGGACTACCTGCGCGCCTTGCTGAAGGGCCCGGCGCGCTACCTCGGCGTGCTCGGCCCTCGTCAGCGCACCGACCGCATCCTCGGGATCCTCCGCGCCGAGGGCTCGGTGGACGAGTCGCGGATCTTCGGACCGGTCGGGCTCGACATCGGCACCGACGGCGCGGAGCAGGTGGCGATCGCGGTCGTGGCCGAGATCCTCGCGGTGCGGAGCGGCCGCCGGCCGCGATCGCTGCGCGAGCGCACCGCGCCGATCCACGCGACCGGTGGCTGACGGCGCGCCGCGCATCGGCGCGGTGGTGCTCGCCGCGGGAGCGTCGCGGCGGATGGGGCGGAACAAGATGCTGCTGCCGGTGGAGGGCGAACCGATGCTCCGGCGCGCGGTGCGGCGCGCGCTCGAGGCGGGACTCGCGCCGGTGATCGTCGTGACCGGACACGAGGCCGCCGCGGCGCGCGGCGCACTCGACGGACTCGCGGTGCGCTTCGCGACGAGCCCCGACCCGACGGGCCCGACGAGCGCCTCGCTGCACGCGGGACTGGGCGCGCTCGGCGACGACGCCGACGCCGCGATGGTGCTGCTCGCCGACATGCCGCACGTGACCGCGGCGATGATCGGCGCGCTGGCGGGTTCCGCGCGCGGCGGGGGCGCGCCGCTCGAGGTGTCGCGCTACGGGGAGGTGCTCGCGCCGCCGCTCTGCTTCACGCGCGCCCTCTGGCCGGAGCTGCTCGCGTGGCACGGCGAAGGGTGCGGCAAGGCGGTCGTGCGCGCGCACGCGGCCGAGGCGCGGATGCACGACTGGCCGGCGGCGGCGCTGCAGGACGTCGACACGCCCGCGGAGTACGACGCGCTGGGCTGACGCTCAGGGGCCGACGACGACGCGCACCGAGTCGGTGACGCCGTCGACGGTGACGACGAACCAGGTCGCGCCGGGCGCGACGCCGCGCACCGTGAAGGTGCCGGCGGCGTTCGCGATGTTGACCGACGTCGAGAGGACCGACGGGTCGCGCGAGACGATGGTCGCGCGCAGCATCACCTCGTTCCGGCGCCGGATGTCGTTCGTGTTCGCGTCGCGCATGGTGCTGAGCACGCTGCGCGTGCCGTTCACCGCGAGCGGCGTCGCGTCGCACGCGGCCGGCGCGACGACGCTGCCGCAGAAGAGGTCGAAGGTCGCCAGCTTCTGCCCCACGCGGACCTGCCAGCCCGCCTGCGCGCCGTCGAACACCGCGGCGAGGGACACGACGGCGTAGCCGGCGTGCGCGCGCGTGACGATGAACTTCCCGTCGCCGGCGGCGAAGACCTGGGTCGCGGTGTCGGCCGCGCCGGGCGCCGACCAGTCGAACTGCGCGCCGGGCGGCAGCGCCGGCACGGTCACGAGCTGCAGCGAGAAGGTGTCGCCGATGGAGAAGGTCGAGTCGGGGCCGGTGAGTGTCCGGGTCGCGGTGCTCTTGTCGTCCCAGAGGTTGTCCCGGACGAACGGCTCCTCGAGGTGACAGCCGATGGCGACGGCCGCGGCGGCGAGCGCGAGGACGCTGGGGCGGGCGCGCATCAGCGGAAGCTCACCGAGAGGCCGACGCGGTCGGCGGCGATGGCGGGCGCGACCGAGACGCCGCCCGCGCGGCGGCGCGGCGCGCCGACGTTCTGCACCTCGTCGATCCGACGCTTGTGCTGGTACTCGTTCCACACCGCCTCCACGCCCGACCCGACCCACAGCCCGACCGCCCCGATCGTGAGCGCGTTGCCGATGACGCGCGCGTTCTGCGCTCGACGGTAGCGCGCCGGCGCACGCGGCGACTCGCCGCCCTGGTACTCGACGTAGCTCCGGTAGGAGTCGCGCGCGTACGAGCGCGCGGCTTCCGCTGCGGCATAGGTCGCCGCGGTGGCGACGAAGCTCGTCAGCGCGAGCCGGCGGCGGAGCGGACCGGTCGCCTGGCCCAGCCCGGGCACGAAGCTGCGCAGCGCGACCATCGGAAGCGGGATCGAGGTGCAGCGCGCCGGCTTCCGCACCGCATCGGCCATCTCGCGCAAGGCCTGCGGCACCTCGGGCGCGAGCGTGAGGCAGGGATAGACCTCCATCACGTCGGTGATGAGGAAGAGCGCCTCGGCGTCGCGGTCGCGCATCGAGAACGCCACCGCGGCCTCGACCATCGCGTCGCGGATCTCGCGCTGCGCGGGGCGCGGCCGGAACATCAGCCGCGTGAGCGCGCCCGACGCCGCCGCCCCCATCGCGCCGCGCCGGAACTGCTCGTACGCCGCGCGCAGCGCCGAGTCCTGCGGCACCTCGAAGTCCACCGCCACAGGCGTCAGCTGCGCGTCGGTCGAGTCGAGCGACCGCGCCTGCCACGGCAGCATCTGCTGCCAGACGGCGCGGATCAGCACGTCGGGGATCGGGAGCACGTCGGGCTCGGGGTCCACCGGATTGAACACGTGCACCTCGAGCCGCGGCACGCGGCCCTCGGCGTCGGGCGCGAAGGCCTGCGGGTCGAGCCAGACGCGCACGTGCTCGCTGCCGTCGTCGTTCACGATCCGCGTGTGCGTCACCTTCGTCACCGGCGCGCGGCCGCTGAGGGCCGCGAACTCGATCAGCCCGTCGCGCCGCACCTCGACCGCGGCCACCTGCTCGACCGCCTTCGGCAGCCCGAAGCTCCCGTACAGCGCGCCGCGAGAGAGCGCGGCGAAGCGCGGCAGGTTCCCGGCGTGGCAGTCGTAGCGTCGCTGCTCGCGCGGATAGATCGCGATCGCCACGAGGGGGCGCGCGTACGCCGCGGAATCGAAGGCCGTCCACGGATCGACGGAGCGCGTCCACTCCACCTGCTCGTCGCCGAGACTGAGCGCGCGCTGGCAGCCCTTGGTGGCCTGCACGATCAGCGAGTCCTGCGCGAGCGCGTCCACCGCCATCGGCGTCATCAGGAGCACGGAGTAGCGGTCGCCGTCGACGAGATAGGACGCGCCGGTGCGTCCGCGGGCGGCGATCATCTCGCGCCATTCACGGAATCCGGTGCCGGTGGGCCCGGCGGAGAGCACCGAATCGGGCCGCACGGGCGGCGCGTCGGGACGTTGCGCCGCCGCAGGGAGCGCGACTCCGGCCGCGAGAAGGACGACGAGGGGACGCATCGTCACTTCTACGCGGCTGGTCGCCGGGTGTTCACGAGATGCCTACGGACGACCCGAGAACTGGCCGAACCGCTTCATCGCGTCGGCGATCGCGGGGTCGATCCGTGCCTCCACCTGGTAGACGCCAGCGTTCCCCCACTTCACGAACGCGACCATCGGCACCAGCAGCCGATTGAGATCCGCGGCCGCGGCGTCACCGTCGGGGATGGGGATGCTGTTCTCGCGGGCGAGCTTGCGGAAATCCTCGATCGCCGCCGCGTCGATCACCGCGCCGGCCTTCGCGAACGCCTCGGCACTCGTCAGCGTGGCGCCGTGCGTGCTCACGTACTGGTTCGCCCACTTGATCGGGAGGTCCAGCTCCCCCGCGCGTGCGACCCAGGACGGCGGGTCCGCCGGCCGCGGCGTGCGGACGTCGGGATAGATCCCGCCGCCGCCGTAGAGCGTACGGCCGCCGTCCGACTTGCAGGTCGGGCGTCCGATCGTGTCGCGCTCCGCGCTCGCCGCGCGGAAGTACTCGCGGCTGGAGAGCCCGCGGTACTGCCGCTGCACCGCGCGCCCGCAGGGCGTGCGTACCTGGCCGATCACGAGCACGAGCACCGAGCCGTCGGAGAGCGGGAAGCCCTGCATCATCAGCGACTTGCCGAAGCTCGGCTGCCCGACGATCACCGCGCGGTCGTGGTCCTGCAGCGCGCCGGCGACGAGCTCCGAAGCGCTCGCGGTGCCGTCGTCGATCATCACGACGATCGGGTAGTTGCGGTCGCCGCGGAAGAAGGAGCGGCGCACGCGGCCGGTGTCGCTCGCCGCGGCGCGCCGGCCTTCCGACGTGTACACCACGGCGCGCTCGGGGAGGAACTCGCCGGCGACCGAGGCCGCCTCGGCGACGCTGCCGCCGCCGTTGCCCCTCAGGTCGAGGATCAGCTGTCGCATCCCCGCCTTCTCGAGCCGATCCACCGCGGCCCGCAGGTCCTCGGCCACCTTGTCGGCCGCGAAGGTGGTGATCGCGACGTAGCCCGTCTCGGCGTTGAGCATCACCGCCGCCGGCACGGCCGATTCGTCGGCGAAGCGCTCGCGCTTCACCTCGCGCTTCAGCGTCGCGTACGAGCCGTCGGCGCGGCGGCGCTCGAGCGTGAGCGTGACCATCGAGTTGCGCGGACCCGAGAGCTCGATCTCGAGTTCGAACGCGCTCTCGGCGCGGAACGGTCTCCCGTCCACCTCGATGAGCTCGTCGCCGGGCAGGATGTCCTGCCGGCTCGCGAGCGTACCGGCCGCGACGCGCGCGACCACCGGCGCGCCGCCGACGAACGCGAAGTCCACCGGCACCGGGTGCAGCCGGCCCGCGCGCCAGGCGGCGTCACGCTCGGCCGAGAGGCGCACCGCGGGGACGACGTACGAGTGCGGATCGGTCGCGCGCACCATCGCCTGGATCGCCGCCATGAAGAGCCGATGCGAATCGAGCGAGTCGGGATGGTTGACGCGGATCTGGTTGAACACCTGCGAGAAGAGCTGCAGGTCCTCGGCGACGGTGCGCGGGCGCGTGAGGGCGCCGCCGGCCGGCGCCGCCTGCGCGCCCGCGGCCATCGGCGCGGATGCGGCCACGATCGCGGCCGCGAGTGCGGCCGCGCGCAGCGCGCGACGCGTCATGGCGCGAGCGCGGCGACGCGCTCGGCCGCGGCCTCGCGTCGGCGCGAGTCGCGCGTGGCGGCCATCGTGAGATATCGCTGATAGCCCTCGCGCGCCGCCGCCTTGTCGCCCGTCCGTTCGAGCGCCATCGCCAGCTCGTACTGCGACGCCGAGTGCAGCGGTTCGAGTTCGAGCACCTTCTTGTATGCGGCGATCGCGTCGGGGAGCTGGCCAGTGGCGAAGAGGACCCCGCCGCGCAGGTAGTGCACGTAGGGTTCGTCGGCCGCGAGGTCGGCAGCGAGCGCGAGTTCGCTCACCGCGGTCGCGGTGTCCTTCTCGGCGAGCGCCAGGCGGCCAAGCTCGACGTGCGCCATGAAGTACGAGAGGTCTTCGGTGATCGCGCGGCCGAGCGCGGCCTTCGCCGAGTCGACCTGGCCCATCCGCGCGAAGATGATGCCCATCGAGTGCTCGAGGAGCGCGCGCGAATCGTAGAAGACGACATTCTCGTCACGGTCGTTCTCGCGCTTGGCGAGGAGCTCGCTCGCGACGCGGAACTCGGCGAGCGCGGCCGGATACTGCCCCTGCAGCGCCAGGATGCGCGCGCGCTCCAGCCGGATCGAGCCGGCGTTGCGCGCCTGCTTCGCGGCGACCTCGTAGAGCTCGAGTGCGTGCGCGAAACGGCCCTCGCCGTACGCCACCCACGCGCGAAGGCTCGGTGACCCCGTCGCGAGGTACTGGTCGATCCACTGCTGGATCTCGGCCGGCGACGCGGTCGGATTCTCCTGCCTCAGCATCTGCGTGAAGTACCCGTTCAGCATCGCCTGGTCGTACTTGCGGTAGTAGAGCGGGTCGAGGCGCAGCGCGCGGAGCTCGAGCGAGTCGAGCGCCTTGAGCTCCTTGTTGTCGCGCCGGCGGCGCCCGCCCTCGAAGTAGAGCTTCATGAGGGGCAGCTTGCCGAGGATCGCCGATGCGCGGCGCCCGTCGAGCGCCTCGGACGAGCTCGGGTCGAGCCGCGCCGCCCAGTAGAACGCGAGCGCCGACTCCGCCGGCCGCTCGTTCAGCAGGCGCTGCGCGTGCGAGAAGTAGGCGTTCGCGTCGTTCGTGTCGGCGCCTGCGGGGAGCCGCGGACGGCGCTGGACGGGACCGAGCCGGCCCTGCGCGTCGGCGCCGGCGGCGGTGAGGAGCGTCAGGACGACGAAGAGCGTGGCGCGGGTGCGCATCACGGGGCCTCGGGTGGGGGTTCGCTGCGAGTGGCCGCGAACGATATGAAGCGCACCCGCGCCGTCAAGACGGGGCCGCGTCAAGCGATGACGCGCTGTCGCTCCTCGGCGGTGAAGACCACGCACGCATCCGCGCCGGAGAGCCGGTGCCGGTGGCGCGCGACGATGTCGTACATCGCGTCGCCGAGGGGCGGCGGGACCAGCACGCCCAGCGCGCCGAGGAGCGCCCAGCCGCCGCCGAGATAGGCCGCGATCGCGCGGACCGCCCGGTACTTCACCAGTGATCCTTCCTCGCCGTCCGCGCCGGCGACCCAGACGAGCGAGTCCGTGGCCGCCGCGGCGGGGTGGCGCGCGAGGATCGCGCGGCCGGCGGCGGATTCGCGCGCGGCGAACCGCGCGTCGCGGCGCTCCCTTTCGTGGTCGAGCAGGAAACGCACGGACCGCGCGCAGAAGGCGCAGTCGCCGTCGTAGAGGAGGACCGGCGCGCTCACCGCGAGGGGACGGCGCCGCCGCGCATTCAGGGCGACGTGTCGGCGGTGACCTGCGGGGGCGAGAAGCGCCCCGTGCGCAGGAAGACGACCGTGAACTGCTTCACGTCCTCGCGCTGCATGATGAACGAGTGCCCGCCGCCGACCACGATATGGTCGGTCTCCTCATCGAGGTGCGTCTCGGGGAGCTTCACCGTGCGGTCGTCGCGTGCGGCGATCACGCCGATCTCCACGCCGTGCACGCGGGGCAGCTTGCGCACCGTGGCGGTCGAATCGGAGCGGAGCTCGATCACCGGCTTGAGCAGCCATCCGGCGTACGGCGCGAAGGTGCTCGCCGCGTGCGCGCCCTGGTTCGGCGGCGCGAGCATCACGACGCGGCCGACGCGCGGCGGCACCGTGTCGCGCGTGAGCACGTAGCGGATCACGATGTTGCCGAGGCTGTGCCCCACGAAGTGCACGCGGGTGTGCTGCGGCCCGATGCGCTTCGCGAGCTCGCCGCGCAGGTCATCGCCGATCTCGCCGATCGAGCAGCAGTAGCTCGAGTAGCCGTAGTTGTAGACCTCGTAGCCCTCGGCCTCGAGCGCCTTCTTCAGGCCCCACATCGAGAAGGGCGACCGCCCCATGCCGTGCGCGATCACGACGAGCTCGTGCGGCTTGAGCGAGTCGGCAGGGACGTACGGGTGCGCCTGCGCCGCGGCGACGCGCGGCGCGGCGACGGCGAGCGTCGCGAGCAGCAGGAGGACGAGGGCGCGGCGCATGCGGCTAGTGGGGCCACTCCATGAGCCCGCTCCAGACGTCGCGGGCGAACTCGACTCCCTCGGGGAAGTGCTTCTGCACGTCGCCGCGCAGGCGCTGGGCGTGCGTGCCCAGGTAGCGCTCGAGCGCGTTGCGGTCGAGGAGCGTGTAGCGTGTACGGAACCGGCCGTCGTCGGCGCGCGAGAACTCGGCCCCCTGGAAGAGGCCGGTGTGGAGCACATCCGGGATGTGGCGCTCACGCATGTACAGGTCGTAGCGCGCCTTGAGGTCGTCCCGCACGGTGGCGGTCACTTCGTACGTGATCACCCTGCTCTCCCCCCGTTGCCGGACCGCGGGGCGGGGGGGGGGCGGCGCGGGGCGCGCCCCCCCCCCCCCCCCCCCGCCCCCCCCC
>CAZIDS010000031.1:0-17954 GCA_964537945.1 uncultured Gemmatimonas sp. | reverse complement strand
TCGGCGTCGCCGTCGGCATGTCCGTCGGCGCCCTCCTCGCCGCCGAGATGGTCAGCGTTCGCGTCTCCGGCCTCGCCCAGAGCGCCGCCTGGCTCGGCGCCGCCCTCCTCGCGATCCCGGCAGCGCGCATCGTGAGAGCCTGCGGTCGCAGACCGAGTCTCAGCACGCTCTACGCCGCGGCCGCGATCGGTGCGCTGCTCGTCGTCCTCGCGACGAGACTCCACTCCGTCCCGCTCCTCTTCGCCGGCTTCGCCCTCTTCGGCGGCAGCACTGCGGCCGGTCTGCAGAGCCGCTTCGCCGCCGTCGACCTCTCCGAACCCCAGCACACCGGCCGAGACCTCTCGCTCGTCGTCTGGGCCTCCACCATCGGCGGCGTGATGGGCCCGAATCTCGCGCCTGTCGCCGCGCGCACCCTCGGCGCCTACGGCATCACGACGCTCGCCGCGCCGTTCGTCTTCTCACTCGTCTTCTTCGCCGTCTCTGGGCTGCTGCTCTTCGCGTTCCTGCGCCCCGACCCGATGCTCACCGCCCGCGCCGCTGCGGCGGCGCGTGACGCGACTCCGGTTGCGCACGCGGGCTTCGGTGACGCCTTCGGGGCGATCCGGACGAACGCCGACGCCTCGCTCGGCGTCGCCGCGACCGCGGTTGCGCAGATCGTGATGGTCGGCGTGATGTCGATGACCCCCGTCCACATCATGAACGGCGGGCACGCCTCCGCCGACACCATCCGCATCGTCGGCATCGTGATCAGCATCCACATCGCCGGCATGTACGCCTTCTCACCGGCGATGGGGATCCTCAGCGACCGCTTCGGCCGCCACCGCGTCATCCTCGGCGGCGTCGCGATGCTCGTCCTCGCCTGTGCGATCGCCGGCACAGCCGGCCACGACACGACGCGCCTCACGATCGGGCTCCTCGCCCTCGGGCTCGGCTGGTCGGCGACGATGGTCGGCGGCTCGACGCTGCTCAGCGCGTCGATGCCGCGCGAGTTGAAGCCGGCCGCGCAGGGGCTCTCCGACCTGGTGATGGGGCTCGCCGGCGCCGCTGCGGGTGCGCTCGCCGGCGTCGTCGTGCAGGCGTTCGGCTACGCGGCGCTCACGCTCGTCGCGGCGGTCGTGACGATGCCCCTCGCGGTCCTCGCGTTGCGGGGCACCCTCACGGACGCGCCCGCGCGTACCTGATCCGCTCCTCCGCGAGCACGCCGGGCCGAGCGAGGTAGTCGGCGAAGAAGCGCCGGAGCTCCAGCGAGTCGCCCGTCAGGAGGATGTCGATCTGCCGCGTCTTGAGATGTGGCGTGACCGTTGGCTCGTCGTCCAGGAAGTCACGCAGCCGCTCAGGGTCCACATACGCGATCTCCATCGCCTGCGCGTCGAGCCGCTCGATGATGAAGAGGTAGCGGACCGGCACGTACAGCGACGTCTTCTCGATGTCCGGGTACTCACGCATGATCGGCTCGATCTCGAGCACGCGCCGCCCGGCGAACCACCCGAGCCGGCCTCGCACCTCGTGGATGGCCTCGGACGAATCATCCTCGATGCGGAGGATGTAGTTCCCCGCGTCGTCAGCGCTGATGGGGAGCGAGTCATTCGACGGCGCGCCCGTCTCGTCGAGCTGCCGCCACATCCCGGTGAAGAGCGAATCGCGCTCGACCTCGGAATCGAGCAACACGGGCGCGAGATAGCCGGCCGAGACGCACGCGTTGGCCGAGAGTAGGACGGCGGCGAGGCTCAGCACCGAGAGCAAACGGTTCCGACTCATCGGATCTCCGGTTCGGGACACCCAAGAATCGGCCAGCGCGAAGCCAAGCGCAGTACGCGTATTGACGTAGGATCTGTCATCCGAACCATTGCACCACAACGACATAAGCACATTAGGCAGATTATCCGTTGAAGATAACGATGCCGCGAGCTATCCTTCGTCCGTGGACCCGATCCAGAACCCCTTCACCCCCGGCGCCGGCGCTCCTCCGCCCGACCTCGCCGGCCGCGACGACCTCCGCGAGCAGGTCCATATCGCACTCGGCCGCACCCGGATCGGCCGCCCGACCAAGTCGGTCCTCATGATCGGCCTCCGCGGCGTGGGGAAGACGGTCCTGCTCGACCGCATGCGCGACGACGCCGAGTCGGAGGGGATCCACACCATCCGCATCGAGGCGCCCGAGGATCGGTCGCTCCCTGGACTCCTCGCGCCGCAGGTCCGGCTCGCGATGCTCCGCCTCAGCCGCAACGCGAATGCGGCCGATCTCGCCAAGCGTGCGCTCCGCGCGCTCGCCGGTTTCGCGAAGGGACTCAAGCTGAAGTACCACGACATCGAAGTCGGCCTCGATCTCGACCCGGAGCCGGGCCTCGCTGACAACGGCGACCTCGAGCACGACCTCCAGGCGCTCCTCGAAGCGGCCGGCGAGGCGGCGAAGAAGGCCGAGACCGCGCTCGCGATCTTCATCGACGAGCTGCAATACGTCCCCGAGAAGGAACTCGCCGCGTTGATCACGGCGCTCCACCGCACGGCGCAGCGCACGCTGCCGGTGATCCTGGTCGGCGCAGGACTTCCGCTGCTGCGCGGCCGGATGGGCGACGCGAAGTCGTACGCCGAGCGGCTCTTCGACTTCCCGGAGATCGGCGCGCTCTCGCCGGTCGCGGCCTGCGTGGCGATCGGCAAGCCGCTCCAGGACCTCGGCGTGGACATCACCGACGACGCGCTCGAGCGGATCGTCGCGCGTACGGAGGGCTATCCCTACTTCCTGCAGGAGTGGGGGAAGCACTCCTGGGACATCGCGACCTCGTCGCCGATCACGCTCAACGACGTGATTCTGGCCGAGCGATTCGCGATCGCGGCGCTCGACGAGAGCTTCTTCCGCGTGCGCTTCGACCGGCTGACGCCGACCGAGCGCCGCTACCTCCGCGCGATGGCGGAGCTCGGCGCCGGCCCGCACCGCACGGGGGACATCGCCAAGGCGCTGGGCAAGCAGAGCGCGAACGTCGCGCCGGTGCGCGCGAACCTGATCTCGAAGGGGATGGTCTGGTCGCCGAACTTCGGCGAGACGGCGTTCACGGTGCCGCTCTTCGACGCGTTCATGCGCCGCATCATGCCGGGCGACGAATGGCTAGCTTCCCCGTGAGTCCCCCACCGGAGTCACGCATGCGCCGTCCCGCCATCCTGCTCGCGCTGGTCGTCTCGTCCGTCGCCATCGGCGCCGCGGCCTGCGGCGAGAAGGCGCCGCCCCCGCCGCCGCGCACGCCGGAACAGCAGCGGAAGGTGGATTCGACGATCGGTGCCTCGAAGCTCCCCGGCGCGCCCGGGGTGCAGGGCGCGCTCCGCGCGCAGGACTCGGCCAAGGCGCGGCAGGCGCAGCTCGACTCGCTCTCGAAAGCGCCCTAGTCGCTGAACATCTCCCGCAGGATCTCGAGGGAGCGATCGAGCGCGGTGCCGCTGAGCGCGCCGAGGCGGCGGACGAGGCGCGCACGATCGATGGTGCGCAGCTGGTCGAGGACGACATGCCCATCGCGCCCGGAGAAGCGGCAGGCCACGCGGAACGCGTACGGGTGTGCCCCGGTCGTCAGCGGCGCGACGATGAGGGTCCCGAGCCGCGCGTTGAGGTCGTCGGGCGAGAGGACTACGCAGGGCCGCGTCTTGCGGATCTCCCGTCCCATCGACGGGTCGAGACTCACGAGATGGACCTCGCCCCGGCGGATCGGCGCCGTCCTCACCACGTCCACTCCTCCTCGTCGAACCTCGTCGGTGCGGGCGGATCGAGGAGCGGTCCCGCGCCGAGGCGGTCCACCGACTCGGCCCATCCCGCTCGCGGGCGCTTCGCCGCGCGCACGACGATCGCGCCGTCCTCGATCCCGATCTCGACCTCATCGGTGAGTCCGGCCTGCTCGAGCAGCGGCTTGGGAAGGCGGAGCCCCCGCGAGTTGCCGATCCGGATCAAGCGCGACCTCATCGAGTCCTCGGGTGACAGGTGATTACAATGTAATCACCGGGGACTGCCGGGTGCAGTCCGCCGGCATGATCGGCTGCGGACGCCCGGCCGGCCACACGGATCCATCGCCTCGACTACCATTCGGTCGCATGGCATTCGCGCGCTACGTCGCCATCGGCGATTCCTCCACCGAAGGGCTGGACGACGCGATCCCGGGATCGGACGGCCTGTATCGCGGCTGGGCGGACCGGTTCGCGCAGCATGTGGCGCGCGCGCGGGCCGACGCGCTGCCGGGATCGGAGCCGCTGCTCTACGCGAACCTCGCGATCCGCGGCCGCAAGACTCGGCAGGTGCGCGACGAGCAGCTCGCGCCCGCGCTCGCGATGCGCCCCGACCTCGCGACGGTCTTCAGCGGCACGAACGACATCATCCGGCGCGGCTTCGCGCTCGACGGCGTGATCGCCGACATCCGCGCGATGCAGCAGGCCTTCCGCGACGCGGGCGCGACGGTGCTCACGATCACGATGCCGGACCTTTCCGAGGTGATGCCGGTGGCGGCGCGGCTGCGCGACCGGCTCGACGAGTTCAACGCGGCGGTGCGCGACGTCTCGCGCGAGACCGGCACGCTCGTCGTGGACCTCGCGCTGCATCCGTTCGCGGGCGACCCGCGCTTCTGGAGCGAGGACCGGTTGCACGCGAACAGCGAGGGCCACACGCGGATCGCGGCCGCGCTTGCGCACGCGCTCGGCCTGCCGGGCTCGAGCGACGCGTGGTCGGTGCCGCCGCCGCCGCGCCGCCGCGCGTCGCTCGTCCAGCGCGCGAGCCAGGAACTGCGGTGGACCCGGAAGTACTTGATCCCCTGGGTGGTGCGCCATGCGCGTGGCCGCTCCTCGGGCGACGGCGTCACCGCGAAGCGCCCGCAGCTCACCCCGGTCGCGCTCGACGCCTGAGCGCGACCGGCCGCGACCGAACCGCCACGCCACTCCGATGACCGCGCCCCATCCGATCTACGACGTCCCGATCCACACGCTCGACGGCCGCGCGACGACGCTGGCCGAGCATCGCGGGAAGGTGCTGCTGATGATCAACGTCGCGAGCCACTGCGGCTACACGCCGCAGTACACCGGCCTCGAGGCGCTGCACCGCAAGTTCTCGCCGCGCGGCTTCAGCTGCCTCGGCTTCCCCTGCAACCAGTTCGGCGAGCAGGAGCCCGGCGACGCGAAGGAGATCGCGAGCTTCTGCGGGCTCACCTACGACGTCACGTTCCCGATCTACGAGAAGATCAAAGTGAACGGGCCGCGCGCGCACCCGATCTGGGAGCACCTCAAGCGCGCGAAGCGCGGCTTCCTGTTCACGACCGGCATCAAATGGAACTTCACGAAGTTCCTGGTCGGGCGGGACGGGAAGGTGATTCGGCGGTTCGGGACGCGGGTGGTGCCAGAGGACATCGAAGCCTTCATCGAGAGATCGCTCTGATCGCCGATGAAGGCTCAAGGATGAAGGCTGAAAGACAAGCGGCGCGGATCCCGGGATCCGCGCCGCCCTTTCATCCTTCATCCTTCAACCTTCACCGAGTCTCATCTCGCGTAGAGCGCCTTCTGCACCATGTCCCGGATCCGCAGCTCGAGGTCGCCCTTCGACGCGCACCGCACCTCGGCGCTGCTCGACGTCACGAGGTTCTTCCCCATCCCGCTCAGCGCGGTGCTGATCACGCTGCCGCCGTTCTGGTTCGGCATCACGGTCGTCACGATCGACAGGTTGAGCTGGTACGTCTCGGCGTTCTCCATCGAGCCGCTCGAGCCGCAGTCGAGGTAGCGCTGCGCCGGCACGCGGCCGATCGAGCGCCGCACGCGCCAGCCCGTGTTGCCGAGCTGCTTGCGCACGTTGTCGTTCATCGTGAGCGGGATGCCGAGCTCCTGGTAGACGCCGGGGAGCACGGCCCACGCCTCGTCGACGCTGCCGGTCACGAACAGCTTCACGTCGAGGTCGATGTTCATCGCGTTCATCTGCAGCGTCTGGCCACTCGCGGTCACGACGCGGTTGGTGCTGACGGTCGGCGTCGCGGTCGTGGTCGGCTGCGGGGCGCGGCGCGGCGCCTCCTGCGACGGTGCGGGCTGCGACGGTGCCGGCGCAGACTCGGGCGCGGCCGAGGATCCGGAGCTGGCGCAGGCGGCGGTGAAGGCGAGGGCGGAGACGAGGAGGGGACGCATCGGGGTCTCTCGGAGGGGGTGGCGGATGCGGGATAATGGAGAGGGGAAGGGCGGCGCGACAGTCCGTTCTTCCGCCGCAGGGTCCGGAAGGTTCCAGAACGGCAGATGTGAGATGTGAGAGGGCAGACGCAAGGCGGCGCGGCCCGCGCCTTCCCGCCCACCGCATTCCATAGTAGTTCTCTCTCATCTCCCATCTCACATCTCCCATCTGCCGTGTCGACCTACCACGCCCGCGTCGAATGGCTGCGCGGTGAACAGGAGTTCCTGAACCAGCGCTACTCGCGCGGTCACACGATCCATTTCGACGAGGGGCTCGCGGTCCCGGCGAGCGCGTCGCCGCACGCGGTGAAGGCGCCGTGGCACGTCGCGAAGGCGATGGACCCCGAGGAAGCGCTGGTCGGCGCGATCTCGAGCTGCCACATGCTCTTCTTCCTCTCCTACGCGTCGCGCGCGGGCTTCACGGTCGAGTCGTACGAGGACCCGGCCGAGGGCGAACTGCGCCGCGGCGAGGATGGACGCGAGCAGATGACGGAGTTCACGCTCCGCCCGCTGGTCACGTTCAAGGAGCGCGCGCCGAGCGAGGAGGAGTTCCTCGCGATGCACCACCTGGCGCACGAGGAGTGCTACATCGCGAACTCGGTGAAGGGCACCGTTCGCGTCGAACCGACGATCCGGGTCACTTGATGCCGCCGCGCACGCCCGCCGCCGCCGACTCCCCGGAGGACCTGACGCCGCGGCGGCGGGCCGAGGACCGCCCGCGCGACGAGCTGAACGAACGCGTGCGCTTCCTGAGCGAGCTCGCGCGCCGCCTGCACATCGCCGGGGTGAGTGCACAGCGCCTCGAGGGCGCGGTGCGCGCGACCGCGCGCGCCCTCGGGGTGAACACCGAGATCTGGAGCACGCCGACCGGGCTCCTCCTGTCGCTCTCCGACGCCGACGTGCTGCACGGCACGCAGCAGACGCGCGTGCTGCGCCTGGAGCCGGGACAGATCGACCTCCGCGCGCTCGTGCGGCTCGACAAGGTCGCCGACGACGTGATCGCGGGCTCGCTCACGCTCGAGGGGGCGTGGGAGCGGATGCGGTCGCTCGACCGGCCGATGACCGCGGCGCGCCAGCTGAAGGTGGTCGGCGCGTTCGGCCTGGCGTCGGCGGCCGTGGCCGGCCTGCTCGGCACCGGCTGGCTCGACATCGCGGTCGCGCTCGTGCTCGGGCTCATGATCGGCTGGCTCACCATCATGAGCGCGACGCGGCCGAACCTCGCGGCGGCGCACGAGGCGCTCGCGGCGCTGATCGCGACGACCGTCGCGACGCTCTTCGCGCACTTCATCGCGCCGATCTCGCTGCAGACGGTGATCGTCGCGGCCCTGATCGTGCTGATGCCGGGCCTCACGCTCACGACGGCGGTGACGGAGCTCGCGACGCAGCAGCTCGTGACGGGGACGACGCGCTTCGCCGGGGCGCTCACGGTGCTGCTGAAGCTGACCTTCGGCTCGGTGGCGGCGACGCAGGTGCTCGGCGCGATCGGCTGGACCGCCGCGATCGCGCAGCCGATGGAGCTGCCGGCGTGGGTCGAAGTGGTGGCGTCGGTGATGGCGGCGGCGAGCTTCGCGATCCTCTTCCAGGCGGAGAAGCGCGACGTCCCCCTCGTGATGGGCTCGGCGATCCTCGGCTACGTGCTCACGCGCGTGGCGGGGAGCTGGCTCGGATTCGGGAGCGGCACCTTCGCGGGCGGCGTGTTCCTCGCGTCGCTCACGATGGCGGCACTCGCGAACCTCTATGGAAGGTTGCGCGGACGCCCCGGGGCGCTGGTGCGGTTGCCGGGCATCATGCTCCTCGTGCCGGGAAGCGTGGGATTCCGCGCCCTCGGCTTCGTGATGGAGAAGGACTACACGGTGGGATTCGACACGCTGGTCGCCGTGCTGGCGGCGCTGCTGGCGCTCACCGGCGGGCTGCTCTTCGGGGCGCTGATCGTGCCGCCGCGGCGGCATCTGTAGTGGACCTCACTCCGAGCAAGGATGTCCCCGTGATCCCCGAGACTCTCGTGGTGAAGTCGCTGCGGTGCGTCGGCGTCGCGCTGCTGAGCCTGGGCATCGCGCGCGCGGCGGCCGCGCAGGCCCGCACGATCCCCCTGACGGCGGGGATGGTGGTCACGTCGAGCGCGCGGATCACGCCCGGTACGTATCGGCTGCAGGCGCCGGCGTCGACGGATTCCGCGCTCGTCACCGTGAAGGGCGACGGCATCACGCTCGACCTCACCGGCGTCACGCTCGAGGGCACGGCACGCGACGCCGACCCCGACCAGGCGCGCGGTGTCGCGATCCGGATCGACGGCGGCACGAACGTCACCATCAAGGGCGCGACCGTCCGCGGCTACTTCATCGGCATCCTCGCGCGCGGCACCCGCGGCCTCACGCTCAGCGGCAACGACCTCTCGCACAACTGGAAGCCGCGCCTCTTCTCGCTCGTCGGGCACGAGAGCCTCATCGACTGGCTCTCGTACCACCAGAACGAGAAGCGCGAGTGGATGCGATTCGGCGCCGCGATCTACCTCGAGGACGTGCGGGGCGGCGAGCTGCGCGGCAACACCGCGGTGCAGGGGATGAACGCCCTGCTCATGACGCGCACCGACTCGGTCGTCGTGCGCGACAACGTCTTCGCCTTCAACTCCGGGCTCGGCATCGGGATGTACCGCGCGAGCGGCAACACGATCGTGCGCAACCGCGTGGACTACAACGTGCGCGGCTACTCGCACGGCTGGTACCGCCGCGGCCAGGACTCGGCCGGCATCCTCATGTACGAGCAGAGCTCCGGCAACGTGATCGGGTGGAACTCGGTCACGCACTCGGGGGACGGGCTCTTCCTGTGGGCGGGCCAGAGCACGATGGACACGGGGCAAGGCGGCGCGAACGACAATCTCTACTTCGGCAACGACTTCTCCTTCGCGCCGACGAACGGCATCGAGGCGACGTTCAGCCGGAACCGCTTCATCGCGAACGTCGTCGAGGGGAACGACCACGGCGTCTGGGGCGGCTACTCGTTCGAGAGCGAGATCACCGGCAACTGCTTCGCGCGCAACCGCGTCGGCATCGCGATCGAGCACGGCCAGCGGAACACCGTCACGCGGAACGACTTCCGCGGCGACACGACGGCGATCTACCTCTGGGCCAACCCGATCGAGCCGTCCGACTGGGGCTATCCGAAGCACCGCGACACGAAGAGCCGCGACTACCGCATCACGAACAACGGGTTCGCCGACCACAAGACGACGTGGCGCGTGAGCGAGACCGCGCCGCTCGACACCAGCGGCAACCGAGACCGCTCCGGGCTCGCGGCGCCGCCCTGCGGGCCGCAGCGGCTGCTCGCCGGCGTCTACGACTCGCTCGCGCCGCGGCTGCCCGCCGCGTTCGCCGCGATGCCGCGCGAGATCCCCGCCGCGCCGTGGCCGCGCCGCGAGCGGTCCGCCATCGTGGTGGACGAGTGGGGGCCGTTCGACTGGAGGTCGCCGAAGCTCTGGCCCGTGGACACGCTGCGTGACGCGGTGCAGCTCCGCACGCTCGGGCCCGCCGGCCGCTGGCGCGTCGTCGCGATGGACGGTGTGCGCGGCCTCTCCGCGCGCAGCGGCGCGATCGGCGACACGCTCGTCGTGCGCCCGCTCGCCGAGCGCGAGCACGACTGGGGCGTGACGCTCGAGTACACGGGGGCGGCGACCGTCTCGCCGCGCGGCGCACGCACGGCCGCCGGCGTGCCCGTGCGCTTCACGTTCGAGCGGCGCGAGGTGCGCACCGACTGGGACGTGAAGTACTTCGCGTGGAGCGATACGCTGCGCGATCCGCACAAGACGGCCGGGAACCTCGACGCGATCCTCGCCGGCACGCCGACGATGGCGCGGCGCGAGCAGCGGCTCGACTACATGTGGTACCGCCCGCGCTTCGGGCTGCCGCTCGAGCGGTGGGCGCTCGACGCGAGAGCGACCATCGAGGTGCCCGAGGGCGCGCACACGCTGCAGGTGATCAGCGACGACGCGGCGCGCGTGTGGATCGACGGGACACTCGTGCTCGATCGCAAGGAACCCGGCGGCAGCGAAGTGATGCAGGCGCCGGTCGCGCCGGGACGGCACCAGGTGCGGGTGGCGTTCTACCAGCTTGGCGGCTGGACCGAACTGCGCGTCGAGTTCCTGCGGGGGACAGTCCGTTCGGCGGGGTCGGCCGGCCCGCACTGACGGGCGGGAAGGGTGGCGCAGGGTCCAATCCGGGGGGTATAGCCGTTATCCTTCAGGGTCCTCCCCTCAGTCCCTTCCGATGCGTCCTCTCCGCCTCCTTCTCGCCCTCTGCGCCGCGCTCTTCACCGCGGCGAGCTGCGTCGAGAGCAGTCCGTTCATCCCGAACATCGAGACGGCGAACTTCGCGCCGTCGCTCAACGTGGACCTCGCCGCCTCGACGAAGACGGCGAGCGGGCTCTACTACCGCGACCTGGTCGTCGGCGCCGGCACGACGGTGCCCGACACCGGCACGAAGACGGTCACGACGAACTACGCCGGCTACCTCCGCAGCGGCAGCATGTTCGACGACGGCACGATCAGCTTCGCGACGGGCACGGGCGCGGTGATCGCGGGCTACGACGAGGGCGTGCGCGGGATGAAGGTCGGCGGCACGCGGCAGATCATCATCCCGCCGGCGCTGGGCTACTGGAACGAGCCGCGGACCGGTATCCCGGCCTACTCGATCCTCGTCTTCACCGTGACCGTCACGAACGTCCAGTGAACCGGCGGTCCGGCAGCGGGGACCGAGCGGTCCCGGCCGGCCGACCGTAGATTCGCAGGACCCTCAGGAGACCCCGATGGCGAAGACCCCTGACACTCCCGGCCCTGTCCGCCGCTTCGAGGCGAGCGAGTGGCGGAAGATCATCGCGCGCTACACCGGCGGCGATGCCGTGCGCTCGTTCCGGCAGGTCGTGGTCACGGTCCTCGGCCTCGCCGCGTCGCTGTACGCGGCGCACTGGCTGATGGAGCGCTGGTTCTGGCCCGCCTTCCTGATGATCCCGCTCATCATCGGCTTCCAGACGCGCTCGTTCATCATCATGCACGACTGCTCCCACGCGAGCTTCCTGCCGTGGAGCCAGGCGAACGACGCGATCGGCTTCCTGATGGGCGTGCTGACCTTCACGCCCTTCGCGCAGTGGCGGCGCGAGCACGCGCTGCACCACGCGTCGGCCGGCGACCTCGACCACCGGGGCTTCGGCGACATCACGACGCTGACGGTCGAGGAGTACCAGAAGCTCTCGCGCTTCCGGAAGCTGCAGTACCGCCTCTACCGCCATCCGTTCGTGCTCTTCGGCATCGGCCCGATGCACCTGATGCTGCTGCAGCGCTTCAAGCTGAACGGGCCGGCGACCGGCGCGAAGCAGCAGTGGAACATCTGGATGACGAACCTCGCGATCGTCGGGCTCACCTGGATGTTCGTGCTGGTCGCGGGCTGGAAATCGGTCTTCCTCATCTACTATCCGGCGATGTACCTCGCCGGCGCGTTCGGCATCTGGCTCTTCTACGTGCAGCACCAGTTCGAGGAGGCCTACTGGGAACGCGGTCAGCAGTGGGACTACGCCACCGCCGCGATCACCGGCTCCTCGCACCTGCGGCTGCCGGGCTGGCTGAACTGGTTCACCGGCCACATCGGGCTGCACCACGTGCATCACCTGGGCCCGAAGATCCCGAACTACCGCCTCAAGCGCGCGCACGAGGAGAACCCGATCTTCGCCGAGGCACCGGTGCTGACGTTCAGGACCGCCTGGCGCACGCTGCGACTGACGCTGTGGGACGAGGCGAACAAGCGGATGATCGGGTTCCGGGAGTACCGGCAGATGCTGAGGGCGGGGCAGCTCAGTCCGCACGGGGTGTAGGGAGGCGGCGCGGGCGGACGTGAGATGAAGGCTGAAGGTTGAAAGTGGAAAGCTGAACGGCGATGCCGGGGCCAACGCTCCGCATCGCCGTTCGGCTTTCCACCTTCATCTTTCGGCTTTCATCCCTCGTGCGGCCAAGAAGCAGTAGCTTCCTGCATGTCCGCTCCCCCCGCCGGCTTCGCCTCCCTCGGTCTCGATCAGCGCGTCCTGGAAGCGCTGAGCACGCTCGGCTACGAGGAGCCGACGCCGATCCAGCAGGCGGCGATCCCGACGCTCCTTGGCGGCCGCGATGTGCTGGCGCAGGCGGCGACGGGCACCGGCAAGACCGCCGCCTTCGCGCTGCCGCTGCTCCACCAGCTCCGCCCCGACGCGCCGCCGCGTGAGCGCACGAGCGCGCTCGTGCTCGTCCCCACGCGTGAGCTCGCGATGCAGGTGGCCGAGGCGGTGCACCGGTACGGCAAGCAGCTCGGCGCGGTCGCGGTGCCGGTCTACGGCGGCGCGCCGATGGAGGCGCAGATCCGCTCGATCAAGCGCGGCGCCGACGTGATCATCGCGACGCCGGGGCGCGCGCTCGATCACATCCGGCGCAAGACGGTCTGGCTCGGCCACCTGCGCACCGTCGTGCTCGACGAGGCCGACGAGATGCTCGACATGGGCTTCGCCGAGGACCTCGAGGCGATCCTGGCCGAGACGCCGGCGGAGAAGCAGGTGGCGCTCTTCTCCGCGACGCTCGCGCCGCGCATCGCCGAGATCGCGAAGAAGCACCTGCGGAATCCCGAAGTCATCAGGATCGACGCCGCCGCGGTGAAGACCGGGAGCGTGGCGAAGGTCCGCCAGGTGGCGTACATGGTGCCGCGCGCGCACAAGATGGCGGCGCTCGCGCGGATCCTCGACGTCGAGCAGCCCGCGAGCGCGATCGTCTTCTGCCGCACGCGCACCGAGGTGGACGAGCTCACCGAGACGCTGAACGGCCGCGGCTACCACGCCGAGGCGCTCCACGGCGGGCTCTCGCAGGATCAGCGCGACCGTGTGATGAAGCGCTTCCGCTCGCAGGCGAGCGAGCTGCTGGTCGCGACCGACGTCGCGGCGCGCGGGCTCGACGTCTCGCACGTCTCGCACGTGGTGAACTACGACGTGCCGGCGGCGGCGGAGAGCTACGTGCACCGCATCGGGCGCACGGGGCGCGCCGGCCGCACCGGCGTCGCGATCACGCTCGCCGAGCCGCGCGAGCACCGCATGCTCAAGAACATCGAGCGCGTGACGAAGACGGCGATCGAGGTCGCGCAGGTGCCGACCGTCGCCGACTTGAAGGCGAGGCGGATGGAGCTTGCGACCGCTTCGCTGCGCGAGGCGGTGCTGCAGGGCGACCTCGACCCGTGGCGGAGCGTGGTCGCGACGCTCGCGACCGAGTTCGAGATGCTCGACATCGCGGCGGCGGCGGCGAAGCTCGGTCTCGGGGCCGACGGCGGGAAGGACGAGGCGGAGATCCCTGCGCCGACGGTGCACAAGGAGCGTCACCCGGCGCGCGAGCGCGAGGCGATGCGGAAGGAGCGGCGCGACGACAAGGCGGCGCGCGGTGGCGCCGAGGGCGCCGGGTTCAGCGCGAAGCCGGGCGCGAAGCCGGGCGCGAAGGGGCCCAAGGGACCTCGCGCCGCGCGACCCGCGACCGACTGGACGCCGGCGCGGCTTTACGTCGGCGCAGGACGGAAGCTCAAGATCCGCCCGGGCGACCTCGTCGGCGCGATCACGGGCGAGATGGGAGTGGACTCGAGCGCGGTGGGGGCGATCACGATCTGGGACCGGCACTCGATCGTGGAGGTGCCGGAGACGCTCGCGGACGCGATCGTCGAGGTGCTTGGGAAGACGAGGATCAAGGGGAAGAAGCTCCTTGTCCGGCGCGATCGGTCGTAGGCGAGAGCACTGATGATTGATGAAGGACGGAGGATGAAGGTTGAACTCCTTCATCCTTCATCCTTCGACCTTCATCGTCCTGGCGCCCGCAGCGACGCCCGCATCTGCCGCGAGAGCAGCTCCATCATCAGCGAGTCGTACCCGAGCGCATCGGCCGTCCCCTGCTTGAGCGGATTCGCCGGCGAGGGCTTCGCCATCACCGTCCGCGCGCCGTCGCGAGCGATGACGGTCCCCCACCACGCGCCCGCGGAATCGGGATTCACCGTCCCCCATCCCGCGTTCGAGAAGATCCGCACCACGAGCAGCGGCGCCTCGGCGTCGCTCGAATCGTTCTTGCGGAAGTAGAGGGCGAGCTCGCGCTCGAGGCCTTCGGCGGGCGCGGTGACGGTGTCCTTCACGTCGTAGCGGCCGGCCCACAGCGCGGGCAGTTCGATCGCGATGCCCGCCTGCTCGTTCGTGAAGACGTGGCTGTCGAGGCGGGCGGCGCCGGCGTCGGCGCCCTGGCCGCACGCGGCCGCGAGCACGGCCATGCCGGCGAACAGGGGGAGGGCGAGGGACCGAACTGGACGCCGGGGCATCGGGGATGCTTCCTATGTGAGGGTTGGCGCCCGTAGGACGATTCGCCCCCCTCCCCGGCCACCCCCGACCGTCACTTCGGGAGGCCGCCGGGGCCCCCGCCGCCGGCCCGCCGGACCCCAACGCTTTCCGGGACCCCTGTGTCCAACTCGCCGACACCGATGACAAGCCCTGCCATCGCACTGCCGGCCCCGGACGCGGGACTGGACGAGCCGACCCTGGTGGCCCGCTGCGTGGCGGGGGACCGGATCGCGGCCCGGACGCTCTACGACAGGCACGCCCGGCGCGTGCACCGTCTCGTCTTCCGCATCTGCGGGGACGAAGAGCTGGCGTGCGACCTGGTGCAGGACGTCTTCGTGCGGGCCTTCTCGCAGCTCGCCGGATTCCGCGGCGAGGCGGCCTTCACGACCTGGCTGCACCGCATCGCCGTGACGACCGCACTCAACCAGATGCGGAAGGTCCGGCGGATCCGGGAACGCGAGGAGGTGCTGGAGGACGCGGACGAGCACGCGGCGCCGGGCCGCGAGGCGGATCCCGACCTCAAGGTCCGCCTGCACGCGGCGATCGACGCGCTGCCGGAGGGCCTCCGGATGACGGTGCTGCTGCACGACGTCGAGGGCTACACGCATTCCGAGATCGGCACGATGCTCGGGTGCGCCGAAGGGACCAGCAAGGCGCGGCTGTTCGAGGCGCGAGCCCGGCTCCGCGAGTCACTGAAGGATTTCGCTTAACCGCAGAAGGATGGCCATGACGGATGAACGGCTGGACGACCTCCTCAGGGAGGCGAAGACGAGCTACCGGATCCCGCCCGCGGCGGACTTCGACGCGATCTGGTCGAAGGTGGAGCGCGACGCGTTCGACGCGCCGCTCCCCGCGCAGGTGATCCGGCCGGCACGGCAGCGCTGGCTGCGGCCGGCGATCGGGATCGCGGCGACGCTGCTCGTGGGCTTCGGCCTCGGGCGAGTCTCGCGAGCCCCCGCGTCGCCGCAGGTCGCCGCTGGACCGCCGGCCGACTCGGCCGCGCGCACCGTGGTGATCGCCGACCCCGTCCGCGGCGCGACGTACGACTACATCGCCCGTACCGTGGCGCTGCTCGACTCCGTCTCGAACCCCGCCCGCGCCGGTGGCCTGCGCGGCGATGAGCGCTTCGTCTCCGATGCCGCGCAGCTGCTCGGCACGACGCGCATCCTGCTCGACTCCCCCGCCGCTTCCGATGCGCGCCTGCGCGCCCTGCTCGAGGACCTCGAGCTGGTGCTCGCCCAGGTCGCGCGCCTCCGCACGGCGCCCCGCGCCGACGAACTCACGTTCATCGCCGAAGCGGTGAGTGAACGCGACATGGTGCCGCGCCTGCGGACCGTCGCCGCGTCCATCTCCGCCGAAGGCTACTGAGGGATGACCATCATGAAGCTCCGCCCGTTCCTCCTCCTCGCGCTCCCGTTCACCAGCGCGCTCGCGCAGCAGGCGCCGGCGCGCGCCTGGACGCCGCTCCCGCCGACGCCGGTCGACGCCCCCGACGCGCCTCCGGCGCCGGCCGCACCGGCGGTCGCGTGGGCCCCGCTCGCGCAGCGCGGCCTGTTCGACGACTTCAAGGTCGCCGAGTTCCAGGCCCGCTTCCCGCAGGATCCCGCCGACTCCGTCTATCGCGAGGCGCGCTCGCTGCTGAACCGCGGCGAATGGCGCCGCGCGGCGCGCATGTTCGCCGACGTCGCCGGCCGCACGCCGCAGTCGCGCTACGCCGCCGACGCCCTGTATTGGCAGGCGTTCTCGCTGTATCGCATCGGCAACACCGCCGACCTGCGCGAGGCGCGCACCGCGCTCGAGTCGCGCAAGAGCCGCTTCCCCAGCGCGGGGAGCAGCGAGGAGGCGGAGAGTCTCATTGCGCGCATCAACGGCGCGCTCGCCTCGCGCGGCGACGCCGCGGCGCAGGCCGCCCTGCGCGACCAGGCGAACCGCGACGCCGGCACCTGCGACAGCGAGGAACTCTCGGTGCGCGCGTCGGCGCTCAACACGCTGATGCACAACGATCCCGCCGCCGCGATGCCGATCCTCGCCAAGGTGCTCGACCGCCGCGACGAGTGCTCGGTCTCGCTCCGCCGCAACGCGGTGATGATCATCGGCACCAAGGGCGACGCGCAGCAGCGCGCGCGGCTCAACGACGTGATCGCGCGCGACCCGAACATGTCGGTCCGCTCGGACGCGATCGGCTACGTCGCGCAGGCGAACACCGACGCGGCCGCCGGCACGCTCGACGGCATCGTCCGCAACGACACCTCGCTCACGCTGCGCCGTTCCGCGGTGCGCGCCCTCGGCACGATGTCGGTGCCCGCGGCGAAGAGCGCGATCAAGGCGCTGGTGGAACGCACGGCCGCTCCCGAACGCCTGCGCCTCGACGCGATCCAGACCTTCGACCGCCGTGCCGGCTTCTCGTACGCGTACGCGTGCGATGGCAACGACTGCACGCCGCGCGCGATGGCGCTGCGCCCGGGCCAGACCGCATACGCCTATGACGGCCAGAACCTGGTGCCGCTGCCGGTGACGCCGGTGCCCGCGACGCCGATGGTCGCGCCGGCCCCGATGGCGCCGATGGCCCCGCCCGCTCCGGTCGCGGTGGGCGGCTTCGCCACCACCGAAGCGCGCGCCGAGGCGCGCGCCGCCGCGGCGGCGCAGGCCGCCGCGAACGCCGATGCGCGCGCCGCGGCGCGCGAGACGGCGCGCGCACTGACCGTCGCCGGCCAGGGTGCCCGCTGGGACGACGAGGACCGTCGCATCTCGCCCGAGGACGCGGCCTGGCTGCGCGGCGTCTATCCGCGCCTCGAGACGACGCGGCTCAAGACCGCCGCCGCCGCCGTGCTCGCCCGTGCCACCGACGAGCCGACGCGCACGTGGCTCGGCACCATGGTGGGCCGCGAGGAGGAGCCGGCCGAGGTGCGCAACACGATCCTGCAGCGGCTCGGGCGCGAGCTCCCGATCGCCGCGCTCGCGCGCCTGTACGACAACGCGTCGAGCCGCTCGGCGCGCCAGGAAGTGGTCGAGCTCCTCGGGCAGCGCGCCGAGCCGGAGGCGACCGACAAGCTGATCGAGATCGTGAAGACCGGCACCGACCCGCAGCTCCGCCGCGCCGCGATCTCGGCGCTCAACTCGAAGAAGGATCCCCGCACCACGCAGCTCCTGTTGGAGCTGATCGACAAGTGAGGCCCGTGGTGCTGGGCTTCGGCGCGGTCGCGCTGGGGACCATCTTCGCCGGCGCCGCCCTCTCGCAGGGCGGCGCGCTGGAACGCCGGGTGAATGCGGTGGCCGACGGACGCGTGGAGTTCAACGTGCCGTCGCGCGCCGATGCCTGCGGCGACGGCGCGCACTGGTACCGCGTGTCGAACGACACCTGGTTCGGGCGCTCGGTGGAGGGCATGGACGGCAACGCGGCGCTCGCGAGCTGCGAGACC
>CAZIDS010000030.1:0-18030 GCA_964537945.1 uncultured Gemmatimonas sp. | reverse complement strand
GACGCTCGAGGGGCTCGCGAAGCTGCCGCCGGCCTTCAAGCCGGGCGGCACCGTGACCGCGGGGAACGCGTCCCCGCTCAGCGACGGCGCCGCGGGAGTGCTGCTGATGAGCGGCGCGAAGGCGAAGGCGCTCGGCCTGAAGCCGCTCGCGCGCTTCGTGACCTTCGCCACCGCCGGCGTCGCGCCCGACATCATGGGCGTGGGTCCGGTGAAGGCGGTGCCGAAGGCGCTCGCGAAGGCCGGCGTCGCGCTGAGCGACGTGAAGCTCATCGAATTCAATGAAGCGTTCGCGGCGCAGGCGCTCGCGGTGATCAAGGACCTGCAGATGGACACGTCACGGGTGAACGTGAACGGCGGCGCGATCGCGCTCGGGCATCCGCTGGGCGCGAGTGGCGCGAAGCTGACGGTGCAGCTGGTCCACGAACTGGGGCGGCGGGGCGGCGGTCTGGGGATGGTGACGATGTGCATCGGCGGCGGGATGGGGGCCGCCGGGCTCTTCGAAGTGCCCGCCGCGTGAGCTAAGTCACTGGGGCACCCACCCGTACGGGTGGGTGCCCGGAGCCCGGGCGGAACGGGCGCGAAGCTTGCAAGGCTGGATCGGGGGGAGTCGCCCCGGACCCGAGCCAGCGAGGCACCGATGATCGCCGCCGCCCAGAGCCACGTCCATCGCGAACGCGTGAGCGCGATGCTCCGCGCCGAACGGCTCGAGATGATCGAGCAGGAGATCCGTGCGCGCGCGCCGCGCCCCGCGGCCCGCCTGCGCGTCTCCTTCTCATCGGCGCCCGGCCGCTCGGCCTTCCAGGCGCAGATGCGGCTCGCCGGCGCGCGCGACGACGTGCTCGACCTCGCGGCGGCGCTCGACGACGAGATCCGCGGCATGGTGCGGCCCGACGGCTCGCTGCCGCTGATGGTCGCCGCCATCGAGAGCGAGTCGAGCGAGCACATCCAGCTGCTCCTGTCGCGCGAGCTCTACGAGCACTGACCGGCGGGCGCGCCGCAGGCGCGCCGGCCGCGAGGGTCAGGTCGCGCCCGCCAGCGCCCGCTGCTCCGAGATCCCGATGACGTTCCCCTCGGGATCCTTGCAGAAGCACATCCACACCTCGTAGGTCGGCGCCTTGCCGACGAGATGCGGCTCGTCGGTGAACGGCACGCCGCGCGCCTTGAGGTCGGCGAACGCCTGGTCGACGCTCGGCACGTCGAAGTAGAGGATCGAGTTCCGGTGGTCGAACTCCTCGGCGCTCGGCTGCGTGAGCATCAGCCGCACGCCCGCCGCATCGAAGAACGCGAGCCCGTTCATCTCGAACTGCAGCGGCAGGCCGAGCCCGTCGCGGTAGAAGGGCACCGCCTTCGCGACGTCATGCTGCACGAGCGCCACCTGCTGGATCCTGCCGAGCCGGATGCCGGTCATCGTTCCCCCCTGCGCGCCGCCGGGCGGCGCTTGCGATTTAGTTAGCAATGCTAAATATTATCCAGCATGACGGCGCGGCGCGCAAGAGGGGGCGGGCGGACGGACGCCGCGGGCAGCCGCAGCGCCCGCGCCACGCCGCTCCCGACCGCGCTCGACCCCGCCGCCGAGCCGCTCCACCGCGGCGCGCTCCACCTCCTGAGGCTCCTGCGGCGCGAGGACGCCGCCACCGGCGTCTCCGCGGCGCGCCTCTCCGCCCTCTCGGTCCTCGTCTTCGGCGGGCCGTCCTCGCTCGGCGCGCTCGCCGCCGCCGAGCAGGTCAGCGCGCCCACCATGTCCCGACTCGTCGCCGAGCTCGAGGCCGAGGGCTGGCTCCGCCGCACCGCCGATCCCGACGACGCGCGCGCGACGCGCCTCGAGGCCACCGCCGCCGCCACCCGGCTCCTGCTCGACGGGCGCACGCGGCGCCTCAGCGCGCTCACGCACGGGCTGCGCGCGCTCCCGCGCACCGATCGCGCGGCGCTCGCCGCCGCACTCCCCGCGCTCGACCGGCTGGTGCGTGCCCTCTCCGGCGCGCCGCGCACCAGTATCACGGCGAAACGGCGCTTCGACTGACGCGTAACCCTCGGGGCGGCTCGCGCGTACTCCTGTCATGCGCTCGCCCTTCGTGTATGTCCAGGGTTACGGGTGGCACGTCGGCCGCGCGCTCACGTGGTCACTGCTGTGGCTCTGGTCGCTCGTCAGCGTCATCCCGTACCTGATGCTCGACGTCGCGGGCAAGGCCTTCTTCCCGGCGGCCCGCCCGCCGCTCGGACTGATCGGCCCCGCCTTCTTCGTGCTCTGGCTCGTCCGCCGGCTCGAGCGGAAGCGGAAAGGCCAGCCCTTCGTCTGGCATCCGTGGTTCGGCGAGGAGAACGAGATCGAGCTCGTCCGGCTCAACGAGCAGCCGAGGCGCTGGGGCCAGCTCTATCGACTCGAGATCGCGGTCTGGGGCGGCGCCATCGTGCTGCAGAGCGCGCTCTACCTCTTCGCGCGCACCGTCCGCCCCTGGGAGCGCTGACCGGCGCTCAAGCCGCCGCCGTCGCGCTCCCCATCTCCGCGAGCAGCCGCACCGCGTCGCCCAATCGCGCGAAGCGCTCGTCCTTCGTGAGCCCCTTCCGGTAGCGCGCGAAGATCTGCTGCGCGATCACCGCGACCTTGAACAGCCCGAACGCGTGATACCAGCCCATCGGCCGCATCGCGCGACCCGCGCGCTCGAGGTAGCGCGCCCAGAGCTCCGCCCGCGTCAGGTTCCCCGGCGCCGCGGTGATGCCGAGCCCGAGTGCGCGGAACGCCGGATGGTCGCCCGCCTCCACCCAGTACGCGAGCGTCGTCCCGACGTCGAGCAGCGGGTCGCCGAGCGTCGCCATCTCCCAGTCGAGCACCGCGATCACGCGGTCGGTCCGCACCGGGTCGAGCACGAGGTTGTCGTACTTGTAGTCGTTGTGCACGAGGCAGGCGCCGCTCTCGCCCGGCTGCCGCTCGGCGAGCCAGGCCGCGAGCGACTCCATCGCCGGCACGTCGTCCGTGCGTGCGCGCTGCCAGCGCTCGGTCCATCCGTCCACCTGGCGCCCGACGTAACCCATCGGCCGGCCGAGCCCGCCGATCACCGGGTCGGCCGGCGTCGCGCCGTGGATCGCGACGAGCGTGTCGACGAACGAGTGGCAGAGCGCGCGGAACGCGTCGGGGCCCATCGCCGGCGGCGCCGCGATCCCGCGCAGGATGAGTCCGGTCACGCGCTCCATCACATAGAATGGCGCGCCGATCACCGCCGGGTCCTCGCAGGTCGCGAAGGCCTTCGGCGCCGGGATGCCGCGCAGTTCGCACACCGAGAGGATCCGCGCCTCGCGCGGCATGTCGTGCGCCTTCCCCGGCGCGACGCCGATCGGCGGACGGCGCAGCACCGCCTCGCCCTGCGCGCAGCGCAGCAGGTACGTCAGGTTCGAGAAGCCGCCGGGGAACTGCGTCACCGACTGCACCGCGCCGAGCGCCGGCGCGTTGGCGGCGAGCCAGGCGTTCAACGGCGCGAGCGGCAGCTCCTCGCCCGCGCGCACGGCGCGCGTGTCGGCCGTCCCCTCGCTCACCGCGTGCCCTTCGGCATCCCGGCCGCCTCGAGGATCCGCCGCGCGACCGCCGACTTGTGCACCTCGTCGGGGCCGTCGTAGATCCGCGCGCCGCGCTCGTGCCGGTACCAGTACGCGAGCGGCGTGTCGTCGGTCATCCCGAGCGCGCCGTGCACCTGGATCGCACGGTCGAGCACGCGCTGGAGCACGCCCGCGACGTGGAACTTGATCAGCGAGATGCCGTCGCGCGCCGCCGCCGCCCCTTCGCGCTCGATGCGGTGCGCGACGTCGAGTACGAGCAGCCGCGCGGCGTCGATCTCGGCCCGGCACTCGGCGATCCAGTGCTGCACCGCCTGCTGCTGGCCGAGGCGCTCGCCCGGCGCGAGCTCGCGCGCCGCCGCACGCGCGACCATCAGCCGGAAGGCGCGCTCGCAGATGCCGAGCCAACGCATGCAGTGGTGGATGCGGCCCGGGCCGAGCCGCTCCTGCGCGAGCGCGAACCCCGCCCCCTCGGCGCCGATGCGGTTCGCGACCGGCGCGCGCACGCCGTCGAAGCGCAGCTCGGCGTGGCTGGAGTAGTCGCTGCCGCCCTCCCCCATCACCGGGACGTTGCGCACGAGCGTGAGCCCGGGCGCGTCCATCGGCACGATCACCTGGCTCGCGCGCTTGTGCGGCGGCGCGTCGGGCGCGGTCACCGCCATCACGATCGTGAACGCCGCGCCGTCCGCCGCCGACGTGAACCACTTGTGCCCCGTGATCACGTAGTCGTCGCCGTCGCGCACCGCGACCGTGTCCATCCACACGGGATTCGAGCCGGCGTGCTCCGGCTCCGTCATCGCGAAGCAGCTGCGCGTCTCGCCGCGCACGAGCGGGCCGAGCCACCGCGCCTTCTGCGCGTCGCTGCCGTGCGAGTGGAGCAGCTCCTGGTTCCCGATGTCCGGCGCCTGGCAATTGAACAGGTAGTGGCCGATCGGCGTCTCGCCGAGCACCGCGCTCACCTCGGCGAACTCGGGGAGCGTGAGCCCGCGGCCGCCGAGCGCCCGCGGCAGGTGCGGCGCCCAGAGCCCGAGCCGCTTCACCTCCTCGCGGAGCGCGGCGAGCGGCGCGACCATCTCGCGGAACGGGCGCGCGAGGAACTCGCGCTCGAGCGGGAACGCCTTCGCCTCGATGAAGGCGCGGATCTCGGCGACGGGCGCGGTCATGCGCGGTCGCGCTGCGTGGCGCCGCGCGCCGAGGCCTCGAGCGCGGCCCACTGCCCGGGCGTGAGCGACGACATCCACGAGAACTGGCCGCCGCCCTTCAGCTTCTCGCCGCCGTCGATCGTGATGCAGTCGCCGTTGATGTAGAGCGAGAGGTCGCTCATCAGGAAGGCCGCGAGGTCGGCGAGCTCGCGCGGCTCGCCGGCGCGGCGCACCGGGATGCGGTCGAGCGCGGCCCCGAGGATCGCCGGGTCGGGCAGCAGCCGGTCCCACGCGCCCTTCGTCGGGAACGGTCCCGGCGCGATCGCGTTGCAGGTGATGCCACGCGGCCCCCACTCCACCGCGAGCGAGCGCGTCATCGCGAGCACGCCCGCCTTCGCCGCGGCGCTCGGCACGACGTACGCGCTCCCGCCCTCGGCGTACGAGGTCACGATGCTCAGGACGCGGCCCTTCCGTCCGGCGGCGAGCCAGCGCTTCCCCAGCGCCAGCGTGCAGTACATCGACCCGTGCAGCACGATGCCGAGCACGGCATCCACCGCGCGGTGCGAGAGGCGCTCGGTCGGCGACGCGATGTTGCCCGCCGCGTTGTTGACGAGGCCGTCCACGCCGCCGAACCGCGACCACGCGGCGTCGACCATCCGGTCGACCGCGTCGGGGTCGCGGACGTCGCACGCGAGCGGCAGCACCGTGCCGCCGAAGGCCGCCATCATCTCGTCGGCCGCGGCGCGCAGCACCGGCTCGCGCCGCGACGCGATCACCACCGTCGCGCCGAGCTCGAGGAAGCGCTCGCCCATCGCGCGGCCGAGCCCCGTGCCGCCGCCCGTGACGATGATGACGCGATCCTTGAGCAGGCCGGGCGCGAAGCTCATCGCAGCAGCACCTGGTCCCAGAGCGCCATCATGCGTCGCTGCGAGTCGATCCGCGCCCACCGCGACTGCCAGCCGTGCGCGTCGATCGGGTAGGTGACGAAGTCGAAGTCCTTCCCGAGCTCCATCATCCGCTGCACGAGCCGCACCGCGTCCTGGTACTGCACGTTGTTGTCGACGAGTCCGTGCTGCAGCTGCAGCCGGTCGCGCAGCCCCTCGGCGAAGTAGATCGGCGAGCTCGCGCGGTAGGCCGCCGTGTCCTCGGCTGGCGAGCCGTTGAGGATGCGCGCCGTGTAGCCGTGGTTGTAGTGGGCCCAGTCGGTGACCGAGCACTGCGCGACGCCGCCCTGGAACACGCCCGGATGACGGAAGAGCGCCATCAGGGTGAAGAAGCCGCCGTACGAGCAGCCGAAGAGTCCGACCTTCCCGGGGTTCACGCCGTACCGCTGCTGCAGCACGGGGATCGCCGCGACGGCGGAGCCGACATCCTTGTCTCCCATCGAGCGGTAGATGTCGGTGCGCATGTCGCGGCCGTAGCCGGAGCTGCCGCGGTAGTCGAGGACGACGTACGTGACGCCGCGCGCGGCGAGGTACTGCGCCGTCTGGGCGCCGCCGTGCGCGCCCGAGCCGGCGAAGCTCTTGTGGACGCCCTGCGCATAGCCGGCGCCGTGGATCTCGAGCACCGCCGGATGGTTCGCGTGCGTGACGAGCGGCTTGTAGACGCGCGCGAACACCGGCTTGCCGTTCGCGTCGGGGAACGAGATGAACTCGCTCTCCGGCCACGGCGTCCGGTAGAAGACGTCGGTGCCCGAGCGCGTGACGCGCGTCGCGGCCGCGCCGGTGCGCAGCGGCTGCACGTAGAGGTCGGTCAGCTCGCGCGGGTTCGCCCAGCGGAACGCGAGCACCTGCCCGTCAGGCGACGGCGTCGGGTTGATCTCGCCCTCGCCGAGCCCGTCGACGCGCGCGAGCGTGCCGCCGCGGAGCGGCAGTTCGTAGAGATGCTGCTCGTTCGGGTGCTCCACGCCCGCGCCGATCCACCACTTGGTGCCGTCGGTCGAGCGCGTGATCGAGCGGATCTCCCAGTCGCCGGCGGTGAGCTGTCGCGACGTCCCCGCCATGTCGACGAGGAAGAGATGCGCCCATCCCGTCTGCTCGCTCGTGTACGCGAGCGTCTCGCCGTCCGGGAGGAACTCGAACCAGGACGCGCCGAGCCAGCCCTGCGCCTGCCCCGCGCCGCCGAACCAGGCGTCGTCATGGATCCAGTGCAGCACGCGCTCGTGCTTCCCCGTGGCGGGATCGACGAGCACGATCCAGCGGTCCTTGTGGTCCAGCGACTGGAACTCGACGACGAAGCGCGTCCCCTGGTCGTTCCAGAGCGAGCGCACGGCGGTGACGCGCTTGCCGCCGAACTTGCCCGTGTCCGCTTCCACCGCGATCGCCTTCACCGAGTCGGGCGTCGCGAGCGGGTCGGCGGCGACGATCATCGCGCGCCGCACCGCGACCGGCTCGCCGACCTTCGCCCGCGAGGTGCGCGTGACGACGTAGCCCGAATCGTTCACGTAGTCGCTGAACGTCACCTGCGTCGGCTGCACGCGCGGCGTGATGAGGTAGGTCGCGTATTTCCCGTTCGCCGGCACCTCGAGCCACGAGATCGTCTCCCCTTCCTTGAACGGGATCGTCACCGGTGCCGGTGCGCGGTCGGTCACGCCGCGCCGGAACAGCGAGTCGCGGTCGGTCTTCTGCTTCTTGACGAAGTCGAAGATGTCGAGCTGCTCGCGCACGAGCTCGGCGCGCGCCCGGTCCGCGCGCGCGGTGTCGCGCTGCTGGTAGCTGCGCGTGAGCTGGCGGATCGTGCCCGTCTCGGGGTCGATCGCCCAGACGTCGTTGTTCTCCGTCCAGCGTACCTCACGCTCGTCGGCGGTCCAGGCCGGGCTGATCGGTGTCGCACGCGCGAGGAGCAGCCGCGAACCCGCGGTGCCGCGCTTCCAATAGCGCAGCTCGCCGCGGTGGAACCACACGGCGCGCCGTGCGTCGCGCGTGTGCTGCATGTTGAGCGGCACCGCGAGCGCGGCCGCACGCTCCACGCGCTCCACGCGACGTCCGTCGCGCGAGATGCGCCACCACGGGTCATCGGCGGCGTTGCCGACGGTGATCGGCTGCGGATCGAGCGAGTACTGGAAGTACGCCCACGCCCCCTCGGCGTCCCAGCGGGGTGCGGTCACGCCGCCGCCGAGCCAGCGGCCGTTGACCGTCGAGTCGAGCGGGAGCCGGAAGTTCGGGTCGCGCGCCGAGGCGTCGAGCGCCGACTGGCGGAGCGGCAGGGTGGGCGCCTGGGCGCCGGCCGGCGGCGCCAGCGCGACGAGGAGGAGGACGGCAGCGGACCGACGCAGCATCGCCATGGACCTGTTCACGTGGTGGTGGTGCCTCTCACGTCTCACATCTCACCTCTCGCATCTGTCGTCCTACCGGCTCGCCCTCGCCGCCCGCACGATCTCCCCCACCTCGCGGAGCAGCGTCGGCCCGTGGTACGGCATCCCGCCCTTGATCGTCCACTGCACGCCGCCGACCGGCACCGCGCGCCCGTCGACGATCGCCGTCGTCCCGGTGGGATAGAGCACCTTGAGGTCCTCGAGCGGGTTGCCGTCGACCACGATGAGGTCGGCGAGCCACCCCGCGCGCACGCGGCCGAGCCGGCGTTCCTCACCCATCAGGCGCGCTGCGTTCCCCGTGCAGTGCTGCACCACTTGCAGCGGGTTGAACCCCGCCTCGGCGTGCAGCTCCATCTCACGGATGAGCCCGAAGCCGTACATCTGGTAGATGAAGCCCGCGTCGTCGCCGCACGCGATCGTGCCGCCCATCTGCTCGAAGCGGCGCAGGGCGCCCATCCAGATGCGGTAGTTCTCCTTCCAGTAGACCTCGTCGGTCGAGCTCCAGCCGATGAAGTACGACCCATGGTTCGCCGGGTCGGGCTTGAAGTATTCCTCGAGCGCCGGGTGCAGGTAGTCGCGGAACCAGGGCTGCGTCTGCGCGCGCTGCAGGTCGCGGCTCGCTTCGTAGATGTCGAGCGTGGGCACCCAGCCGACGTTCGCGCGGATCATCGAGCGCATCACCGAGTCGAGCAGCGCCGGGTCGGCCTCGCGCCAGAGCCGGCCGGCCCACCGGAAGCGGTCGGTCTCATCGTTGTAGTTGTAGTCGCTCGGGAAGTGCTGCCGCTTGTCAGGGATCGCCGCATCGGGGATCCCGTACCAGTGCTCGATCGTCGTCGTGCCGCCGGCGATGTCGTCCCACGCGTTCGTCTCCTCGACGCCCACGTGGTGCGCGACGCGGAGGCCGACCTTCCTCGCTTCGTCGAGCATCGCCATCAGGATGTCGCGGTCGAGCCCGACGATCTTGATGCCGTCGGCGCCCTGCGCCTTGAGCGCGCGCACGCGCGCCCGCGCCTCGTCGGGCGTCCGCGCGCCGCCGAAGCGCAGGTAGGCATGGATGCGCGGCGAGACCGCGCCGTTCCGCTCGGCGGCCCGCGCGTTGAGCAGGCCGAGCGTGCTGTCGGCGCCCACCTCGCGCACCGTCGTGATGCCCGACGCGAGCCAGAGCTTCAGCGTGTAGTCGTACGGCTGCGGCATCCCCGCGCGGTCCGACTGCAGGTGCGCGTGCGCGTTGATCAGCCCCGGCAGGACGAACTTCCCCGTCGCGTCGATCTCGGCATCCGCCTGCGGGCGCCGCGCGCGGCCCGAGCGCACCGCCACGGGATCGAGCCAGACCACCTGCGCGATCGTGTCGCCGACGATCAGGATGTCGGCGGGGCCGCGCGCCGGCGTGCCGTTGCCGTCGACGATCGTCGCGTTGCGGATCGCGAGCCGCGGGACGCGGACGTTGTGCCGCGCGGCCGGGGTTCCCCCGCCCTGCGCGGCGGCGTGGTCAGGGACGAGCGCCGCGGCGAGCGCGCCCGCGACGAGGGGGGCAAGGATCGACCGCAGGGGCGAACGCACGGACCATCTCTCCGCTCGGTGGGAAGCGAAGGATAGCCCGTGCGCGCCCGCTCGGTCAGGTCGTGACCGGCGCCATCGCCACGGCCTCGGCCTCGATGTGCAGCTTCACCTCGTCGCTCACCATCACGCCGCCGAACTCGAGCGCCATGTTCCAGGTGAGGCCGAACTGCTCGCGCGAGAGCTTCCCCGTCGCGACGAGCGAGGTGCGCTGGTTGCCCCACGGGTCCTTCACGACCGGCGCGATCTCGCCCTTGAGCGTCACCGGCTTCGTGACGCCGCGGATCGTGAGGTCGCCGGCGATCGTGAGGTCGTCCTTCGTGCCGCTGATCCGCGTGGACTTGAAGGTGAGCGTGGGGTGGTTCGCCACGTCGAAGAAGTCCGGCGACTTCAGGTGCGCGTCGCGCTGCTCGTTGTTCGTCGAGATGCTCGCCGCGTCGATCTGCATCGCGACGGCGACCGGCATCCCGTCCTCGTTCGTCGAGCCGGTGCCCGAGAAGACGTTGAAGGCGCCGCGCACGGTCGAGATCGCCATGTGCTTCACGGAGAAGTCGACGTTGGCATGGGTCGTATCGATGGTCCACTGCATGGTAGGGTCCTCGCTGCTGCGGGTGGTGTGTGGGCGCCCCGCTCGGGGCGCCTCGGTGTGATGCGTTGGTGGTCCTGCGTCGTTCAGCGGATCGGCCCGAGCGCCGCCTCGATCTCCGTCCGCTCCGTCTCGAGCCACGGCGGGAGCTTCAGCGCGTCCCCGAGCGACTCCGCCGGCTCGTCGACCGAGAAGCCCGGGCCGTCGGTCGCGATCTCGAGCAGCTGGCCGTCGGGCGCGGGGAAGTAGATCGAGCGGAAGTACGTCCGGTCCATCACCGGAGACACCGGCAGTCCCATCGACAGCAGGTGGTCCCGCCAGGCGAGCTGCTCCTCGGCGTCCTTCGCGCGGAAGGCGACGTGGTGCGTCTGCCCGATGCCACCGCGCGCCTTCGGGTGCTTCGGACTCCAGCCGAACAGCGTCCATCCACTCCCAGGGAGCACGCGCTGCCCGTCGTAGTTCGCCCAGAACCAGTGCGGCGTCTCCGGGTCGTCCTGGTTGACGGTCTTCTTCACGAGCGTGAGCCCGAGCGCTTCCTGGTAGAAGTCGCTCGCGCGCTCGATGTCGTCGGTCATGCCGCTCACGTGATGCAGCCCGGTGAGCGCCATCTCCGGCGTCACCACGGGCACCGGCTCCGGGTGCGTCGTCGCGACGATCTCCGCCTCGTTCCGCGTGCCCGGGAGCTGTGACGGCTTCGGCAGCATCACGCCGCGGCCGAGCGCGGTCACCGGCTCGTCGATCGCGTAGCCGGGGCCGGCCGTCGCGATCTCGAGCACCTGGCCGTCGGGGTCGCGGAAGTACAGGGACGTGAAGTAGCCGCGGGGCATCGGGCCACTGACCGCGAGCCCGCGGTCCGAGAGCCGCCGCTTCCACTTGAGCAGCGCCTCGTACGTCGGCACCGAGAACGCGAGATGGTGCACGCCGCCCACTCCGTACCGCCCGCGGGGCGCCTGCGGCCATTCGAAGAACGTCACGATCGTGCCGGGCGCGCCGGTCGCGTCGCCGAAGTAGAGGTGGTAGCTCGACGGGTCGTCGAAGTTCACCGTCTGCTTCACCAGCCGGAGGCCGAGCACTTCGTGGTAGAACGCCAGCGTGCGGCGGGCATCCGACGCGACGAGCGTGATGTGATGGAAACCGAGGGTCCTGAGAGTGTTCATCTGCTCCTCCTGTGCACTTCTCACTACTGAGATATTAAGCAATGAGAAAAGGGGTGTCAACCCCCCTTCTGGAGCACCTATTCGCCCGGCTTCGACAGGGCCGAGGCCTCCAGGCCCAGCTCGCGGAGCAGCTCGGTCGCCTTTCGCTGGTCGGCCAGCCCGAGCCCCGACATCGCGCGGCGGATCGCCTCCGCGTGCGACGGGAAGATCTCGGCGATCAGCGCGCGGCCGGCCGGCGTCAGCGCTGCATATCGCGCGCGGCGGTCGGTCTCGCACATCCGCCGCTCGACGAGCCCGCGCTTCTCGAGCCGGTCGATGAGGAAGGTCGCGCCACCACTCGAGACGAGCGTCCGCTTCTGCACGTCGCCGAGCAGCAGAGGGCCCTTGTGGTGCAGCACTTCCAGCACACCGAACTCGGCCGGCGTAAGGCAATGGAGATCGACCTGCGCGAGCAGGTGCTCCTGGACCGAGGCGTAGGCGCGCGACAGCACCACCCACAGCTTGAGCGCGGTGGCGGTCGGGACGTCCTGCGGCGGGAGCGCGGGGCGGTCGGCCTCGGGCAGCGGCGGCAGGGCGGTGGCGGGCTCCAGGTCAGATTTCATCTCACGACTAAGCTAATCAGACTTTGGGACTGCGTCCAGCGACCTCCGACGTTCCGCTCTTTCCGCGACTTGTCGCGCCTCTCATGGTGGCGCACATTGGGCGGATGAGAGCCGGGTCGCTGCGACAGACCACGATGGCCGCATGCGCGGCCGTCCTGCTGTCGTCGATGCTCACTCGTGGCGCGGCCGCACAGGCTCCGCGGCTCATCCCGGCCCCGCGCGAGGTGGCGGCCGCGGGCGCGCCGGTGCGGTTCCGCGGCACGATCGGCTTCGCAGCCATCACCGACGCCGACGACCGCGCCGCAGCCCGCGAGTTCGTCGAGACGATGAGGGAGCGCGGCTTCCGCGCCGACGTGACGCCGGCCGAGCGCTCGTTCACCGTCGCGATCCACCGCGAGGGCACCGACGCGGCGAAGGCGGTGCTGCGCACGGCACAGCTCACGTTCGAGCAGCCGATGCGCGAGGAAGGCTATGTCCTCGCGGTGAACGAGACCGGCGCGGCGGTCGTCGCGGCCAGCGACGCCGGCGTCTTCTATGCGCTGCAGACGCTCAAGCAGCTCTTCACGGGCGCCGCCGACCAGGCGACGCTCACGCCGGCGCTGATCAAGGACTGGCCGGCGATGCGCTGGCGCGGCGTGCAGGATGATCTCTCGCGCGGGCCGGTGCCGACGCTCGAGTACCAGAAGCGGCAGCTGCGCCGCTTCGCCGCACTCAAGCTCAACGTCTTCTCGCCGTACTTCGAGCATACGCTCGCCTTCCGTGGCGACCCGCTGATCGCACCGCCGGGGGGTGCGATGACGCGCGAGGACGCGGCCGAGCTCGTCGAGTACGCGAAGCGGCTGCACGTGCTGATCATCCCGCAGCAGCAGACGTTCGGGCACCTGCACCACGCGCTGAAGCTCGAGCTCTACGCACCGCTCGCGGAGACGGCGCACGGGCACGTGCTCGCGCCGGGCCAGCCGGGCTCGCTCGAGCTGACGAAGCGGCTCTTCGCCGAGATCGACTCGACCTTCCCGGGGCCGTTCGTCCACATCGGCGCCGACGAGACGTTCGAGCTCGGCAAGGGCCAGACGAAGGCGCGAGTGGACTCGGCCGGCGGCGCCCCGGCGGGGATCGGTCCCGTCTACATCGAGTACCTGAAGGAGATCGAGCTCGCGCTGCGGAAGCCCGGGAAGCGGTTCCTCTTCTGGGGCGACATCGCGATGAACTCGCCGGCACTCGTCTCACAGCTGCCGCCCGACATGATCGCGGTGGGCTGGGAGTACGCGCGGGCGAAGGACTTCGACCGCTTCCTGCGCCCGTTCCGCGACGCGGGGATGGAGACATGGGTCGCGCCGGGCGTGACGAGCTGGAACCGCGTCTGGCCGAACAACAACATCGCGCTGCCGAACATCCAGGGCTTCGCGCGCGAGGGGCAGGCGGCGGGCGCGACCGGGATGCTGAACACGACGTGGGACGACAACGGCGACGCGATCTTCGAGCAGACCTGGCTCGGGATCGCATTCGGCGCGGCCGCGTCGTGGCAGGAGGGCGAGAGCGACATCGCGCGCTTCCGCGACGCATACGGCCTGCAGTTCCACGGCGACACCAGCGGCCTCATCGACGCGGCGCACCGGCACCTCGACGCGGCGCACGCGGCGCTCAGCGAGTCGCGCGCCGGCGACGGCTCGAGCTACCTCTTCTTCGTCGACCCCTTCTCGGACGAGGGCGTGGTCGACCTGGTGCGTCTTCGACCGGTGCTCTCGCGCGTGCGCGTGCAGGCGGAGAGCGCGCTCGTGAAGGTCGCGCAGGCGCGCCGGCAGCGGCAGCTCCGCGAGCTGGGCGCGCTCGACGCGCTCGAGCTGGGCGCGCGCCGCCTCGACTGGCTCGCCGCGAAGTTCCAGTTCGCCGACGAGGTCGCGCTCGCGTACGCCCGCGCCGACTCGGCCGCGCGCGCCGGCACCGCCACGTGGCAGGACCTCGCGGAGCTGTCGGGCATCAACGGGCGGCTCCAGGACCTGCGCGACGGCTACGTGCTCACGCGCGAGCTCTTCGAGCGCAGCTGGCGCGAGGAGAACCGGCCCTACTGGCTGCAGAACAACCTCGCGCGGTACGACAACGAGATCGTCACGTGGGTCCGCCGGATCAACGCGATGGACCGCGCGCGCCGCCGCTTCACGCGCGAGCGCAAGCTGCCGACGCCGGAGGAGCTCGAGATCCCGCGCGCGCTCCTGCCCGGCGCCGGTGACTCGAGCCTGTCGGCGCCGCCGCGCCCCGCCACCGGCGGCCGCGGCACCTCGCCCGCCCCCGGCCGCACCTCCGGCCCCTAGGCTGTGCCGTTCCCCGCGCGCCGCAGCGACCTCGGGTCCGCCGCGGCGCGCGGCATCATTTCCCCCTGCTGCACCGTTCCCACCATCACCACCGAGTCACCCATGCGACTGCACCGACCACTGTCGGCCTGCGCCGGGCTCGCGCTCCTCCTCGGGAGCGCCGCCCAGGCGCAGCAGATCGACCAGGCCGTCATCGACGGCCTGCGATGGCGCAACATCGGCCCCGCGAACATGGCGGGCCGCATCGCCGACGTCGAAGGGATCCCGTGGCCCTCGCGGACCTTCTTCGTCGCCGCCGCCGCGGGCGGCGTCTGGAAGACCACGAACAATGGCGTGACCTTCCGCCCCGTCTTCGACAACTACGGCGTCGCCTCGCTCGGCGACCTCGCGATCGCGCCGAGCGACACGAACGTCCTGTATCTCGGCACGGGCGAGCCGAACTCGCGCAACTCGATGTCGCCCGGCGGCGGCGTCTTCAAGAGCACCGACGGCGGGCTCACGTGGAAGTTCGTCGGCCTCAAGGAGACCGAGCACGTCGGCCGCATCGTCGTCCACCCGACGAACCCGAACATCGCGTGGGTCGCCGCACTCGGCGCCGCGTGGCGCACGAACAAGGAGCGCGGCCTCTACAAGACGACCGACGGCGGCGAGACCTGGCTGCTGAAGAAGTTCATCAACGACTCGACCGGATTCGTCGACGTCGAGCTCGACCCGCGCAATCCTGACGTCGTGTGGGCGTCGAGCTACCAGCGCCTGCGCGGCCCCTACTTCCTCCGCTCGGGCGGCGCCGGCTCGGCGCTGTGGAAGTCGACCGACGGCGGCGAGACGTGGACCGAGGTGAAGGGCGGCGGGCTGCCCGAGACGGTGAAGGGCCGCATCGAGATCGCGATCGCGCCGTCGAACCCCGACATCATGTACACGCTCATCGAGGCGGACTCGACGCTGAACCCGCGGCCCGCCGCGGGCGCGCGCCCGCAGCAGCTGAAGAGCGGCCTCTACCGCTCGGCCGACGGCGGCCGCACCTGGGAGCGCACCGCGACCGACAACACGCGGCCCTTCTACTACTCGCAGGTGCGCGTCCACCCGACGAACCCCGACCGCGTCTGGTTCTCCTCGACGCCGGTGAAGGTGTCGGACGAGGGCGGCCGCAACGCGCGCAACGCGACGGTCGGCATCCACGTCGACCATCACGCGCAGTGGATCGACCCGAAGGACCCGCAGCGCCACATCGTCGGCAACGACGGCGGCATCGGCATCAGCAACGACAACGGCGGCAACTACATCTTCCCGAACGTCTTCGCGGTCGGGCAGTTCTACAACGTCTCGTTCGACAATGCCGTGCCGTACAACATCTGCGGCGGCCTGCAGGACAACGGCAGCTGGTGCGGGCCGAGCCGGCGCCGGCAGGGTTCGATCACGAACTCGATGTGGTTCACGTTCAACGGCGGCGACGGATTCGTCACCGCGCAGGACCCGACCGACCCCGACATCATCTACGGCGAGTCGCAGGGCGGGAACATCGGGCGGTATCGCGTCTCGACCGGCCAGCGCACCGGGCTGCAGAAGCCGAACTACCGGCCGCAGTACATGGCGTGGGAGGACAGCATCATGGTCGTGCGGGGCGACACGACCAAGGCGGCGACGCCGGCGCAGACGCGCCTCATCGCCGACCTCCGCGCGCGGCAGAAGGCCGACTCGGCCGCGCTGCAGCTGCGCTGGAACTGGAACACGCCGTTCTTCATCTCGGCGCACGATCCCTCCACGCTCTACTTCGGCGCCAACCGCGTGCTGAAGAGCGTGCAGCGCGGCGACGGGATGTACCCGATCTCGCCGGAGCTCAGCTACGCCGACACGATGAAGATCCGCGTCTCGACGCGGACGACGGGCGGCATCACGATCGACGCGACCGGCGCCGAGACCTTCGGCACCGTCGTCTCGCTCAACGAGTCCTCGCTGCGACCGGGCTATCTCTTCGCCGGCACCGATGACGGCCGACTCTGGAAGACGGAGAACGACGGCGGCGCGTGGACCGAGCTCACCGCCGCGGTGCAGGGCGTGCCGGCCGGGACCTACGTCTCGCGCATCGAGCCGTCGCACCACGACATCAACACGTTCTACGTCACCTACGACAACCACCGGCGCGGCGACTTCACGCCGTACGCGTTCGTGACGAACGACGGCGGCCGCACCTTCCGCTCGATCGCCAGCGGCCTCCCGCGCGGCGGCGTCGACTTCGTGCATGTCGTGCGCGAGGACCTGCGCAACCCGAACCTCCTCTTCGCCGGCACCGACGTCGGCGCCTACGTCTCGCTCGACAAGGGCACGACCTGGCAGAAGTTCATGACCGGGCTCCCGAACGTCCCGGTGCACGACCTGCAGATCCACCCGCGCGAGGCGGAGCTGATCGCCGCCACGCACGGGCGCGCGATCTGGGTGGTGGACATCGCGCCGCTGCAGCAGATGACGGCGACGGTGGCCGCGGCGCCGGCGTGGCTCTTCGCACCGCGCACGGCGTTCCAGTACGGGGACCGCGCGTACAACGGCGAGTCCACCGGCAACCAGCTCTTCAACGGCACGAGCGCCCCGTACGGCGCCGACATCTGGTACCGGCTCACGAAGGCCGGCGCGCCGATGCGCCTCGTCGTCACCGACGCGAAGGGCGACACGCTGCAGACGATCAACGGCCCGGGCGGCGCCGGGCTGCACCGCGTCTCGTGGAACTTCAACGGGCGCGCGCCCGCGCGCGTGGCGCTTCGCGGCGCGGCGCTCCGCGACTCGATCAACAGCGCGCGCCGCATGGCGGCCGCGTTCGACTCGATCGAGAAGGCCGGCAACGTGCCGAAGCCGGCGCTCGACATGATCCGCCGCAATCTCGAGCAGGGCGCCGCCGGCATGCAGGCGATCGCGCGCGCCTTCGGCTTCGGCGGCGGTGGTGGCGGCGGCGGTGGTGGTGGTGGCGGCTTCGGCGGCGGTGCGCCCGCGCGCTGGAACGAGCGTCCCGCCGAGCAGGCCGTCGCGCAGCAGGGCGGCGGGCCTGGCGCGGCGGGCGGTCAACGTCCCGCGGGTGCGCCGGGTGCACCGGGTGCACCGGGCGCGCCGGGCGCCCCCGGTGCGGGCGGGCCGGGTGGACCGGGCGCCGGGATGGGCCTCGACCAGGACCAGCTCTTCGCGATCATGCGCGCGCTCGGCATCCAGCAGGGCGGCGGCGGTGGCGGCGGCTTCGGTGGCGCCGTGCCGATCGCGAACAGCGGCGATTACCTCGTCTCGATGACCGTCGACGGCCAGACGATGCGGCAGGTGCTGCGCGTCGAGCGCCGCGCCGGCGGCGACTCGAGCGGCTTCCCGTTCGAACTGCAGCAGCTCTGGGACGCCTACGAGGAGTGGTTGCGCGACCAACCGTGAGGGTGTGGGTCGCGTAGATGGGCGGACGGACCGGGTGTGCGATCGCACATCCGGTCCGTTCTCCGTCTGCCCCTCACTCGGCCGGCTACTGCTTCAAACGGATGATGCGCGGCACGCCCTCGACGCCAGCGCGGTCGATCGCGCGCACCGCGATCCGGTCGGCGCCGGACGGGATGGTGAACTCGCGCACGCTGCCGGCGAGCAGCGAAGGTGTCCACGCGCCATCGGCCGCGCGCAACTGCACGACCCACCACTCCGGCGACGCGTCCGCCGGCGTGAAGCGCGCCGTGAGCCCGCCGAACAAGCGGCGCCGCACCTGCACGTCGGGCACGCCTGGCGCCTCGCGCGAGAGCCACGGCGACGCGGGCACGAGCGCGAGCCCCGCGTAGGATCCGCGCCCCATCCGCGAGGCGAGC
>CAZIDS010000029.1:2651-18146 GCA_964537945.1 uncultured Gemmatimonas sp. | reverse complement strand
GGCGGCACGAAGGTCTCCTTGATCGTGCGCGCGCTGACCCAGCGCAGCAGGTTGAGCTTCGAGCCCGCCTTGTCGTTCGTGCCCGACGCGCGCGCGCCGCCGAACGGCTGCTGCCCCACGACCGCGCCGGTGCACTTGTCGTTCACGTAGAAGTTGCCGGCCGAGTGGCGCAGCTTCGCGTGCGCCTCGCGCACCGCGCTGCGGTCCTGGCTGAACACCGCGCCGGTGAGCGCGTACGGCGAAGTGCGGTCCACGAGGTCGAGCGTCTCGCTCCACTTCGCGTCGTCGTAGACGTACGCCGTCACGACGGGGCCGAAGATCTCCTCGCACATCAGGCGATAGTTCGGGTCCTTCGTCTCGATCAGCGTCGGCTCGACGAAGTAGCCCGTGTCCCCCTTCGTGCCGCCGCCCTGGATCACCGAGGCGTTCTTCTTCGCGTCGCCGAGGTAGCCCTCGATGCGGTCGAAGGCCTTCTTGTCGATCACCGCGCCCATGAAGTTCCGGAAGTCGCTCACGTCGCCCATCCGGACCTCCTTCATCATGGCGACCATCCGGTCGCGCACCTCGGGCCAGATCGACTTCGGCACGTAGATGCGCGAACAGGCCGAGCACTTCTGGCCCTGGTACTCGTAGCCGCCGCGCACGACGCCGACCGCGAAGGCCTGCACGTCGGCCGACGGGTGCGCGAGCATGAAGTCCTTGCCGCCGGTCTCGCCGACGATGCGCGGATACGAGCGGTACCGCCCCATGTTCTTGCCGATGGTGTTCCACATCGAGTTGAACACGCCGGTCGAGCCGGTGAAGTGCACGCCGGCGAGCGCGGGGTCGGTGAGTGCGATCTCGGAGATCATCGCCGGGTCACCGGGCAGGAAGTTGATCACGCCCGGCGGGAGGCCTGCCGCCTCGAGGAGCTTGTACGTGTACCAGCCCGAGAGCATCGCCGTCGCGGCGGGCTTCCAGAGCACGGTGTTGCCCATCAGCGCCGGCGAGCCGGCGAGGTTCCCGCCGATCGCGGTGAAGTTGAACGGCGAGACGGCGTAGACGAAGCCCTCGAGCGCGCGGTACTCGAGCTGGTTCCAGACGCCGGCGGTCGAGACCGGCTGGTCCTCGTGGATCTCGCGCGCGAAGGCGGCGTTGAAGCGGAAGAAGTCGATCATCTCGCAGGCCGCGTCGATCTCGGTCTGGAAGACGGTCTTCGACTGGCCGAGCATCGTCGCGGCGTTCAGCGTGTCGCGCCACGGGCCGGCGAGCAGCTCGGCGGCCTTCAGGAAGACCGCGGCGCGCTCCTCCCAGGTCCATTCGCTCCACTCGCGCCAGGCGGCCTGCGACGCCTTGACGGCGTCGCGCACGTTCTCGGCCGTCGCCTTGTGGTAGGTCGCCGTCACGTGGGCGTGCTTGTGCGGCGAGACCGCCTTGGCGACGTCGCCGGTGCGGATCTCCTTGCCGCCGATCACGACGGGGATGTCAGGGCACTCGGACTCCATCGCCTTGAGCCGCGCCTGCAGCGAGACGCGCTCGGGGGAGCCCGGCGCGTAGGCCTTGATCGGCTCGTTGGCGTGCGGCGGCAGCTGGCGGATGCCGTTCGGCGAGTAGGTCGGCATGGCGGTCTTCAGGTGTGGGGTCGGAGGTGGAAATCTAACCGCGGGCCGGGTGATACTTCAGCCGTGCGCCCCCTCCGCCTGCTCCTCGCCGTCGCCGGCGCGTGCCTCGTCGGCCTGACCGCGTGCATCCCGCAGCCGGTCGAGTGGGAGGAGCCCGCGCAGGTCGCCGACGGACCGATCGCCGACTCGCTGCGGCTGGAGCTCGCGCCCGATGGCTCGCCGCGGCTCGTGCCGGCGTTCGTACCGCCCGCCTGGCCGGGCGATCCCGCCGCGTGCGCCGCCTCGCGCCGCGCGGCGCGTACGCCGTCGGGGCAGGTGTACGCGAGCTGGTTCAGCGTGCGCCCCGACTCGAGCGTCCGGCTGGTCGTCGCGCGCTCGGACGACGGCGGCGCGACTTGGCGGGCGAGCGTCGCCGCCGACACGACCGACGTCGGCACCGCCGGCTGCGCGCGGCCCGCGCCGTACCTCTCGGTGGACTCGCTCAACGGGTACGTGCACCTCGCCTATCACCTCGACGCGCGCGAGGGGGCGGGCATCTTCTTCGCGCACTCGATGGACGGCGGCGCGATGTACCACGAGCCCGTGCCGATCGTGTACGGCGACCGCCCATCGGCGGCCGCGGTGACGTCGAACGCCGACACGGTGCTGGTCGTCTACGAGGACCCGAACAGCCGCTTCCCGCGTCTCGCGGTGGCAGTCTCGCACGTGCAGGGGCATATCTTCGAGGCGCGGCAGCCGGCGTCGGACGAGACGGGCGAGGCGCGCGCGCCGCAGGCGGCGCTGCGCGGCGGGCGCGTGGTGATCGTGTGGACCGCGTCACAGCGGGACGGACGGTGGCCGCGCACCGTGCAGCGGCAAGGGACGCTGGTCCACTGAGGTCCATCGAGGGTCGCGGATGCGCGTGCTGCTGGCCGACGACGACGAGTTGATGCGCGAGCTGCTCGCGGCGGTGCTCGAGGTGCACGGGCACGGCGTCGAGATGTTCGGCGACGGCGACGCCGTCTGGTCGGCGTTCGAGCGCGACCCGGCGGAGATGGTCGTCCTCGACTGGCAGATGCCGGGCGCCGACGGGCTCGAGGTGTGCCGCCGCGTGCGCGCGCACGAGCACGGCCGGTACACCTACCTCCTCGTGATCACGGCCCGCAGCGGGATGAACAGCCTCGAGGCGGTGCTCGACGCCGGCGCCGACGACTACCTCTCGAAGCCGGTGACGCCGGAGGACATCGCGGCGCGGCTGCGGATCGCCGCGCGGCGGATGGAGACGGGCGCCGCGCGCCGCCGCGCCGAGGAGGAGCTGCGCAAGGCGCGCTACCTGGCCGGAATCGGCGAGGTGTCGCTCGCGCTGCAGCACGAGATCAACAACCCGCTCACCGCGCTCATCTCGAATGCGTCGCTGCTCTCGAGCGGCATCGTCGGCGCCGACGACGCGAAGGCGAGCATCGCGGTGATCGAGGCGCAGGCGCGCCGCATCGCCGACGTGCTGCGGCGCCTCGCCGCGCTCGACGACCCGCGCACGGTCGAGTACGCGCGCGGCCAGCGGATGGTGGACCTCGCGCCGCGGAAGCCGGGCGCATGACGCGCATCTTCGGCGTGCACCCGGCCGACGACGGCGGGCTCCCGATGGCGGTGAAGCGCGCCGCCGCCGCGGGTGCGCGGGCGCTGCAGGTCTTCACCGCACAGCCGACCTACTACAACGAGAAGGCCGGTCTCAAGGCGGACAAGGCGGCGAAGGTGCACGAGGCGCTCGCGGCCGCGGGCATCGAGCGGAAGCACGTCCTCGTGCACGCCGCCTACGTGCTGAACACCGCGTCGCCCGAGGAGGAGAAGGCCCTGCGCGCGCGCGCGGGGCTCGCGAAGGAGTACGAGCGCACGACGGCGCTGCAGGCGTGGGGCTGCTGCTTCCATCCCGGCTCGGCCGGCGACAGCGACCCGACCGACGCCGCGGTGCGCGTCGGGCTGGCGATCCGCCACGCGCTCGAGACGGTGCCCGAGGCGCACGGCACGCGCGTGCTCATCGAGAACACCGCCGGCGCGGGACGCACGATGGGGCGCACGCCGGAGGAGATCGCGACGATGCTCGCGCAGGTGCCGCCCGCGCTGCGCCACCGCACGGGCTACGGGCTCGACACCTGCCACCTCTTCGCCGCGGGGCACCCGATCCACGAGAGCGCCGAGGCGCAGCGGCGCGTGCTCGAGGCGTTCGTCGCCGCGACGGAGGAGAAGCCGGCGTTCTTCCACCTGAACGACAGCCAGCACCCCTTCGCGAGCAACAAGGACCGGCACGCGCTCCTCGGCGAGGGGCTGATCGGCGCCGAGCCGTTCCGGTGGCTCGTGCGCGACCCGCTCTCCGAGGGGATCCCGCTCATCCTCGAGACACCGTCCGAGAGGGGAACGGTGGTCGAGGACGATGCGAGCGCGGACCCGGCGGACGCGCGGATGATCGCGCTCCTCGAGGGATTCCTCTCGGCCTGAGGGCCGTTCCCAGAGGGAGGATCGGGGCCGGCGTGGGCCGGCGAAGGCCGCCGCCAGAGGGAGGAAGGGCGTTTCCCAGAGGGAGCCGCCTATTGCGCCAGAGGAGAACCGCCTTACTTTCGAGTCAGATCGCGCAGACTCGACCGGGCGTAGCAGGGCGCGATCATCACTTCCTTTCGAGGGATCCCCGAATGGCTGCGAAGAAGAAGAAGGCCGCGAAGAAGAAGGCCGCGCCGAAGAAGAAGGCCGCGAAGCGCAAGCCGAACGCCGCGTTCATGAAGCCGGTGACGCCGAACGAGAAGCTGGCTGCCGTCGTCGGCGCCTCGCCGCTCCCGCGCACCGAGCTGACGAAGAAGCTCTGGGTCTACATCAAGAAGAACGGCCTGCAGGACAAGAAGAACCGCCGCATGATCAACGCGGACGACAAGCTCAAGGTCGTCTTCGGCGGCAAGGGCCAGGTCTCGATGTTCGACATGACCAAGCTCGTCTCGAAGAACCTGAAGTAAGGTCCGTCACGACCCGCTGGCCCGGAGGGGCGCACCGCACGGTGCGCCCCTCTCGTATTCGGGGGGCGTCGAGGGCAGATTGCAGTCGCGCGGCTGCCGCATCCTCCGCGCCTCGCCACCTCCTCCCGACCCCTCGTGGCCGCGAAGAAGTCGAAGCCCGCCTCTCCCGAGAAGTCCACCGGTTCGGTCGCCGCCGCGCGCGGCCGCAAGGGCGCCGCGAAGGAAGGCCGCGGCAAGCGCGCATGGGAAGTGTTCAAGTCGCTCGCCGGCACCGTCGCGATCTTCCTGATCCTCCGCACCTTCCTCGTCGAGGCGTACCGCATCCCGTCGCCGTCGATGGTCCCGACGATGCTCGTCGGCGACTGGCTCTTCGTGAACAAGCTCCGCTTCGGCCCGCACGTGCCGTTCACGGACTGGAACCTGCCGGGCTACGCCGACCCGAAGCGCGGCGACATCATCGTCTTCGTCTCGCCGTACCAGGACGCGCGCGTCTCCGGCGCCTTCGACCCGAACGACCCGACGCCGACCGTCGTGAAGCGCCTCGTCGGCATGCCGGGCGACACGATCTACTCGCGCGCGGGCGTCGTGCACGTGAACGGCGAGCCGCAGCGACAGGGCTGGGCCAGCGCGCAGCCGGGCGGCTCGAGCGGCGACATGACCGACCGCGCGTTCGGCTGGCAGAAGGACGTCGAACTCACGGGCAGCCGCTTCGGCGCGCCGCCGGCCACGCCGACCGTCGACGAATGGGGACCCTTCATCGTGCCCGAGGGGCACTACTGGATGATGGGTGACAACCGCTACTCGTCGGTCGATTGCCGCTACTACGGTTTCGTGCCGCGCAAGAACATGCGCGGACGCCCGCTCTTCGTGTATTACTCGTACAACGCGGATGACTCGGACCGGCCGCTCCCCGCGATCACCGACATCCGCTGGTCCCGCCTCGGCACGGTGATCCGATGACCCGACGCCTCGTCCCGCTCCTCCTCCTCGCGGCCGCCGCCGCGACCGGCTGCCGCGCGATGCGCGCGAACCGCGTCGACCGCCTCGACGCCGCGCTCGCCAAGGGCGACACCGCCGTCTACCTCACGCCCTTCGGTGCGCCGACGCGACCCTTCTCGCCGGCCGTGCGCGTCGGGAACGTGATCTACCTGTCGGGGCAGATCGGGGTCCCCGACCCGTCGGCGGGCGCGAACGCCGTCGTCGCGGGCGGCATCGAGGACGAGACGCGGCAGACGATGGAGAACATCAAGGCGACGCTCGCCGCCGTCGGCTCGTCGATGGACAAGGTCTTCAAGTGCACCGTGATGATGGCCGACATGCGGGAGTGGGACCGGATGAACGCGGTCTACCGGACCTACTTCTCGCCGGGCCGCCTCCCCGCGCGCAGCGCGCTCGGCGCGAACGGGCTCGCGCTCGGTGCGCGCGTCGAGATCGAGTGCCTCGCCACCGCCTGACCGGCCAGGGCTGACGATGCCGCTCCTCCGGCCGACCGCGGTCCTCTCGCAGCTCGACATCGAGCTCGAGGAGCCGACGATCGTCCGGCGCATCTCGCTCAACCTGTTCCTGATGGCCCTCCTCACCGGCGGGAGCCTGCGCCTCTACCGCGCCGCGATCCTGCAGTTCGGGTGGAGCAACAGCTGGCTCTGGATCGCCGGCACCTTCCTCGGCGGCGCGGCGATCCTCTTCCTCCTCGCCACGCTGCACCTCGGGAACTATCCCGTCCGCTCGTGGCTCTGGCGCGCGCCGCTCTTCGCGCTCGTCGAGTGCCTCACCGAGATCGCGGTGAGCCTCGCGCTGACGATGGCCGGCCTCGAGCGCATCGGCTCGCTCATCGCGACAGTCGAGGACTGGCGGAGCTCCGCCTTCCGCATCGCGATCGTGCGCATCGGCGGCATCACGCTCTTCGCGCTCGTGCTCGCCTTCGTCTCGACCATCGTCCGGCTCGTCCTCGTGCCGCGGAAGCACACGCGGCGCAGCACCACCACGACCTCCGTCCCGAGCGAACCGCAATGAGCCTCTCTCGTCTCGCGCGCGCGGCGACCCTCGCCGCGCTCGCCGCATGCGCCGCGCTGGCGCCGTCCGCGCCCGCACTCGGCGCGCAGGCGGCGCCCGCCGCCGCGCCGCGCCGTCCCTTCGGCACGCTGCGCGACCAGGCCGACCTGCAGCAGCAGTGGCTCGAGAAGCGGCTGCGGACCGTCCTCCCCGCGCTGATGCGCCGGCACGGCGTGGACGCGTGGGTGATCCCGATGCGCGAGTACAACGAGGACCCCACCTTCTCGTCGCTCGTCTCGCCGACGACCTTCGCCGCGCGGCGCCGCACAATCTACGTCTTCTTCGACAAGTGCGCCGCCGCCGCCCGCCCCGATCCCGGCGACGGCAGCTGCATCGAGCGCATCGCGCTCGGCGGCACGTCGCAGGGCGGGCTCTACGAGGCGCGCCGCGCGACGCCCGTCGCGGGCGACCTCAACGGCCGCACGGCGGAGCTCTGGGGCGACGCGCAGTGGACCGTGCTCAAGCAGGTGCTCGACGACCGCCGGCCGAAGGTCATCGCGATCGACGTCTCGCGCACCTTCGCGTTCACCGACGGCCTCACCGCCGGCGAGCGCGACGGCATGACCGCGATGCTCGGCCCCGCGCTCGCCGCGAAGTTCCGGCCGGCCGAGGCGCTCGCGCTCGACTTCATCGCGACGCGGCTCCCCGAGGAGGCGGAGTTCTACAACCGGCTGCAGATGCTCGTCTGGGAGCTCTCGCAGCGGATGTTCTCGGCCGAGGTCGTGAAGCCCGGCGTCACGCGCACGAGCGACCTCGTCTGGTGGTGGCGCCAGCAGGTGAACGACCTCGGGCTGGGCACCTGGTTCCAGCCGAGCGTCGAGGTGCAGCGGAAGGGCGTGACCGACGCACAGCTCGGCGACGACCCCGTGATCCAGCGCGGCGACGTGCTGCATTCGGACGTCGGCATCACCGCGCTCGGGCTCAACACCGACACGCAGCACATGGCGTACGTGCTGCTCGAGGGCGAGCAGGCGGCGCCGGCGGGGCTCGATGCGGCGCTCAAGAACGCGAACCGGCTCCAGGACATCGTGATGGCGGAGCTGCGCGCGGGACGCACCGGCAATGAGGTGCTCGCGGCGTCGCTCGCGAAGATGCGCGCCGAGTCGATCGACGGCACCGTCTACTCGCACCCGATCGGCAAGCACGGCCACGGCGCGGGCCCGCTCGTCGGGCTCTGGGACTACCAGCAGGGCGTGCCGGGCCGCGGCGACGCGAAGGTCATCGCGAACATGTGGTACTCGATCGAGCTGCAGGCGACGAGTGCGGTGCCGGAGTGGGGCGGCCAGCGCGTGCGGATGGCGCAGGAGGAGGATGCGGTGATCAAGGGCGACGGCACGACGCGCTGGGCGCTGCGTCGACAGGACCGCCTGTTCCTCGTGCGCTGAACCCGATAGATTCCATCCCGTATGCGCAAAGGCAAGAAGGAACTCCTCGTCGTCGGCGACCGCGTGCTCATCAAGCTCGAGGAGGGCGAGGAGCGCACGAAGGTCGGGCTCTACCTGCCGGCGACGGCGATGGAGAACCAGGCGGTGCAGGGCGGGACGATCGTCGCGACCGGTCCCGGCCAGCCGCTGCCCGAGGTGAGCGACCATCTCGACGAGCCTTGGCGCATCGGCAGCACGAAGGAGACCAAGCACGTCCCCATGCAGGCGCAGGTCGGGGACTACGCGATCTTCTTCCGGAAGGCGGCCGTCGAGATCACGTTCGAGAATGAGCGCTATCTCGTGGTGCCGCAGGCGGCGATCCTCGCGCTCTCGCGTGAGTGATGAAGGTCGAAGGATGAAGGTTGAAGGAGACCGGCGTCCCGATCGACATCGCGCATCGATTCCCACATCCTCCAACCTTCAGCATTCCTCCTGACATGATGTACGACGAACGCTTCGTCGCCCCGATGCGCGCTGAGCTCACGCGCCTGGGCATCGACGAACTCCGCACCGCCGCCGACGTGGATTCGGCGCTCAAGGACGCACCGGGCACGAGTCTGGTGGTCGTGAACTCCGTCTGCGGCTGTGCCGCGCGCAACATGCGGCCCGCGGTCGCCGCGGCGCTGCAGCACGCCGTGAAGCCGGACCATCTCTACACGGTCTTCGCCGGCAACGACGTGGACGCGACGCAGCGCGCGCGCGGCTACTTCACCGGATACGCGCCAAGCTCGCCGAGCATCGGGCTGCTGCGCGACGGGAAGCTCGTCGCGATGATCGAGCGCTGGCAGATCGAGGGGCGCTCCGTGGACGCGATCGCGGGCGACCTCGTGAAGGCCTTCGACCAGTACTGCACGCCGGCCACCGCTGGCTGAGCGCGTCCGCCGCCGAGAGCACGATGCGCACCGGTTCCCGCACCGCCTTCCTCCTCGGCGCCCTCGCACTGCCGCTGCTCACCGGCGCCACGCTCGGCGCGGCGCGCCAGCAGCCCCCGAGGCTCACCCTCGCCCGCACGATCGGCTGCGGTGAATGCGGCGGACCCGACGAGTTCGGCTCGATCCTCGACCTCACGGCCGACAGCACGGGCGGCGTGCTCGTGATCGCTGACGCGGCACCGATCCTGCGCCGCTTCGATGCGGCGGGGAAGCTCGCGTGGAGCGGGGCCAAGAGCGGCAACGGCCCCGGCGAGTTCACGCGCCCGATGCGCAGCGTGCTCGGCCCCCGCGGGATCCAGGTGCTCGACATGACGCAGCGCCGCGTCTCGCGCCTCGATGCGTCGGGGGTGTTCGTCTCGAGCGCGCCGCTTCGCGGATTCCCCGCCGCGGTCTCGTCGCGCGGGCGCTCGGGACGCTTCGTCGTGCTCGTCGACGACTTCCGTGGCGGGCTCTCGCTCGACGAATGGAGCGAGGGCGATTCGGGGAAGCCGTACGTCACGCTGCCACCCTCGGCGACCCCGCGTGCGCCCGGCGTGATCATCTTCCCGTCGGTCGCGATCGCGCCGTCGGGCGAGGTCGCGTTCGCGCGCGACAACAACACCTACAGCATCCAGGTGGTCGGCGGGGACGGCGCCGTGAAGCGCACGCTCGTGCGCGACGTGCCGCAAGTGCGCCGCACCGAGGCGGAGCTCGCGGCGCTCGAGCGCATCCGCCAGCGCGCGGCGGCGCGCGTCTCGGCCGAGCGCGCCGATCGCCCCGGGCCGCCGCCGGGCGCGGCACCGCGCGTCGGCGGCGACCAGAACCTGAAGCCGCACATCGCCATCGACGGGATGCGCTACGACGACGCCGGCCGCCTCTGGGTGCGGACGATGCGCGGCGACGAGACCTACACGATCCTCGATGTGTTCTCGCCGTCCGGCGCGTTCCTCGGCGAGGTGCGCGTGGACGGCAGCGTCGGACGGTTCTCGTTCGCCGGCCCGTGGCTCGCGGTCGCGAGCGACGACGCGGACGGGTATCCGGTCGTGCGCGTCTATCGCGTGAACTGACGCGCGGCCGGTGGCCGCGCGACGCCGTCAGGGCGTCTTCGCGGCCGGCAGCAGCGTCAGCTCGCCCTTGAACGACCGCACGGTGATCGCCGCGCCGCTCGTCGCGGTCGCGCCGTTCAGCACGATCGTGCGCGGCGGCGGCCGCTTTCCCTGCGGCGGACCCGTGGCCGTCCCGTCCGGCGCGCCGACCACGCGCGCCGCGTCCGCCGTGAGCCGCGTGGGCGTACCCGGAGGAACGCGGAGCGAGACGCTCCCGGAATGCGACTCGATCACCACGTCGGCGTCGGGCTGCAGCGCGGCGTCGAGCGTCACGTTCCCCGAGATCGTCTCGATGCGCACGCTGCCGAGCGGCCCGCGCGCCGCCTCGATCGGTCCGCCCACGCTGCCGAGCGTCGCCTCGTCGGCGTGCCCGAGCCAGCGGAGCGTCCCGCTCGCCGTCTTCGCGCGCAGGGTGCCGGGTGAGCCGATGATCTCGAGCAGCCCGTCCATCGCCTCGGCGATCAGCTCGCGCGGGTCGCCGGTGATCCGCACCTGGCCGCTGACGCAGCCGACGTCCACGCCGCCGGTGAGCCCCTCGACGCTGATGTCGGTCGCGGCGCCGCGCACGGAGACGATGGCGCCCGCGGGCAGGTGCACGGTGATGTCGCCGCCGATGCCGGGGGCGGTGCCCTCGATGCCGAGCTTCACGCCGCGTCGCCCGCCGCCCCCGTAGGGGCTCGCCGCGCGCGAGATCGTCCCGCTCACCGCGACCGAGTCGCGGTCCCATCCGATCACGCGGATGCGGCCGTTCGGCACGAAGATCTTCACCATGCCGTCGCGGTCGAGTGCCCAGCCGCGCGTGAACGGCACCTGTGGGCCAAGGCCCTGCGCGTGCGCCACGGGCGCGAGGAACGCGCCGCCGACCAGCAGCGCGAGGAAGGTCGCGACGCGCCGCATCACGAACCGAGCTCCGCCGCGACGTCGTTCGCGCGGCGCAGGAAGTCGATCTTCTGCCGGTAGGCGGTCACCACGAAGGCCTGCACGGCGGGATTGGCCGGGTCGGCCGCGAGCGCCTCACGCGCCTCGGCGATCGCGCCGTCGATCGTGCGCAGTGTGCGCTCGAGGACAGCGAGCGTTGCCGGGTCGAGCTTCGCGCGTCGCCGCTCGAGCGTGGCGGTCAGCTCGGCCGCGGACTGCTCGTACGACGCGAACTGGGCGAGTGCGAGGGCGGGGTCGCCGTCGAGGCGCGGGTCGGCCGGCCGCATGATCCACCAGGTGCCGCCGGCGCTGAGCGCGACGAGGAGCACCGCGGCCGCGGCCAACCGGCGTGGCGACGCATACCACGGCATCGGGCGCGCCGCCGGCGCCGGTGCGTCGAGCTCGGACGCGCCGGGCCGCCGGGGGAGCTCCTGCACGCGCCCCTGCTCGATGCGCGCGCGGATCCCGCCCCAGAGATCGCTCGCGGGTTCGATCTCCTGCGGCAGCCGTTCGATCGCCGCGCGCAGGCGCGCCGCGTCGCGCGGGTCGATGTCGTCGTTGGTCGTCATGGTGCGAGCACCTCCAGCAGTCGTTTCCGCGCGCGGAAGAGCTGCGCGCGGATGGTCGCGGGCGCCACGCCGCTCAGCGCCGCGATCTCCTCGTGCGAGTATCCCTCGAGCTCGTGGAGCACGAAGGCCGTGCGCGCGCCGGGCGCGAGCCGTGCGATCGCTTGCTCGAGGTCCATCCGTCCCTCGCGCCCGAGCCCCTCGCCCTCGCGGTCCACAGCGGGGTCCGGGAGCAGCTCCACCGTCTCCTCGTGCGCGCCGCGCCGCTGCGCGGCGCGCCGCTGCACGAGGTACACGTTCACCGTGAGCCGGTGCAGCCAGGTGCCGAACGCGCTCTCGCCGCGGAAGCTCCCGAGCTTCTCCCACGCCCGCACGAATGCGTCCTGCACGAGCTCCTCGGCCCGCGCGCGGTCGGCGGTCAGGCGGAGCGCCAGCGCGTTGATGCGCCCGACGTGCCGCTTGTAGAGCCGGCCGAACGCGTCCGCGTCGCCGCGCTGGGCGGCGCGGACGTCGTCGGGCGCCGCATCGGCGCCCGGGTCGAAGGCAGGGGCAGGGGGCACGGACATTCGTGAGATGCCGTCCGGCCCCCGGGTGTTTACGCCGTCCCCGGCGGGCTCAGGACTGCCGGATCCAGCGGCCCAGCTCGCGCAGCGACGGGCGCTTGCCGTACATCAGCAATCCCACCCGGTAGATGCGGGCCGAGAGCCAGATGGCGCCGAAGCAGGCGAGCGCGAGGCCGGCGAGCACCGCCGCCACCTCGAGTGGCGAGACCGGTGACGCCGTCATGCGCAACGGCATGATGATCGGCGCCGAGAACGGGATCCGGCTCATCACCACCGCCAGCGTCCCGGTGGGGTTGGTCGCGACCGGCTGCACGAAGATGATCGAGAAGACGAGGAGCATCATCACCGGCTGCACCGCCTGGTTCGCCTCCTCCTGCGAGCTCACCATCGAGCCGACCGCGGCGAAGAGCGACGCGTAGAGGACGTAGCCGAGCAGGAAGAAGAGCAGCAGCGCGAACACCTGCCAGACTTCGATCGTGGGCAGCGTGAACGCCTGCGACGCCTGCTGCATGGCCTCGGCGGCCTCGGGCGTCGACGGCGAGGCCACGCCGCCCATCAGGCGCGCGCGCTCCCCCCAGAAGAAGACGCCGCTCGCGATCCAGATCGCGAACTGCGTGAGTCCCACCGCGCCGACGCCGATCACCTTGCCGGCGAGCAGGATGTCGGGCTTCACGCTCGCGACGATCACCTCGGCCACGCGCGTCGTCTTCTCCTCGAGGACGCCGCGCAGCACGGTCTGGCCGTAGAGGATGATGCTGATGTAGAGCATGAACGCGATGATGAAGCCGAAGATCATCCCGGCGATGCCCGACCCCGCCCGCCCGCGATCGCCGACCCGCACGGCGTCGAGGTTCACGCGCAGCCGCGCGACCGAGTCCGCGGCGGCGCCGGTCACGCCGGCGCGCTCGAGCCGCAGCGCGAGCAGCGCGCCGCGCAGCGCCGATTCGAGCCGCTCGTTCTCGCCGACCGAGGAGGCGTTGCGCCCGGCGTAGGCCGCGCGCCCGGTGGCGACCGTCGCCGTGTCGAGCGTGACGAATCCGGTGAGCCGCTTGGCCATCACCTCGCCGACCATCAGCGAGTCCTGCCGCGGGAGGTCCGCCGGCGCGACGACGTCGACGCGCACGTTCGGCGCGCGCCACGTGTCCGGCGCGTTGCGCGGCTTCTCGGCCACGCGGGCCGCGAGGCGGTCGCCGAGCGCGGTGCCGGTCGCGTCGAGGATGCGGATGTCGGGGACCGCGGCGTTGCGCATGCCGCGGATGGAAAGGAAGGCCGGCAGGATCATCACCGCGCCGAAGAAGACCGGCCCGAAGACCGTGACGACGATGAACCAGCGGTTGCGGACGCGCTCGATGTACTCGCGCCGGATGACTGCGAGGAGCTTACCCATGGCCGCTCATCCCCTCCTCGATGCCCGAGGCGCCGACCCGCTGCAGGAAGATCTGGTGGAGCGACGGCTGCACGCGCTCGAAGCGCTGCACGCGCGCGCCCGCGTCGACGATCCGGCGCAGCAGCTGCTGCGCGTCGCCCGTCGGCGTGAGCTCCACCTCGAAGAACCGGTTGTTGTCGTCCACGCGCTCGACGAGCGCCTTGTCGCCGAGGATCGCCATCACCTGTGTGCTGGCGCCGCCCTCGAGCGCGAGCGCGACGGTGCGGCCGGCGTTCTCCGCCTTCACCGAGGCGACCGTCCCGTCGAGCACCTTGTCGCCGCGCGCGATGATGCAGACCGAGTCGCAGAGGCGCTCGGCGTTGTCCATCAGGTGCGTCGAGAAGATCACCGTCTTGCCGCGCCGCTTGAGCTCGACGACGGTGTCCTTCAGCGCCTGCGCGTTGATCGGGTCGAGCCCGGAGAACGGCTCGTCGAGGATCACGAGCTCGGGGTCGTGCAGCAGCGTGCCGATGAACTGCACCTTCTGCTGCATGCCGCGCGAGAGCTCCTCGACCTTCTGCTTGCTCCAGTCCTTGTCCGGCGTCCTGAGCGAGAGCCGCTCGAGCCAGTCGCCGATCCGCTGGTTCGCCGTCTTCCGGTCCACGCCCTTGAGCTCGGCGAGGAAGAGGAGCACGTCGCGCACGACCATCTTCTTGTACAGCCCGCGTTCCTCGGGGAGGTAGCCGAGCCGGTCGAGGATCGAGCTGTCGTGGTTCGGGCGGCCGAGGAGCGTGATCGCGCCGGTGTCGGGCGCGATGATGTTGAGGATCATCCGGATCGTCGTCGTCTTGCCGGCGCCGTTGGGCCCGAGGAGGCCGTAGACCGCGCCGCGCGGGACCGCGAGGCTCAGGTCCCGGACCGCGACGTGCGCGGCATACCGCTTGGAGACGCCCCGGATGTCGAGGGCGAGTTCGGTCATCTGTTCCCGTGGGAAGGGTCGCCGGAATATATCGCGGGGCACTGGTGCCGCTGCGACCGGCTCGCGACACTACGGCGATGCGCACGCCACGATTCATCGTCGCCGCCGTGCTCGCGGCCGTGCTCGCGGCCGTGCTCGCGGCCGCCGCCTGCGCCGCGCCCGGGCCGCCCGAAGGGCCGCTCGTCGTGTTCAACGCGGGCTCCCTCGCGCGCCCCATCCGCGCCGCGCTCGATTCGTTCGCTGCGCGTGAGGGGATCGCCTACGAACAGGAGTCGGCCGGCTCGCTCGAGAGCGCGCGCAAGCTCACCGAACTCGGCAAGGTCCCCGACCTCATCGCGCTCGCCGACGCCGATGTCTTCCCCGCGTACCTGGTGCCGGCCCAGCTCGACACGTGGACGGAGTTCGCGCGCAACCGGATGGTGATCGCGTACACCGACCGGTCGCGCTTCGCCGCCGAGATGGGTCCCGACACCTGGTGGCGGATCGCACTGCGGCCCGGCGTCGAGTTCGGCCGCTCCGACCCGCAGCTCGACCCGAACGGCTACCGCACGCTGCTGGTCTGGCAGCTCGCGGAGCGGCACTATGGCGAGAAGGGCCTCGCCGCGCGGCTCGCCGCCGCCTCCCCCGCACGCAACGTGCGCCCAAAAGAAGCCGACCTGGTCGGTCTGCTGCAGGCCGCCGAGATGGACTACATCTGGTCGTACGAATCGATGGCGCGCGCGATCGGCCTGCGCTACGTCACACTGCCCGCGTCGATCGACCTCGCCACGCCCGACTCGGCCGCCGTGTACGCGACCGCGAGCGTGACCGTGCGTGGGGCGGGCGCGGGCGACTCGGTCACCTTCAGGGGCAAGCCGATCGTCTACGCCTTCGGCCTCCCGCGCAGCGCGCCCCACGCGGCGCTCGGGCGCCGGTTCGCCGAGTTCCTGCGCAGCGACGCGGGGCGTGCGATCCTGCGCCGGGAAGGACTCGACGCGCTCGACGTGCCGGTGGACCGCGGCGGCGCCACACCGTGAGCCGGTCGAACCCCG
>CAZIDS010000029.1:0-2551 GCA_964537945.1 uncultured Gemmatimonas sp. | reverse complement strand
CGCGCGCCGTCCCGCTCGGCGTCGCGGCTCGTGAGCGTGCTCGCTGCGCTCGCGGGATCGTTCCTCCTCCTCTTCCTCGCCGCGCCGCTGTTCGAGCTCGTCGGGGCCGGCGGCGCCGACGGCGTCCGCCGACTCGGCACCGACACCGAGTTGCGCGACGCGCTGCTGCTCACCGCATTCTGCGCGACCACCGCGACCGCGGTCGGGGCGCTCTGCGCGACGCCGATCGCGTACCTGCTCGCGCGGCGCGACTTCCCCGGCCGCGCACTGCTGGCCGCGATCCTCGACCTGCCGCTGCTCATCCCGCATCCGGTCGCCGGCATCGCGCTGCTGCTCCTGCTCGGCCGCGAGAGCGCCGTCGGTGGCGCGGCGCTCGCGATCGGCCTGCGCATCGTCGGCACGCCGCTCGGCATCATCGCCGCGATGCTCTTCGTCTCCGCGCCGCTCTTCGTCAGCGGCGCGCGCGAGGCCTTCGCGAAGGTGGACCCGCGCTACGAGGGTGTGGCGCGCACGCTCGGTGACTCGCCGTGGCGCGCCTTCCGGCGCGTGACGCTGCCGCTCGCCGGTCGCGGGCTGCTCGCCGCCGGCGTCGTGATGTGGGCGCGCGCGGTGAGCGAGTTCGGCGCGATCGTCATCCTCACGTACAATCCGAAGGTCGCGAGCGTCCTCAGCTACGACCGCTTCACCAGCTTCGGGCTCACCGAGGCCCTGCCGGTCGCCGCGGCGCTCGCGCTGCTCGCCCTCGTGCCGCTCACGCTGCTGCGCGCCCTGCGCGCCGATCGCGGGAGCGAACGGTGATCCGGCTCGACGGCATCGCGGCGCGGAAGGGGCGCTTCGAGCTGCGCGATGTCTCGTTCGCCCTCGGCGATGGAGAGTACGGAGTCGTGATCGGGCCGGCCGGCTCGGGGAAGACGACGCTGCTCGAGGTCGTCGCGGGCCTGCTCCGGCCGCAGGCGGGCACGCTCTCGCTCGGCGGCGCCGATGCGCGCGCGCTCCCGCCCGAGGCGCGCGACGCGGGCCTCGTCTACCAGCACGCGTTCCTCTTCCCGCACCTCTCGGTGTTCGAGAACGTCGCCTACGGGGCCGCCGACCCCGACGCGCGCGACGAGGCGGTCGATCGCATGGGCGTCGCGCCGCTGCTCGCACGCGAGGTGCGCGGGCTCTCGGGCGGCGAGCGCCAGCTGGTCGCCCTGGCGCGCGCCCTCGCGCGACGGCCGCGGTTCCTCCTGCTCGACGAGCCGTTCAGCGCGCTCGACCCGCGCCGGCGCGCGCTCGTGCGCCGCGAGGTGCGCACGCTGCACCGCACCTGGGGACTCACCACGCTGCAGGTCACGCACGACTTCGCCGAGGCGGGGATGCTCGGCGACCAGGCGATCCTCCTCGATGGCGGACGCGTGCTGCAGTCGGGCGAACCGGCGCAGGTCTTCCGTCGCCCGGCGTCACCCTACGTGGCCGAGTTCCTTGGCGCCGAGAACGTGCTCTCCGGCACCGCCCGCGACCTCGGCGAGGCTGCGCCAGACTGGATCGACGGCGCGCCCGATGGGTCGGCGCGCGGTCATCGCGCGTTCGCATTCGAGTGCGAGGGGCTCACGCTCTACGCGGTCGGCGACTTCGCGGCGGGGGCAGGGCACGCCGTGATCCGCGCCGAGGAGATCACCCTGGCGCGCGACCAGCTGCACGACTCGGCGCGCAACCGCTTCGCCGGCCGCGTGGTCGAGGTCGCGACGCTCGGCGCGCTGACGCGCGTGACGGTCGAGGTCGGCGGCGTGCCGCTCGTCGCGGCGCTGACGACGCGCTCGGCACAGGAGCTCGCGGTGCGACCGGGGCTCGCGGTGGTCGCGAGCTTCAAGGCGATGGCCGTGCACCTCTGCTGACGGCGCGCGCGACACGCGCCGGCGCGGCTCAGCGCGCCTTGCGGGCGAGCACGAGTGCCGAGCTGCCGAACGGCGGCCGGGTCCCGCCGAGGAGCGCGAGGTCGATCCGCGACAGCATCAGCGCGACGGAGTTGAAGGGCTCCGCCGGCACCTGCGGCGGCTTCGGCGCCCGATGGCGCACACGCTCGAGCTGCACCACCGCCCATTTCGCGAAGGCGAGCCACGTGAAGAAGTAGCGCGACTCGAGGATCTCGAGCCCGCCCGACGCGACGAGGGCCTCGAGCTCGGGCACGGTGTAGCGCTTCACGTGATGGTTGATCACGTCGTGCGTCGTCCAGAGCGACTGGAACGCGGGCACGGTGGCGAGCATCAGCCCGCCGGGCTTGAGCCGCCGCGCGAGTTCGGCCACGACAGGCGCCGGCTCGGCGATGTGCTCGAGCACGTCGAGCGCGAGGATCAGACGGAAGCGCGAGACCTGCGTGGCGTCCGGCGTGAGCGGCTCCGACGAGATGCGCGCGCGCCAGGGGCCCGCGGGGTCGAGGAGCGCGCCGTCCGGCTCGATGCCGTACGGCTCGCCGAACTGCTTCAGCACGTCGAAGTAGAGCCCGTCGCCGCAGCCGAAATCGAGCAGGTCGCCCGGCGGCGCGGCGCGCAGTGCGCGCGCGAGGAGCCGCGTG
>CAZIDS010000028.1:0-19284 GCA_964537945.1 uncultured Gemmatimonas sp. | reverse complement strand
GGATGCCGTCGGTGAGCGAGTGCCGGCAGCCGTAGAGGTTGTCGAACTTCGACTTCGTCACCGAGTCGTTCACGTTGACGGCCGGGAAGGGCAGCTTGCCCGCGGCCATCATCTCGTAGAGGCGGTGCACGCCCGTCGTCGTCTCCTCGGAGACGCCCCTGATCGCCTTGCCGACGTTCGTCCAGCGCTTCGGGTCCTCGCCCATCGTCTTGCGCAGCAGCTCGAGGATCACGCCCCACTCCTCGGGCTCGTTCTTCGCGTCGAACGCCGGGACCTTGCCCGCCGCCTCGAACTCGGTGCCCTTGATGACGAGCATCGTCGCGTCGCCGCCGTCATCGAGGATGAGGTTCGGGCCGGCGCCGTCGGGCCACATCAGCGCCTGCTCCGTGCACCACCAGTACTCCTCGAGCGTCTCGCCCTTCCAAGCGAACACCGGGATGCCGCGCGGCTGCTGGACCGAGCCGTCCTTGCCGACCGCGATCGCGGCCGCGGCGTGGTCCTGCGTCGAGAAGATGTTGCACGACACCCAGCGCACGTCGGCGCCGAGCTCGGCGAGCGTCTCGATCAGCACCGCCGTCTGGATGGTCATGTGCAGCGAGCCCATGATCCGCGCGCCGGCGAGCGGCTTCTTCCCCTTGTACTCGGAGCGGAGCGCCATCAGGCCCGGCATCTCGTACTCGGCGAGCCGGATCTCCTGGCGGCCCCAGTCGGCGAGCGCGATGTCCTTCACCTTGAACGGGGGACGGCCGGTGGACTTCACGGCATCGAACGGGTGGAGCGTCGGGGCGACGGCGGTCATCTGGACCTCGAGAAAGGATGAATGATGAAGGTTGAACGGGTGCGACGCGCGGCGGCGCGAAGACGGTCAGGCTTGCAGCACGGCGGCGAACAACGTCGGGCCCTTCGACTGCGGCGCCGACGGCAATGCATGATGTCGAACCGATGCGAACCCCGCCTCGGTTCCCCACTGGGCGACCTGCGCGGCGTCGAAGCCGAGCCAGACGTGGCCCATCGTCTGGCGATACTCCGCCTTGTCGTGCGGGAGCATGTCCACGAGCAGCAGCCGGCCGCCGCCCGGGCGCAGCGCGCGCCGCACCTCGGCCAACGCCTGCGCCGGCTCGGCCACGTAGTGCAGCACGAGCGAGAGCACGGCGACGTCGAGCGCACCGTCAGCCACCGGGAGCGCCGCGAGCGACCCGGCGCGCAGGTCCACGTTCTCGATCGCCTCGAGGCGCGAGCGCGCCGCCTTCAGCATCGCGGGCGACTCATCCACCGCGATCACCTGGCGCACGAACGGAGCGAGCACCTCGGCGAGCTGGCCCGTGCCGCAGCCGAGGTCGCCGACCGTCGCGTCGGCGTCGGCGAGGCCGAGCAGCGCGAAGAGCTCGGTGCGCGGGCCGAAGAGCTCGGACCGCACGCGGTCCCACTGCGCGGCGGAGGAGGCGAAGAAGGCCTGCGAGCGCGTCTGCCGCTCGGCGAGCACGCCCTTCAGGCGCTCGGCGTCACGATGCGCGGCGGGCACCGCCTGCGCTTCCTCGCGCACCGACGTCCAGAGCCGCCGCGTCCCCGCGTCGAGCTCGCGCGAATCGTGGCGATAGCGGTTCGAGGTGCCGTCCTCGCGCGACGCGACCCAGCCCGCGTCGAACAGCACCTTGAGGTGCCGGCTCACCGTGGACTGCGGCAGCTGCAGGATGGTGCGCAGCTCGGACACGGTCAGCTCGTGGCGCTCCAGGAGGAGGAGCAGCCGCGTGCGGATCGGGTCGGCCAGGGCCGAGAGGCGGTCGTGGAGGGCGGGTCGCTTCATCCGTATATCCGGATGAAAGGTTACACCACGGACGCCCCCCGTCAACCCCCTGGGTGCTGCCTCCGCCGCCACCAGGCGAGCAGGGTGGCGACCAGAAGGAGGCTCAATGCCGGTCGAAGATCGGCTGGACCGGCCGGGCGCTCTCCCCGAGGACCGCCACCAGCCGCTGGAGCTGCTGGAACGAGGCGCGGATGGGGCGCTCGCGGACCGTCCACTTCACGCCCTCCGAGCAGGGCGGCGTGGTCAGCGAGCCGTGGTAGGTGAAGACGGCCTCGGACTCGCCGGCGTGGTCCTCGATGAGCTTCGCGATGTCCACGGCCTGCGTGAATCGCACGCTGTCGCCCGCCGCCTTGGGGAGCTTGGCGAGCAGCGCCTCGAACTCCGGGTTGTCGCGGGGGCCGAAGGCGATGAAGATGCCGAGCACCGCGAGTTCGCCCTTCGCGTTCCGATGAACGAGGTGCAGCTCCGCCGGGAAGGCGCGCCCCTGCACCGTATGCTCGCTCGGGTGGTGGAAATGGAACTGCACGGCCTCGAAGCGGCCGCCCTCGGCGCTCAGCGTGCTCGGCTTCTCGAGCGCAGCCTGCACCGTGTGCCCGTTGTGGAAGAGCACGAACGGCGATGGCGCGAACTGCTCCTCGATCCGCGACCGGTGGGCGGCGACGGCGCCGCCGAGGTCGATCGGGGACTGCTCGTGGCCGATGGAACAGATGCGCCAGGCGGGATCGATGCGACCCCACGCGCGCGGGCCCTCCTCCCCTTCATATGACCAGTGCGCGCCGGCGTGCGGTGCCGGAGCGGCCGGCCGCGACGCCGGCGCCGCGTTGGCGACGTGCGATTGCGCCGCGAGCGGCGCGGCCGCGAAGGCGACGAGGAGGAGAGAGAGGCGACGCATGCAGGGGCTCCTGGAAGACGGCTCGTGGGGACTTTGATTCAGTGTCGTCCCCGGCCGCCTTCTCTTGAGCTCCCGCGTCACATCAGCAGGGCGGTCGCGAAACGGGCAAGCCGGTCAACCGAGAGTCTCCCCTGCTCGCGCACGCCGGAGCAGACGTCGAGTCCGAACGGGCCGACCGCCCGGATCGCCTCGGCGGCGTTCTCGGCGCGCAGGCCGCCGGCGAGCCAGACGGGCACGCCGCTCTCCTCGACGATCCGCCGGCTGAGTGACCAGTCGTGCATGCGGCCGGTGCCTCCGAGCTCCTTCACCGCGAGCGACGGGTTCCCCGAGTCGAGCAGCAGCTCGTCCACGTCGCGCGCCGCGCCCACGGCCTCTCGCACTGACGCCTCGTCGCGCACGTGGATCACCTGCACGAGCGTGATGCCGGGCAGCTCGCGCCGGAGCACCGCGTGCGCGCCGGGCGCGAGCGCATCCACGAGCTGCACGGTGTTCACGCCCGCCTCGCGCACCTGCGCCGCGATCGCGAATGGATCGGTGCGCGACGTGAGCAGGAAGGTGCGCAGTCCGCGCGGCGCCCACGCCGCGACCTCGCGGATCGTCGCGTCGTCGATGACGCCGGGTCCGCTGGGCATGTGCGACACGAGGCCGATCGCCGACGCGCCGTGCGTGACCGCGAGCTCCGCCTCGGCGATCCCCGCGATGCAGCAGATCTTGAACCTCACGACTGGCCCCGTTCGAGTGCCGCCGTGCGGCCCACCAGGGCCTCGCCGACGTAGCAGTGCATCCCGACGTGCTGCAGCCGTGCGCGGCGCAGGTGCCGGCGGTAGACTTCGGGACTGCGATGGTTCCACGCGCCGCGGTCCCCTTCGATCGCGTCCTCGGTGGTGTAGGCCTCGAGGTACGCCACGCCGCCGAGCAGTGCGGCGATCGCCGCGAGCCCGGGGGCGAGTTCGCCCTCGGGCACGTAGTGCAGCACATCGCAGACGACGATGAGGTCGAACGGCCCTTCGAGCGAGAGATCGGCGAGCGTGCCGAAGCTGCCGCGCACGATCCCCCGCCGGCGGCCGAAGCGCCGCACGGCGTACTCGCTCGACTCGACGCCGACATAGGCGACGCGCGGGCGGATGCGCCGCAGATGCGCGCGCCACGCACCTTCTCCGCAGCCCACGTCGAGCACGGAGCGGATCGGACGCTCGAGCAGCGACTCCGCGATCCCGGTGACCAGACGGACCTTCCGCTCGACGGCGGCGGGCGTGATGACGCGCCGCTCGGGGTCGTGGTACCAGCGTCGGTAGTACGCCTCGTCGTACGACTTCGTGCTCATCGGGCGGCGGCGCGCAGGTCGCGCACCGACGCGACGCGCCGTCCCTCGCGCTCGGCGAGCGCGAGCGCGACCATCCCGCGCGCGAGCTGCACGCCGGTGAGCGACGCGTAGCGGTCGCGGAGCGAGCCGAAGCCGACGAGCCGCATCGCGCCGAGCAGCAGGTCCGTCGAGACGGTGAAGAGGCGCTCCGTGAGCCGGAACTCCTCGCGGTCGCTGCCGGAGACGAAGGCCGGCTGCGCGACGAGCCACGGCAGCGGCCCTTCGCGCAGTTCGCGCTCGATCCGGCCGCGCACCTCGAGGTACTTGTTCCCGCTCGCCTCGTTCGCGCCCATGGCCGAGAGGTACGAGAAGCGCGGCGCGGTCCCGCACGCGATCGCCGCATCGCGGAGCAGCGCGGTGAGGCCGTAGTCCACCTTCTCGTACGCGTCGGTGAGTCCCTCGCGCGCCGCGCGGCGGCGCGTCGTCCCCAGCAGTGCGAAGACGTGGTCGGGGCGATGGCGCACGAGCGCGGCGTTGATCGCCACCGGCTCCCACGGCGACTCGTCCACCTCGGCGCCGAGCGCCGCGAAGCGCGCGCGCCATTCGGCGGCGTTCGCGGCGCCGGGCCGCACGTGCGCGATGGCGCGATGGCCGCGTTCGCGCAGCGCAGCGACGACGGCTCGGCCGGTGTACCCGGTCGCGCCGCCGATGAATGCCGTCACTGGAGTGGTCACGCCCCGAAACTAGCGCGGGGCGCGCGGTCCTGCGCTCACCCCGCGAACATCACGCCACAGCCGACACCCTGCGCGTGGCAGGTGGCGAAGATGCCCGACGGCATCCGGACGACGCCCGGCACGAGGTTGTCGGAGATGAGCTTGCGGGCGTCCTGCGCCGGGATGTTGCGGCGGCGGGCGAGCTGGCCGGCCGCGTTGCCGAGCGCGAGGTCGCACGCGAGCACGATCACGCCGCGGGCGATGAGCTTGTCGAGCGTGCCGTCGGCCCAGGTCACCGCATGCTCGGCGCCGCCCGGGACGTTCACGAACGGGTTTTTCTTCGCGACCTCGCCGGTAACCGGGTCCTTCAGCTCCTCCTTCTCGCCCCAGGGCGCGTCGGCCCAGAGGGCGTCGCCGAGGACCATCGGCACGGCGGCGTGACGGACGATGAGGACCGCCGAGAGGTCGGCGTCGGTGAGGCCGTAGACGGTCGAGTAACCGGCGAGGAAGGAGCGCACCTGGTGGAGCGCGACGCCACCCGAGATCTCGGGCGCGTCGAACGCCATGCGGTACTTCCCGGTCACCTTCGCGGCCCACGACATGTCGTAGCTGCCCTGCGCCTGCGGCGCCTGCGGCGCCTGCGCGTCGGCGGTGCCGGCGACCGCGCCCGCGGCGACGCTGCCGGCGGCGAGGAGGGAAGCCTGCTTCAAGAACTCACGGCGCTGGGGCATCGGGCGGGCTCGCAGGGGTCGGAGTGGATGCAGGAACGCTCTCAGCAGGCTCGCCTTCGCGCCAGAGGAGCAGGGCGAGGAGCACGGCGCCGGTGGTGACGCCCATGTCCGCGACGTTGAACGTCCAGAAGCGCCAATCCGCTGTGCCGACGTCGATGAAGTCCACGACGCCCTTCGCGTGGCGGAGGCGGTCGAGGAGGTTGCCGAAGGCGCCGGCGCAGATCAGCGCGATGGCGGCCGGTGTCGCGCGAGCCGCCGGCGCCGACTGCCGGTAGAGGCGGAAGAGATACGCGATCATGACGAGCGCGATGCCGCTGAAGACGAACCGCGACGCACCGCCCAGCGAGAGGTTCATCGCCGCGCCGGTGTTGTAGGTCAGCGTCCAGCGCAGCCAGGGCGCGACCACGTCCTGCGGGACGTGGAGTCCCAGCGCGGCCTCCGCCCACCGCTTGCTCGCGACATCAGCCGCGACGACGAGGAGGGCGAGCGTCCAGAAGGTGCGGTCTCGCGCCGCAGGTCCGATCGAAACGGGCAACGTGGAAGTCGTCATGTGTCTGGTAAATTATCCTGACCCGGCGTACGAGAAGTACGCGACCGGCGTTTCCGGGTTCCCTCCCGGCGTCCGCCCCCACCCCACCCCGCCCCGCCCCCCGCCCCCCGCCCGCGTGCCGACGCTGCGCGACGCCCCTCCGCTCCCGATCGACGAGGTCCTGCCGGGCGTGCTCGACGCGCTCGCGCGCGGCCGTTCGGCGGTGCTCGTCGCGCCGCCTGGCGCGGGAAAGACGACGCGCCTCCCGCTCGCGCTGCTCGATGCGCCGTGGGCCGCAGGCGGGCGGATCCTCGTGCTCGAACCGCGCCGCATCGCCGCGCGCGCGGCCGCGACGCAGATGGCGCGGCTCCTCGGCGAGGAGGTGGGCGGCACGGTCGGCTATCGCGTGCGGCTCGAGTCGCGCGTGAGCGCGCGCACGCGCGTCGAGGTCGTCACCGAGGGCATCCTCACGCGGATGGTGCAGGACGACCCGTCGCTCGAGGGCGTGCGTGCGGTGCTCTTCGACGAGTTCCACGAGCGCCACCTGACGGCCGACCTCGGGCTCGCGCTCGTGCTCGAGTCTCGCGGCCTGGTGCGCGAGGACCTGCGCGTGGTCGTGATGTCGGCGACGCTCGAGGCGGCGCCGGTCGCGGCGCTGCTCGACGGCGCGCCGGTGATCGCGAGCGAAGGACGCAGCTTCGCGGTGGAGACGCGGTGGCGGCCCAACCGCGCGAACCTGCCACCCGCACTCGCGGTGGCGAACGCCGTGCGCGACGCGTGGGCGTCGACCGACGGCGACGTCCTGGTCTTCCTGCCGGGGATCGCCGAGATCGACCGCGTGCGCCGGCTGCTCGAGGAGTCGCCGCCCGCGGGCGCCGAGGTGCTGCTGCTGCACGGCACGCTCTCGCTCGAGGAGCAGGACCGAGTGCTGCGGCGGCGCGGCGCGCAGCGCCGCGTCGTGCTCTCGACCAGCATCGCCGAGAGCTCGGTCACGCTCGAGGGGGTGCGTGTGGTCGTCGACGCCGGGCTCGCCCGCGTGCCGCGCTTCGAACCGCGCAGTGGGATGACGCGGCTCGAGACGACCCGCGTGTCGCAGGCCTCGGCCGACCAGCGCCGCGGTCGCGCGGGGCGCACCGCGCCGGGCACCTGCGTCCGGCTCTGGGACGAGGGCGAGCAGGCTTCGCTGCCGGCGCGCGCGGTGCCCGAGGTGCTCGAGGCCGACCTCGCGCCGCTCGCACTCGAGCTCGCGTGCGCGGGCGTGCGGGACGCGCGCGACCTGCGCTGGCTCGACGCGCCGCCGGCCGGCGCGCTCGCGCAGGCGCGGGCGCTGCTCGCGGACCTCGGCGCACTCGACCCATCGGGCCGCGTGACGGCGCACGGGCGCGCGATGGCGGCGCTCGGCATCGCGCCGCGGCTCGCGCACCTCGTGCTCGTCGGTGCCGCGCGGGGCCAGGCGACGCTCGCGTGCGAGCTCGCCGCGCTGCTCGCCGAACGCGACATCCTGCGGCGCGAGGCGGCGGCGATGGACCCGGACATCCGCACCCGCGTCGGGGCGCTGCGCGAGCGCGGCCGAGCGCAGGACGTGGACCGCGGCCGCGCCGACCGGGTGCGGCAGGAGTCGCGGGCGCTGCGGCGCGCGCTCGGCGCGGGCGCGACGGACGACGGCGAGGCGCTCGACCGCGCGGGGGCGCTCGTGGCGCTCGCCTACCCCGACCGCCTCGCGATCCGCCGCGCCGGCGACGCGCCGCGCTTCCTGCTGCGCAATGGCCGCGGCGCGAAGCTCGAGCCGGGCGCGTCGCTCGCGCGCGAGGCGTTCCTCGCGATCGCCGACCTCGACGGCGACCCCGCCGAGAGCCGCATCTGGCTCGCGGCACCGCTGGACGAGGAGGAGCTGCGCTCTGGCCTCGGCGCCGCGGTCGTCACCGAGCGCGAGGTGCGCTGGGACGACAGGGCGCAGCAGGTGCGCGCGGTGGAGCGCGAGCGGGCCGGCGCGATCGTGCTCAAGGAGCGGCCGCTGCGCGACGTGCCCGAGGAGCTCGTCGCCGACGCGCTGCTCGGCGCGGTGCGCGCCGCGGGGATCGCGTCGCTGCCGTGGCCCGACGCCGCACGCGCCCTGCGGGCACGACTCGCGTTCGCACACGCCGTCGCGCCCGATGCGTACGGCGACGTCAGCGATGCGGGACTGCTCGACTCGCTCGACGACTGGCTGCGGCCCGCGATCATTGGGATGCGCAAGCTCGGCGACCTCGCGCGCGCGGACCTCTCGGACGCACTGCTCTCGCGGCTCGCGTGGGCGCAGCGCGCGCGGCTCGACAAGCTCGCGCCGACGCACCTCGAGGTGCCGAGCGGGTCGCGGATCCCGGTGGACTACTCGGACCCCGCGGCGCCGGTGCTCGCGGTGCGGCTGCAGGAGGTCTTCGGACTGGCCGTGTCGCCGCGCGTGGGCGAGGGGCGCGTGCCGGTGACGATGCAGCTGCTCTCGCCCGCGCATCGGCCGGTGCAGGTCACGCGCGACCTCGCGAGTTTCTGGCGCACGGGCTACTTCGACGTGAAGCGCGACCTGAAGGGCCGCTATCCGCGGCACCACTGGCCCGACGATCCACTGACCGCGGAGGCGACGCGGCGGGCGAAGCCACGGGGGACGTGAACGACGCGGGGGCGGCGCGCTGCGCGCGCCGCCCCCGCGTCACTCTCGCCGTGAGGTCAGCGCACCCAGGCGGGCCGCTCGATCGACTTCCACTTCGACTCGCCGTGCGAGTAGCCGAACCAGGCCGTGTCGGCGCCGGCGCGCGGAAAGGCGCGCACGAGCTGGTCGGCGCCGCCGAACCCGAAGCGGTCGTGCCCCGCGTAGCCGCTGAGCTGCGCCGAGTCGAGCGGCGCGAGCGCGAGCCGCGTGATTCCGGTCGCCGACTCCGTGTAGGCGAAGAGCGCGCCACGCGCGCTGCCGTCGGTGCCGAACGTCGAGACGAAGAACTCGCCGCGCCCGTCGCCGTCCACGTCCGCCGTGCCGATGAAGCCGACCGTACCGTCGCGCGTCTCGGTGAGCGTCTGCAGCGTGTCCGCGCCGCGCGTGAAGACCACGAGGAACGTGCCGCTCGCGCAGCCCTCACCGGCCGGGATCACCACTTCGGCGACGAGGTCCTGGAACGAGAGCACACGGTTGTTGAAGCAGCTGCGGTCGACCGCGGCGACCTCCGGCTGCGGCTCGCGCCCGCAAGCTGCGGCGAGGAGGAGGACGGGGATGATTCGGGCGGCGCGCATCGGGTCTCCGGGTCAGCAGCCGAACTGCGAGAGGTGGTGGTCCAGGTGCCGGTACATGAGGACGCCCCAGTCGCGGCGGTCGAGCGGGCCGAAGGCGGGGTGCGACGGGAGCGCGGCGTCGGCGGGCGGATAGGGATGCCGCTCGACGAGGCCACGCAGCATCGCGAGGTCCGAGTCCCACGAGGCCGGCGGATGCGCGAGCAGCTCGGGCGCCGTCGGCGCGCCCTTCGGCCACGGGAGATAATGGATGATGAACTTCGAGACGACGCGCGGGAAGGTCCGGCGCTTCGGCCGCGGCACGAGGTCGCCCGACGCCATCCGCATCGACTCGATGAGATGACAGACCATCCGAGGGGCATTGAACTTGCCGAAGCGCGCGGGCGCGTCGGGGCGCAGCTGGTCGATGCGCGCGAGGAGCGAGTGGCGGTCGGACTGGTCGAAGAACGACGGCATGGATGGGTGGGGATCCGGTGCGCACCAGAGTACGGCCCCGGACGCGGTACCGCCAGCGCGCCGATGGCCTAAATTGGGTGGAACCCATCACCCGTCTCTCGATGCCCCGCACGCTCCCGACCCGCGCCCTCGCGCTCGCCGTCCTCGCGCTCCTCGGCGCCACCACCGCCGCCGCGCAGGGCGCCCCTGCCCCGGCCCCCGCCGTCACCACCAAGATCACGGCCGACCTCGGCTTCGTGGACGTGAGCGGCAACACCGAAGTGTCGACGTTCAACGTCGGCGAGAAGCTGCAGCAGTCGCGCGGGCGCCTCGCGCTCGAGCAGGGCGTCGCGCTCGTGTACTCCACGCAGCGCGACAGCGTGATCACGAACTACCTGCGCGCGCACCTGCGCGGCGACTACAAGATCGACAAGGTGCTCGCCGCCTTCACCGGCGTCGCGTTCGACCGCAACCGTTTCGCCGGCATCGAACGGCGCTTCGAGGAGGTCGTGGGCCTCGCGGCGCGCGTCGTCGGCACCAGCTCCGACACGGTCCGGATCGAGGGTGGCGGCAGCTTCACGCAGCAGATCGGAACCGACGGCGTGCAGCAGAACTTCCCGTCGGTGCGCGGTGCGATGAACTGGCGACACTTCTTCACGACGGCGACCTACTTCACGCAGAACTTCGAGTACGTCCCGAACATGAAGGAGACCGAGGACTGGCGCCTCAACTCCGAGTCGGCGATCGTCGCGCCGCTCTCGGCGAGGATCGGACTCAAGCTCTCGTACGTCGTGCGCTACGACAACCTCCCGCAGCCCGGCTTCCTGTCCACGGACCGGCTCTTCACGAGCGGCCTGCAGATCACGTTCTGAGCACGCGCTTCATGGGCGCGGGACGCGGGGCCGCCGGCGACGCCGGCGGCCCCGCGTCGTTCCCAATCCGAACCCTGTAGCCAAACCGGCCCGCGCGCCGTAGGGTCCCTCGTGCCCCTTCCCGGTCCCGAGTTCCTCACGCTCCAGCAGGCCGTCGCCGGCCGCTTCGCGCTCGTGCGCGAACTGGGGCGCGGCGGGATGGGCGTCGTCTTCCTCGCGCGCGACCTCTCGCTCGACCGGCTGGTCGCGATCAAGCTCCTGCCGCCGCACCTCGGCGCCGACCGCGACGCGCGCGAGCGCTTCCTCCGCGAGGCGCGCACCGCCGCCGGCCTCTCGCATCCGCACATCGTCCCGATCCACCTCGTCGAGCAGCACGTCGGCCTGACGTACTTCGTCATGGCCTACGTCGAGGGCGAGACGCTCGGCGCGCGTGTGCGCCGGGCCGGCCCGCTCCCCGCGAGCGAGGCGATGCGCGTGATCCAGGAGGTCGCGTGGGCGCTCGCCCACGCGCACGCCCACGGCGTGACGCATCGCGACGTGAAGCCCGACAACGTGCTGCTCGACGCCGCGAGCGGCCGCGCGATGGTGTCCGACTTCGGCATCGCGCGATCCGACTCGCACGCGACCCCGGCCGAGGGCGTGGCGCGCGGCACGCCGGCGTACGCGAGCCCCGAGGTGCTGCAGGGCGCGCCCGGCGACGCGCGCAGCGACCTCTACTCGCTCGGCGTGACCGCGTGGATGGCGGCCGCGGGTCGCACGCCCTTCGAGCGCGACAGCGTCGCCGCGCTCGCGCTGGCGCACGTGCACGCGCCGGCGCCGTCGCTCTCGGGCGCGGCGCGCGTGCCCGCCCGCTTCGCCGCGGCGGTGGACCGCTGCCTCGCGAAGGATCCGGCCGACCGGTTCCCGAGCGCCGAGGCGTTCGCGGTCGAGGTGGACGCCGCGCGCGCCCGCGGCCCCGGCGTCCCGCCGCCCGTGCGCGCCTTCCTGCGCGAATGGGAGGGGATGAGCGGCGAGGTCGGCACCGCCGGCACCGCCGCACTGGTCGCGATCGCCGAGGCGATCGTGCTGCCGGTCATCGACCTCGTGACGAAGGGCTTCGTCGGGTTCGACGCGGGCATCCTCTCGTGGATCTTCGTCGTCGTCGCCGTGATCACCGCCGGGCTCGCGAAGGCGCGGCTCTTCCAGCTCACCGCCTCTGCCCGCGCGATGCTGCGCTCGGGCTTCAGCCTGCCGCGGATCAGCGCCGCGCAGATGGTCGAGGACGCCGAACGCGCCGAGGAGCGCGTCGCCGCAGGCACGCTCGAGACCTCGCAGCGCCGCAACCTGCTCTTCCAGCTCGCCGGCAGCGCGATCGGCACGATCGCCTCGTTCGCGGTCGCGTACTCGGAGCTGCCCGGCATCCTCATCGCCGCGGGCGCGGGCGGTGCCGTCGCGCTGCCGACGCTCGCGATCCGCCTCGCGCTGCGGCTCGACGCCGACACCGCGCAGGTGCCGCTCGCCTCGCGGATGCTGCGCGGCCGGCTCGGGCGCTGGGTCTTCAGGCTCGCCGGCGTCTCGCTGCCCGCCGCGACGGTGCCCGCGGCGCTCGAGGGCCCCGAGCCCACGGCGCTCGCGCTCGGGCAGGCTGCCCGCGACCTCTGGCTCGCGCTCCCCGCCGGCACGCGGGACGCGATCGCCCCCGACCTCCCCGACCTCGTCGCCGCGCTCGAGCAGCGCGCGCTGCGCGCCCGCGTCGGCGGCGGCGATGCGAACGACTTCAGCACCGCGGTCACCGCGCTCGAGGCGATCCGTCTCGACCTGCTGCGCGTCTCGGTGCGGCAGATCGAGCCGTCGCAGATGACGGCCGAGCTCGACAAGGTGCGCGCGATGGGCGACGCCATCGAGCGCCGCCTCGCCGCCGAGCGCGAGGTCAGCGCGCTGCTGCACGACGCGGGCGCGGCGACGCCGCGCCCCGCGAAGTAGCGCCGCCCCCTACAGCTTCGCGATGCCCGGCTTGCCGTGCTCGACGCGCCAGCGCGTCGGCGTGGTGAGCGGCGCGCCCGGGCGCGACACGTACTCGACCTGCCGGTACTCGGTGAGCCACTCGCCCGGCTTCACGTCGCACACATAGTAGCCGCGCCGCGCCGAGTGCCAGTGGACCTGCGGATTCTCCGCCGCCGCCGGCGCGAAGCTCCGCCACTGCTCCTCGCCGTCGCCGCCCGAGGCGATCGACGAGCCGACGAACTCCGCCGCGACCACGGGGCGGTCGGGCCGGTCGAAGCCGGCGCGAAGGTCGTTCACCCACGCCGAGTGGATGTCGCCGGTGAGGACGACCGTGCGATTCGCGTGCTTCGCGGCGACGGTGCGGAGCAGCCGGTCACGGCTCGCGGGATAGCCGCTCCACTGGTCCATCGAGACGCGCGTCTCGGCGCCCGGCGCGTCGTCGAACGGCGCCATCATCACCTGCTGGCCGAGCACCTGCCAGTGCGACTTCGACGCGGCAAGCCCGTCGAAGAGCCACTTCTCCTGCGCCGCGCCCATCAGCGAGCGCGCCGGGTTCGACCAGTCGCCGCACGGCACCACCTTGTTGCCATCGGCGCAGGCCTGGTCATCGCGGTACTGCCGCGTGTCGAGCATCCAGAAGCGCGCGAGCGCGCCCCAGTTCGTCGTGCGGCGGATGTCGAGGTCGGCCCACGAGCGCGCACGGGGCACCTTCACCGGCTGGTGCTCCCACCACGCCTGGTAGCCGGCGGCGCGGCGGAGATGCATCTGCTCCTCGGACTCCATCCCGTTCTCGCCGTGGAGCCCGGCGTAGTTGTTGTCCACCTCGTGGTCGTCCCACGTCACGAGCCAGGGGCACATCGCGTGCGCGGCCTGCAGCATCGGATCCTGCTTGTACTGCGCGTAGCGCTCGCGGTACTGCTCGACGGACCGGACCTCGTACCGCCAGTGGCGCCGCACGGCGTTGTCGCGCGCGCCGTACTCGTAGATGTAGTCGCCGAGATGCGTGACGAGGTCGCAGCGTTCGCGCGCGAGGTGGTCGAGCAGCGTGAAGAGGCCCTGCTCGTAGTGCTGGCAGGACGCGACGCCGAAGCGCAGCGGCGTCATCGCGCCGTCGGCGGGGGTGGTACGGACGCGGCCCACCGGGCTCGTCGCGTCGCCCGACTTGAAGCGGTAGAAGTACCAGCGGTCGGGAACGAGCCCGTCCACCTCGACGTGCACGCTGTACGCGAGCTCGGGCGCGGCCGTGTAGCGCCCCTTCCTCACCACCTTCGTGAAGCCCTCGTCGTCGGCGACCTCCCAGTCGATCACGGGGCGGATGCCGGGCATCCCGCCCTCGGGCTCGAAGGGGCGCGGCGCGAGGCGCGTCCAGAGCACGGCGCCGGTGCTCCACGGATCGCCGCTCGCCACGCCGAGCGTGAAGGGGTCGTCCTGGAAGCGCGGGCGCCAGGTGAGGCGCCAGTCGTTCGGCATCGCGGCGCAGAGCGCGGCGAGGCGGGCGAGGTCGGAGAGGAAGAGGCGGCGGTCCATGCGCGTCGGGATGGGGACGCGGGGATGCTCGCCTGCGCGGGCGCGCGGCGCAAGCGCCGCACGAGCGCCGCACGAGCGCCGCGCGCCCGCATCGCCCACGCGTTACCGGATCGGTGCGCCCGCCACGAAGTCGTACATCGTCACGCGCCGCACGCGGTAGTACGCCACCCAGTAGTTCCGCAGCGCCTGCAGGTAGCCGAGCAGCGCCTGGTCCTTCTCGTTCTGCGCCTGGTACAGGTTGTCGATGCCGATCTTGCCGACGACGTAGCGGTTCTTCGCGACGTCGAAGCGCTTGCCGCCGACCGTGTCGGCCTTCGCGGCGATCGTGAGCGAGCGGCGCGACTGCGCGAGCTGCAGCGCGGCGAAGTGCGCCTCCTGCCGCAGCTGCTCGCGCGCGAGCCGGCCGGTCTGCTCGATGCGCTCGCCGTCGAGCCGCGCGGCCTGGATGCGCGCGCTGCGGCCGCCCCACTGCACCAGCGGCATCGAGACGGCGAGGTTGAGCCGCTGCGCCTCGCGCAGGTCGCGGTAGACGTCGTCGAGCACGCCCGCGGTCTGGTTGAAGCCGACCGACGCGTTCAGCGTCGCGCCGGGCCCGGTGCCCCACCGCGCCTCGGTGATCGCGCGGTCGCCCTGCACCTCCTGCAGCTCGAGGTCCACCGCCGTCGCGCGGTTGCGCATCGCCTGCGCGACCGCGGTCGCGGTGTCCGCCACGACCTCGGGCACTTCCACCGGCACCACGATCTCGAGCGGCGTCCCGGCGGGGAGGTCGAGCAGGACGCGCAGCTGCGCGAGCGTGCGGTCGTGCTCGAGCTGCGCCGCATCGGCGGCATTGCGTGCGCGGAGCAGCGCCAGTTCGCTCTGCAGCAGGTCGTTCTCGCCGATCTTGCCGACCTCGAAGCGCCCCTTGTTCAGCGAGAAGAGCGTGTCGTTCACCGCCGCGTTGGTCAGGGCGTTCGCGAGCTGCAGCCGCGCGGTGTGGTAGTCGAAGAACGCGTTCGCGGTGCCGATCGCGACGTCCTCGAGCGCCTCGCGGTAGCCCCGGTCCGCCGACTCCGCCGTGAGGTCCTGCACGCGCGCGTCCCAGCGCAGGCGGTTCGGACGGAAGAAGTCCTGCCGCAGGCCGACCGACAGCGGCGTGGACGAGAAGGTGCGGCTCGACGTCGTCCCCACGCGGTCGAGGCGCGAGAGCTGCGAATTGATCGTGAGGTCGCCGCCGATGAACGGCAGGCGCTGCGAGAGCGCCATGTTGAGCGACGCCTCGTTCTGCTCCTGCGGCCGGTAGAGCGTCGAGCCGTCGGGCTGCACCACCGGGATGATCGAGCGGTTGTAGCTCGGGACCGCACCGGTGAGCGCGAGCTGCGGCAGCAGGCTCGCGCCGAAGGCCTTGTCGCGCTCGCGCGCCGCGTCGCGCGTCGCGCGCGCCGCCTTCGCGGTCGGGCCCTGCGCCTGCGCGCGCTCGACGGCCTGCGCGAGCGTGAGGCGCACCGGGCCCGCCTGCGCGCGCAGCGCCGGGGCGAGCAGGGACGCGAGGGCGAGCGCGCGCGCGGCGCGGACGGCATGAAAGGACATCATTCGTACCGGAGGCAGACGACGGGGTCCTGGCGCGCGGCGCGCCAGGCGGGGACGATGCCGAAGACGAGCCCGGTCGTGAGCGAGACGCCGAAGGCGACCACCACGCTCAGCGACGAGACCAGGGTGCGGATGCCGGCGAAGCGCTCGATCCCGAGGCTCAGCCCCGCGCCGACGAGGATGCCGGCGACGCCGCCGGCGACCGAGATCAGCACCGCCTCGGCCAGGAACTGCGCGAGGATGTCACGCTGCGTCGCGCCCATCGCGCGCCGCACCCCGATCTCGCGGATGCGCTCGAGGATGCTCGCCAGCATGATGTTCATGATCCCGATGCCGCCGACGATCAGCGAGATGCTCGCGATCGCACCGAGCACGACGTTGAAGATCGTGCGCGTGCGCTGCTCCTGCTTCAGCAGCAGCTCGGGGACGGTGATCTCGAAGTCGATGACGCCGTTGTGCCGGCGCTCGAGCATCCGGCGCACCACGTCGGCGACCTGCGGCACGTGCCGCGCCTCCGCCACGCGGACGACGATGCGGTCGAGCTGGTTCTGGTTGGCGCGCTCCTGCTTCGCCTCCTCGGACGGCTCCTCCTGCTGCTGCCCGACGATGACGACGCCCTCCTGCCCGCGCGCGCGCGCCGCCGCCTCGATGTCGCGCTGCGTCACCTGCGCGCGGTCGCGGAAGCGCCGCAGCATCGTGTGCAGCGGCACGAAGACGTCCATCCCGACGTCGCGCAGGCCGAGCCGGTCGGCGTTCTCGCCGGCCACCTGCCGGTCGGCCAGCACGCCGACGACGGTGAGCCAGGTCTCGCCCACCTTGATCCGCTTCCCCACCGGGTCCTCGGTGGTGAAGAAGCGCTGGCGCACGCCGTGCCCGATGATCGCGACCGGCCGGGCGTCCTCGAGGTGCTGCCGCGTGAACGGCTTCCCCGCGGCGAGCGGCATGTTGAGCAGGCGGAAGTAGGTGCTGTCCACGCCGACGACCTTCCCCGAGCGGCGGCGCCCCTCGCGGGTCACGGTCGTGTTCACGACCACTTCGGCGCTCACCGCGTCGAGGCCGGGGACGGTGCGCAGGATCGCGTCGGCGTCCTTGAAGGTCAGCCCGGGCGAGTAGCGCTTCGCCTGCTTGGTGTCCGCCTCGTCCTCGGCGTTCCCTTCCTTCTGCTCGACGTACGGCCGGATGAGCACGTTGTTCGAGCCAAGGAGCCGCATCTGCTCGAGGATCTCCGACTCGGCGCCCTTGCCGATCGCGAGCATCGCGATGACGGAGGCGACGCCGAAGAGGATGCCGAGCGAGGTGAGGCCGGCCCGCAGCCGGTTGTGCGCCACCGCCTCGACGGCGGTGCGCAGCGCGAAGAGGACGTGGCCGCGGTAGAAGGCGAGGGCGCGCGCGAGCCGGCCCGGCTCAGCGGCCACGCGGCACCGTCCGCGCCGGGGCGGCGGTGTCGCCGCCGGCCGTGCCCTGCGTCGAGCCGGGCAGCCGCTCGGGATCATAGCTCGCCGCGTCGGGCGGCAGCGCGAGCAGCACCTGCTCCCCCTCGGCGACGCCCTGCACGATCACCACCGCGTCGTCGTTCATCGCGCCGGTGAGCACCTCCTGCCGGACGGTGCGCGCGCCGCGGCGCACGAACACGTACGGCACGCCGTCGAGCGTGGTGACGGCCTCGAGCGGCACCGAGAGCACGTCCTTGAGCACCGTCGTCTCGATCGCGTTGCCGGTCGTCATGCCGGGGCGCAGCGCCGTGTCGCTGGCAGCGAGGAGGACCTTCACCTCGAAGACCTTGGCGTCGGTGTTGGGGCGCTGCTCACCGACGTTCGCGACCTGCACCACGCGCCCGGTGAGCTTCTTGGTCGGGTCGGAGTCGAGCGAGAGCGTCACCGCCTGGCCGACGGCGACCTTCTTGATGTCGATCTCGTTCACGTACGTGATCGATTCCATGTGCGACAGGTCGGGCAGCGTCGCGACGGTCGGGTCCCACGCGCCGATCTGCGAGCCGACGGCGCGCTTCTTCCCGTTCCATTCCTTCTGGTAGATGACCATTCCCGGCGAGGGCGCGCGGATGGTGAACTGCCCCATCACCTGCTGCACGATCTCGAGGATGTTCTTCTGCCGCTGCAGGTCGGCGCCGACCTCGCGCATCTTGGCCTGCGCCTGCTCGACGCGGGTCTTGTAGTCGCTCTTCGCCTGCGCGAGCGCGCGCTCGGCCTTCTCGAGGTCGATCTCCGCCTGGCGCCGGATCGTTGGTGCCTCATAGACGGCCTGCTCCTTGGCGAGCCGCCGCTCCTCGAGCGCGAGCTCCATGGTGCGCATCTCCTCGCGCGCCTTCGAGAGGTTCAGGGTGGAGTCGAGCATCGCCTGCTCGTAGACCGCCTCGGCCTTCTGCACGGCGAGCGTGGTCTCCTGCAGGCGCTGCGCCAGGGCCGAGCGGTCGAGCTCGGCGACGACGTCCCCCGCCTTCACGAGCGTGCCCTCGGGCACGAGCGACGCGATCTTCACCTGGAACGCGCCGGCGCGCTGCATCTCGGCGGGACCCTGGATGTTGACCGCCGAGCTCGCCCGCAGTTCGCCCGCGGTGGTGACGGTGACGGCGAAGTCACCCTTGGTCACCGAGGCGACGAGGGAGGCGCCTTCGTCGGCGGCGGGGCGCGCGAAGAGCCACGCGGTCGGCGCGCCGATGACGAGGATGGCCAGCACCACGAGGGTGCGGCGTGAGCGTGCGAAGCGCATTGCGGTGCTCGCCGGTGGAGGGATGGGACGAGTCGCGCGGGCCCCCGTGCGGACGGGCCCGAACAGCGAGATGAGACACTGCGCCGAGGGGAAAGGTTGCGGCGCGCCGACGATACGTGATCGCCCGGCGCGCCGCACCCACTTCGAACCGCCTTAATCGAGAACTAATCCGGCCTCAGGGCCACGGGAGCGGCAGGACGGCGAACCGGCTCCGCTTGGCGGGGTCGTCGTCGCCCTCGAAATACCGGGCGATCTCGCGCCGCGCCGCCGCGCGCAGCGCCCGGTCGGCCGGCGAGCCGCCGGTCATCGCCGCGAGGCGCTGGTCGAGCTGCTCCAGGTGCAGCTCGGCCACCTGCCGCACGTCGGGAAGGGCCGCCTGGTCGCCGGCGCGGTCGAGGAGCGTGTTGAGCACCACGCGCTGGACCGTGCGGCGCAGCGACTGCAGGTGCGGGTCGTCGGTCGCGGCCGCGCCCCACGTGCGGTCCACGATCGCCTGCAGCACCTCGTCGAGCGTCGGGTTCTCCGCGCTGCGGGCGCGGAAGAGCACCACGCGCGCGAGCCGCTCGCGGTGCATCAGCCCCTCGATCACCTCGGTCGCGAGCCCGCCGGCGAGCGAGATCTCGTCGAACGCCGTGCCGCCGGCCGACTCGATCCACTCGAACTGCGGGTCGCCGCCGGGCGGGAGCGGCGGGATGAGCGCCTGCACCCGGTCAGGGACCGCGAGCGCGGCCGGCTCGAGCGCGTCGAGCGCCATCGCGAGCGCGCGGCGCTGCTGCGCGGCCGGGATGATCGTCGTCGGCACCTGCCCGTCGCCGCGGTACGCGTAGCGGAAGTCCATCCCGCCGATGTTCTTCACGAGCCCCTCGAGGGAATAGCGGTGCCCGAGGTAGACGTGAGCGAACCGCATGTTGAGCAGGTACATCGGCTCGCCCGGCTTGATC
>CAZIDS010000027.1:0-19564 GCA_964537945.1 uncultured Gemmatimonas sp. | reverse complement strand
CCGACGATGTTCATGAACGTCGACTTGCCCGAGCCCGACGGGCCCATGATCGCGACGTACTCATTGCGCTTCACGGCGAGGTCCACGCCGCGCAGCGCGCGCACGATCTCGCCGCCCATGTCGTACTCGCGCTTCAGGCCGCGGGTGACGATCACCCACTCCCTCGACGGTGCGGCGCCCGCGCTCTGGACCACCACCGCCCGCTCCGCCGTCTGGCTGAGCGGGGCCTCCTCGATGTGCTGACTCACGGCGTCCTCGCGGCCTTGGTGTCGGCCGGTTCCTTGGGTTGCTCACGGACGAGCTGGTCATCCTTCAGCTCGCGGATCGCCTGGTAGGTGCCTGCCACGATGCGCTCCCCGGCCTTCAGGCCGTCGAGCACCTCGAAGAACTTCTCGCCGGCGATCCCCACCCTTACGGGCCGGAAGGTCACTTTGTTGTCGGCGTTCACCACGAAGACGCCCTCGACGTCCTTCTTGCCGACCTGCACCGTCGGCGTCGCCGGCGCGTTCGGGGCGGCGTCGGTCTGCTTGAGCGCCTCGTTCTCGCGCACGGTCAGCGCGATGATCGGGATCGCCAGCGCCTGCGTCCGCGTGTCGGTGATGATCTTCGCCGTCGACGAGAAGTCGGGGCGCGTCTCGGGCGGCGCGTTCACGATCCGCACCGTCACCTCGTAGTCGATCGCCTGGTCGGTCGTCGCGGTCGTCGCGCCGCGCACCGACGAGTTCGAGATCTCGACCACCCGGCCGATGAAGGTCGTGTCGGGGAAGGCGTCGATCTGGATCACCGCCGAGTCGCCCACCGAGATGCGCGACACGTCGGTCTCGTCGACCTTCACCTTGGTCTCGAGCACGCTCATGTCCGAGATCGTGAGCAGCGTCGCGGCGTCCTTGTTCAGCGTGCCCATGATCGCGGTCTCGCCGACCTCGACGTTGAGCCGCGTCACGCGGCCCGACATCGGGGCGTAGATGGTGGTGCGCGAGAGCTGGTAGCGCGCGTCCTTCAGCGACGCCTCGCTCTGCTGCACGTTCTGCTCGGCCGCCTCGACGAGCGCCTTGTTGACCTCGAGCTGCGTCTGGAGCTGCTCGACCTCCTGGGCGGAGACGAGGGCGGCGTTGGTGCGCCGGATCCCTTCCTGCCGCTCGAGGTTGCGCTGCGCCTGGAGCAGGTTCGCACGCGACTGCGCGAGGCTCGCCCGCGCGTTCGCGAGCGCCGCCTCGGAGCGCTGCACCTGGGCCTCGTACTGCTGCGGGTCGATCTGCAGCAGCAGCTGGCCCTCGCGCACCATGTCGCCGTCCTTCACCACCAGCCGGGTGATCTTGCCGGTGATGTCGGAGGAGAGGTCGACCTTGCGGCGCGCGCTCACCTGGCCGCTGGCCGTGACCGACGCCACGAGGTCCTGCTTCGAGACCTCCTCGACGCGCACCTCGGTGCCCTTGCTGCCGCCCTTCGCCGCCGACATCGCGACGACGGCGACCAGCCCGACGACCACGATCCCGATCACTGCGTACTTCGTCCGCTTGCTCATCGTCTGTGCCTCGCCTAGCGAAGGGTGCGTCCGACGGCCGACTCCAGCGCCGCGTACGCCCGGTGGAATTCGTAGATCGCGTCGATCCGGTCCGTCTCGGCCCGTTCATAGTCCGCGCGCGCCGTCGTGAGGTCCACGAAGGTGTTGGCGCCCACGCGGTAGCGCTCTTCCGCCAGCTGCAGCGCCTCACGCGCGGTCGCCGCGTTGCGCGTCTGCAGCTCGACGGCCTCGAAGGCCGCCTGGAGCGTCACCCGCGCCGAGGTGACGTCCGCCGTCAGCGCCAGCTCCGTCCGTCGCGTGTTGTAGCGCGCATCGGCCCGGCTCGCCGCCGCCTCCTGCAGCCGCTGCTCGCGGGAGAACCCGTCGAAGAGCGGCAGCGAGATGCCGAGCGAGAGGCTGTACGGGTTCCGCGTGAAGCCGAACGGGAACTTGTCGTTCGCGTCGCGGATCGCGGCTTCCTGCGCCGGCGTGAAGACGATCGCCGCGCACTGCGCCGCGATGCTCGACATGCCCGCGCCCACGCGGATCGAGTCGGTCGTGTAGCAGCTCGCGCGCGACCGGTCGGTGCTCGACTGCTGCGAGAGGATCGAGATGCCGATGTCGCGCTGCTGCTGCGCGACGCCGCCGACGCTCGCCGAGAGCGAGAGGGACGGCGTGTACTCGCCGCGCGCCGCCCGGACACCCGCGTCCGCGACCCGCTCGCGCGCCTGCACCGCACGCAGCGCCGGGTTCGCCTGCTTCGCCATCGCGAGCAGGTCGGCGACCGAGTGCGTCGGCGCCGTCACCGGGAGCTCGGCCACGAGCTGGACGTTCTCCGGCATCGGCACGCCGAGCTGCTGGAAGAGCTGCAGCCGGGCCACCGCCGCCGTGTTCCGCGCGCGGAGCGCCGCCACCTGCTGCGTCCCGAGCCCCACCTCGGCGCGCTTCACGTCGAGCGAGGTCGCCGAGCCGACGCCGGCCCGCGCCTGCGCGAGCTCGAGCTGCAGCCGCTGCTGCACGACCAGCGTGTCCTGCAGCGATGCGCGCGCCTGCGTCTGCAGCGCGAGCAGGAACTGCCCGGTCACCGCATTGCGCAGGAAGTAGGCGGAGTTCTCGACGTCCGCCTCGGCCGCGTCCATCGACGCGTTCGCGCGCCGGATCTGCTCGATCGTGCCGAGCGAGAGCCGCGCCGACGCCTGGAGATTCCAGCTCGACGAGACGATGTCGGAGGTGGCGCCGAACGCGACGCCGCCGAAGAACTGCGGACGGCCTTCGCGGTAGCTGGCGCCGAACGAGGCGTCAGCCCCGGGGAGGAGCTGGCCGTACGCCGCCCGCTGGGCGGCCGCGGCGCGGGTCCGCCCCGTCACCGACTGCAGGTAGGTCGGGTTGTTCTTCTTCGCGATCTCCAGCGCCTCGGCCAGCGTCAGCGTCGGCCGCGCCTGGGCCGCCAACGGCATCGCCAATCCGAGGAGAAGGGTCGCACGCAGCAGCGAACGCATCTATGGGGAATCCTGTAATAAGGAGGGGGTGCGACCCCTCGTACGCCCCGGCCCGACCGGGGGTTTCAGGCGGTGGTTCGTCGCGTCGCGCGTCGAGATCCTCCGCCGGGATCTTGATCCGGAGCAGGTGGCCCTGGGCGTCCGCCCAGACCTCCCGGAGCACCGGTCCTGCCGCGCCGTCGCGGATGATCCACCTGACGGCGTCGTACCGTTCGAGCCCGAACTGCACCGTATCGGGCCCCCCATCCTCGACGACCAGCGGACGGACCGCCATCGCGGTCGGCCGCAGGACCGGCACGGCCCCGGCCCGGGCGAACCGCACCAGGAACCAGGCGTGGTGCAGGACGCCGTCGTCGGCCGCGAGGACCACCGGCGGCAGGCGGAACTCCCGTGCCGATTCGCCCTCCCGGCGCACTGATCGGCCCGACCAGAGGCCCCGGCGGTATTCCCCGGAGGTGTTCTCCTGCTGCCGGCCGCCGGCGAACCGCTGCACCTGGAACTTGAGCGGAATCCCGGTCGAGTCGGTCCCCAGCAGGACCGCCGCCCGGCCGTCCGCGCGCAGGACGTTTCCCTGCGCCGTCAGGCCGCCGTCCACCACGCTGCGCCGGATCGAGAAGTCCTCGCGCCCCACGCGGGTCCCACCCACCGTGATCGTGAGGATCCCCTCGTCGAGCACGACCACCTGCGCCGCCGTCGGGGCGGCGGTCGCGAGCAGGAGAGGGAACGCCGCGAGAACCGACCGGCTGCGGATGCGATGCATCCCTGAAATCTACCCGAAGGCACGTGCGCGGTCGCGTGGGAGGTGAGGCGACGGGTATAATCCCCGCGTGACGCCCCCCTCCGGCCCCCATCCGCGACCGTCCGCGGCGTCCCGCGCGGGCTGGGACGCGTGGATGGTGACCGCGTCGCTCGCGGTGCTGTCGGGCGCGCAGTGGCTTCGGGCTCCTTCCGGGGCGATGGGCGGCCTGTTCGGCGCATTGACGCTCATCCTCGGCGTACTCAGCTCGCAGGGACCGGTCGCGGCCCGTCGCCGGCGATGGGCCTTCATCGTGGCGTGCGGGTTCTTCGTGCTGAACGCGGGCGAGCAGGCCGTCTCCCGCGCCCGCCTCGAGACCGACCCCGACGGCGTGCGATCGGCGCTCGAGGCCTCCGCCACCGGCGCACTCGTGCGCGAGGCCGAGGCAGCGGGCGCGGGGCTCGAGCGGATCGCGCAGGCGGCGCTGACGCTCGCGCGCGAGGGTCCGGTCCAGTTCGAGGCGCTGCAGGGACTCGTCGACGGGCCGGACGACCGTGCGGTGATCATCGCCGACTCAGGCCGGATGAGCGCTTGGGCGGGGCGGCTGCTCATCCCGCTCGACTCGCTGCCCGGCCCCACGGGCGCCGTCGCGACCCCCTTCCACGTGGTGGCCTACGCGATCGCGAACGACGGCCGCCGCTCGGCGATCGCGACCATCCTGCTCCACGCGCAGCGTCCGGCGGATGGGCTGAGCCGGCCACTCGACGCGCGCATCGTGAGGGAGCTGGGCATCGGCGGATTCGCCTTCGGGGGCGCCGGAGCCGCGGCGTCGGTGCCCGGTGCGGGCGTCATCCGCGTCGGCGGCGAGCCGCTGCTCGCCGCGCGGGCGCTCGTGCCGCCCGCCGACGCGCTGGCGCACGAGCGCCGCGAGCGCGCGGTCACGCGCGGTGGCGCGCTGCTGGCGGCGATGGCGCTGCTGCTGCTCGCCGTCGCGTGGCGGCGCGACCTCGGACTCGGCGCGCGGTCCACCGTCCTCGCGGTCGTGTTCGCCGCCGTCGCCGTCGTGCCGCTCGCGAGCTTCTCGAACAGCTCCCCGCTCTTCGACCCGACCTTCTTCCTGGTCGCGAAGGGCGGGCGCTTCACCTCGAACGCGGGCGCGCTCGCGCTGACGAGCGCGCTGCTCCTCCTCGGGCTCCTCTCGGCCCTGCGCGCCGGCGTGCGGCCGCGGTCGCGCACGCAGGCGCTGGTCGCGGTGCTGCTCGTCGCGCTGGTCGGGCCGTTCCTGCTGCGCGACCTCGCGCGCGGGATCCAGGTGCCCTTCATCGGTGCGTCGTTCGGGCTCTGGGCCGCGTGGGAGGTGACGCTCTTCCTCGCCGCGGTGACCGTGCTGCTGGTCGGCGTCACCGCGGGGCGCGCGGCGCTCGCCGGCACTCGGCGGGGGCTGTCCACGTGGGTCGCGCCCGTGATCGCGGCGGTGGCCGCGCTCACGAGTCCGCTGCTGCTCGCGGCGCCCGGTCGCCTGCCGCCGATGCACCCGGCGCTCTGGGTGCTCGCGATCGCGGCGCTCGCGTTCACGCGCCGCGGGCGCGCGATCGTCGCGTCGGTCGCGTTCGTGGCGGCGTGCGGCGCGGTGACGCTCACGTGGTTCTCCACCGTGCGCGAGCGCGTGCAGCTCGCGGCCGACGACGTCCACTCGCTCGGCACGCCCGATCCGTCGGCCGCCACGCTGCTCGAGCGCTTCGCCGACCAGCTCGACCCCACCACCGCCGCGCGCTCGCGCGTGGAAGTGCTCTCGCGCTACGCCGCGACCGACCTCGCGGGTGCCGACCTTCCGGTGGAGATCGCGACCTGGATGCCGGACGGCACGCCGATGGCGGAGCTGCGCGTGGGGCGGGGGAGCGGCACCGCGGGCGTGAACATCCTCGCCGAGGAGGCGCGGCGCGCCGGGCTGCGCATCGTGCGCGAGGTGCCGGGCGAGCCCGGCACGCACGTCGTGCTCGCGCAGCCGCACCGCGACGGCACGGTCACGACGGTCGTGCTCGCGCCGCGGAGCGCGCTCGTCGCGCCGGACGCGTTCGGCGCCTTCCTCGGCTTCGCGCCGCCGCCGACGCCGGAGCCGCCGTACTCGCTCCGCCTCGGCGAGCTCACGACCGACGAGGACCGCGACGCGCCGTTCCAGGGCCGCTGGGTGCGCGAGGGGAACCTGCTGCACGGCGACTGGACGATCTCCGGGCCCGGCGGGCTGCGGCGCCGTGTGCACGGGAGCGTGGACCTGCGCGCATACGACGCGCTCGTCACGCGCGGCGCGCTGCTCGTCTTCGTCGACCTTGCCGTGCTGGCGGCGATCTGGCTCCTCATCGTCGCGGCCGACGGCGCGATCTGGCGCTGGTGGCGCCTGCGTCGGCGCGACGTGCTGCACAGCTTCCGTGTGCGGCTCTCGGTCGCGCTCTTCGCGTCCTTCGTCGTGCCCTCCGCGCTCTTCGGCTTCTGGTCGTTCCAGCGCCTGCAGTCGGACGACCGCTCCTCGCGCGACCTCGTCGTGCGCGAGACGCTGCGCGGCGTCGCGGCCTCCACGGACTCAGTGCTGCTGCAGGCCGCCGCGGTGCGCTTCGACACGCCGCTGTTCCTGTACGCGAACGGCCTGCTCGTCGGCACGAGCGACCCGCTGCTCGACGCGCTCGCGCCGACCGGGCGCCTCCTGCCGCCATCGGTCGCGCGGCGCCTGGCCGAGGGAGAGGAGCCGACGACCGGCCAGGAGGAAGCGGTGGGTCCGGCGTCGGTGCGGCTCGGCTATCGCGGCGTGATCGACACCGCCGGCGTGCGGTGGGTGCTCGCCGCGCCGGCGCGGCTCGACGAGCGCACGCTCGACCGCCGGCGCAACGACCTCGGCATCTTCCTGCTCTTCGCGCTGGCGCTCGGCGGCATCGCGGCGCTCGGCGCCGGCGGCGCGGGCGCGCAGCAGCTGTCGCGGCCGATCCGCGCCCTGCAGCAGAGCGCGCTCGCCCTCGCGCGCGGCGCGGCGCCGCCGGAGCTCGACGCCGACCCGCCGGTCGAGTTCACGCCGGTGTTCCGCGCGTTCCGCACGATGACGACCGACCTCGCCGAGATCCGCGCCGCGCTGGAGATGGCCGAGCGGCGGCTCGCGGCGACGCTGCGCAACGTCGCGAGCGGCGTGGTCGCGGTGGACGACGCGGGGCGCGTGACCTTCGCCAATCCGCGCGCCGAGTCGATCCTCGGCGCGCCGCTCGGGGCGGGCGCGGTGCTGGCGCCGCTGCTCGGCGACGCGATCCGCCGCGCGGTGGACGAGTTCCTCGCCGGCGGCGAGGACGACGCCGACATCGAGCTCGAGCGCGACGGCCGACGGCTGCAGCTGCGTGCGGCCCGGCTCGCCGCCGGTGCGCGGCGCGCGGTGATCACGCTCGACGACGTCACGGAGGTGGCGCGCGCCGAGCGCGTGCTCGCGTGGGGCGAGATGGCGCGCCAGGTCGCGCACGAGATCAAGAACCCGCTCACGCCGATCCGCCTGGGCATGCAGCACCTGCGCCGCGCGCGTCGCGACGGCCGCGTGGACTTCGACGAGGTGCTCGAGGAGAACACGGCGCGCGTGCTGGCCGAGATCGACCGCCTCGACGAGATCGCGCGCGCCTTCAGCCGGTACGGCGACGCGCCGGTCGCCGACGCGCCGGCCGAGGCGACCGACGTCGCCAAGGTCGCGCGCGACCTGCTCGACCTCGAGCGGATGGGCGAGGCCGGCATCACGTGGGAGGCGCGCGTGCCGGAGGAGCCGGTGATGGCTGCGGCGCGCGACCGCGAGCTGCGCGACGTGCTCTTGAACCTCCTCGAGAACGCGCGGCTCGCGCACGCGACGTGGATCGCGCTCGACGTGCACGCGACGCCCGCCGGCGGGGCCGAGGTGCAGGTGATCGACGACGGCGACGGGATCCCGCCGCACCTCATCGCGCGGATCTTCGAGCCGCACTTCTCCACCCGCACCAGCGGCAGCGGGCTCGGCCTCGCGGTGAGCCGGCGGCTGATCGAATCGTGGGGCGGGTCGATCGACGCGGACAGCGCGCCGGGCACCGGGACCACGCTGCGCGTGCGTCTGGCTCCGCCGCCGTCGCACTGACTAGCTTACCCCGGCGATGCACACTACCGAGCCGACGGGCCCGAACCGTCCCTCGAGCGGGATCCCCGCGCACCTGGATGGGTGGCTCCTCCCTCCGGACTGGAAGTGGGGGAGCAGCGGCGTCTACACGCCCTTCCGGCATTCGCAGGAGATCCGTGATTCGCTCGGGCGCTCGCTCGCGCTCGTGACCGCGCCCGACCCCGCGCACCACGCCTGGCTCTTCCGCGAGGCGCGGCAGCTCGCGCACCGCAGCCATCCGATGATCCCGACGACGTACCACTTCTGGCAGATGCACGCCGGGAGCCGGCGCGGGCCGGGCTACCTGCGGCGCTGGGTCACTGGCGAGACGGTGGGCGAGCGGCTCAAGCGCAGCGGCGCCGAGACGGTGCCGTTCGCGCTGCGCATCATCCGGTCGGTGGGGTCGGCGCTGGCGTACCTGCACGATTCGGGGAGCGTGCACGGCGCGATCGCGCCCGACACGACGTACCTCACGCCGACCGGCCGCGTCTGGATGCTCGGCTGGCAGTGGGCCGTGCCGCGTGACGAGATCCCGCCCAACGTCGTGCCCGGCACCACCTGGGCGCCGCAGCCGCCGGAGTGGAAGGGCGGGTGGCACCCGACGCAGCAGAGCGACCAGTGGCAGCTCGGCGCGATCGCGTTCGCGCTGCTCACCGGCGAGGCGCCGCGCTCGGGCGACGTGCCGCCGATCCGCCTCGTGCGTCCCGACTGCCCGGCGACCGTGGCCGAGCTCGTCGACCAGCTGCTCGCGGTCGCGCCGGGCGACCGCTTCTCGAGCATCGCCGGGATGCTGCGGCGCATCGAGCGCATCTCCGGCACGTCGTCGCTCGCGTTCCCGGGCACCGAACAGGCGAGCGGCGAGCACACGGCGCTCAGCGAGGAGGACCGGCTCCGCTGGGCCACCGGCGACGACTACGAGGTGCTCGCGCCCCTGGGCGCGGGCAGCTACGGCTCCGTGTGGCGCGTGCGCGACCTCTCGCTCGAGCGCGAGGTGGCGCTCAAGATGCTCCACCCCGCGGTCGCGAGGAACGCGCAGGCCGTCGCGCGCTTCCGCCGCGAGGCCCAGCTCGCCGCGCAGCTCCAGCATCCCGCGATCGTCCCGATCTTCGCCTGGGATTCGAAGGGCGACGTGAACTGGTACATCATGGAGCTCGAAGAGGAGGGCTCGGTCGCCGACCTCGTGAAGCGATCCGGTCCGCTGCTGCTCGGCGAACTCGTGCAGCCGGTGGATGCCGTGCTCGACGGCCTCGCCGTCGCGCACGCGAACGGGATCATCCACCGCGACCTGAAGCCCGAGAACATCCTGATCGACCGCTACCGGCGCTGGCGCATCGCCGACTTCGGCATCGCGCACGCGATGGGGGCGCGCGCGGCCGGCGCGTCGGGGACGCCGGCGTTCGCCGCGCCCGAGCAGCTGCTCGGCGAGGAGCAGGGCGCCGCGACCGACCTCTTCGCCGTCGCGGCGATCGTGCACTTCTCGCTGACCGGCCGCGCGCCGTACGATGGCGGCGACGGCCGCGCGATCCTCGCCGCGCAGCTCGCCGGCAAGCTCGACCTCTCGGAGTTCCCCGAGGCGATCGCGGGCTGGCTGAAGCGCGCGCTCGCCGCCGACCCGCAGGACCGCTTCCACGACGCCGGCGTGATGCGCGCGGCGTGGCGTCAGGCCGTGCGGAGCGCGGAACGCGCCGAGCGCCGGCGCGGCGGGCTGATCGGACGCGTGGTCCGAGGCGTCACCTCAGCGTTCCGGCCTGACCCGGCGTCGAAGGCCTGATGTCCAGTCGGCCGAAGGCCTCGCACGGGCGGACCGTGCTCCTCTCGCTCGCCTCGTCCGTGGCGCTGGCGGGCGGTGTCGGAGCGCAGGTGCGCCCGGACTCCGCGGTGCGCGACAGCGCGCGCGCGATCGCCGGCGTGCGTGTGGAGGTGACGCGCGCGCCCGCGGCGAGCGAGCGTCTCCCGTGGGCGGTCGCGACGCAGGGCCGTGCGCAGCTGCGGCGCGCGCAGGCGACGCTCGGGATCGACGAGGCGCTCGCGAACGTGCCGGGCGTCGTCGTCTCGAACCGCTACAACTATGCGCTCGACCAGCGGCTCTCGATCCGCGGCGCGGGGAGCCGCGCGAACTTCGGGTTGCGCGGCGTGAAGGTCCTCTTCGACGGCGTCCCGCAGTCGCTGCCCGATGGCCAGAGCCAGCTCACGAGCATCGACCTCGCGGCGATCGACCGCGTGGAGGTGCTGCGCGGCGCCGCGTCGTCGCTCTACGGCAATGGGTCGGGCGGCGTGCTCTCCTTCATCAGCGACCTCAGCGCCCCCGACCGCCTCGGCGCGAGCGTGCGCGCGACGACCGGTTCGTTCGGGATGAACAAGCTGCAGGCGCGCGTGAGCGGGCGCTCGGGCGCGACCGTCGGCGCGCTGTCGGCCTCGCGCACCACGGTCGAGGGGTTCCGGCAGTACAGCAGCGCCGACGCGCGCCAGCTGATCGCGGCGCTCGACCGCGCGCTGGGCGCGATGACGCTGTCGCTCCGTGGGGGCGTCGCCGAGGTGCCCCACGCGCTGAATCCTGGCGCGCTCACCACGGCCGAATACGACGCGAATCCCGACAGTGCGGCGGCGAACAACATCCGGCGCGGCGCGCGCCGGGCGGTCTCGCAGCGGTTCGTCTCGGCGCGCCTCCACGTGGACGACGCACCGGTCTCGTGGAGTGCCTCCATCTATGGACAGCGGCGCTTCGTCGACAACCCGCTCGCGACCGCACCGCCGGCGCCCGCGGGCGCGACGAACGGTACGCGCGGCCTGATCGACCGCCGCGTCACCGGCATCCGGCTCGACGGGTCGCGGCGCTTCGACGCACGCTGGAGCCCTCGCGTCTCGGTCGCGCTCGACGTGCAGCGCAGCCATGACACGCGCAGCAACATGCGCACGACCGACGGCGCGACCGCGCTGCCGACCGACACGCTCTTCCTCAAGCAGGGCGAGACCGTCACGAGCGTCGGGCCGTCGGCGCAGCTCCAGTTCGACCCGGCGCCGCGCCTCACCGTGAGCCTCGGCGCGCGTGCCGACCGGCTCGGCTTCCGCGTGGACGACGAGTTCCTCGGCGACGGCGACGACGACAGCGGCGAGCGCACGATGACCGCGGCGAGCGGGCACGCCGGCGTCGTCTGGCGCCTCGCGGACCGCTTCACGCCGTACGCGAACGTGGCGACGGCGTTCGAGACGCCGACGACGACCGAGCTGAACGCGCGGCAGGACGGCACCGGCGGCTTCAACGACCAGCTCGGGCCGCAGCACATCCGGTCGATCGAGCTCGGCGCGCGCGGGCGGCTGGCCCACGTGCGCTACGAGGTCGCGCTCTTCGAGTCGGTCGCGCGCGATGCCATCGTGCAGTTCCTCGAGACCGGCGGGCGCGCGTATTTCCGCAACGCCGGACGCACGCGGAACCGCGGTGTCGAGCTCGGGCTCGCGGCGCCGATCACGCCGTGGCTGAGCGCGAATGGCGCGTTCACGGTGGCCGACTACCGGTTCGAGGACTACACCGCCCCGTCGGCGACGAATCCGGCGCCGGCGGTGGACACACTGAGCGGGAACCACCTCGCCGGCGTCCCCGACAAGACCTGGCGCGTCGGACTCTCGGCCGCGGTGCGCGGCTTCACGCTCGACGTCGAGCACTCGTGGCAGGGCAAGGGCTGGGGCAACGACCTCAACACCGTGCGCGTCCCGGACTGGGGCGACGGCCAGCTCAACGTGCGCGCGGGGTGGAGCGGCACCTTCGCCGGCCACCGGCTGTCGCCGTTCGTCGCCGTGCAGAATGCGCTGGACGCGCGCTACGCGGGCGCGGTGACGCTCAACGGCTTCGGCGGGCGCGTGCTCGAGCCGGCGCCGGGGCGGAACTGGTATGCCGGCCTCGAGGTCGCGCTCCCGGTCCTGCGCTGACCCCTTGCAGGGCCCCGTTAACTTTCGGGCCATGGGTAAGCCGCTCGCCTTCGAGGTCCGTGACTCCGCCGTCTCCGGCCGGGGCGCGTTCGCCATCCGGGACATCCCGAAGGGCGAGCGCATCGTCGAGTACACCGGCGAGCGGATCACGCACGCCGAGGCCGACCGCCGCTACGACGACGACTCGATGGAGGAGCACCACACGTTCCTCTTCACCGTGTCGGGCCGCACGGTGATCGACGCGACGCACGGCGGCAACGAGGCGCGGTTCATCAACCACTCCTGCGCGCCGAACTGCGAGAGCGAGATCGTGCGCGGGCGCGTCTTCATCTTCGCGCTGCGCGACATCCTCGCCGGCGAGGAGCTCGCCTACGACTACGCGTACGAGCGGAACGGCGAGGAGACGGAGCGCGAGGAGGAGCAGTACCGCTGCCTCTGCGGCACGAGCGAGTGCCGCGGCTCGATCATGGAGCCGCGCGAGACGTACGAGCGGCGGCACCGCCAGCTGGAGCGGGAGCGCGCGAAGGCGCGCGCTCAGCGCGGCGCGGTGAACACCCGCACGACGCGCGCCCGCGAGACCTTGTCGAGCAGCGGGAACTCGCGCGCGAGATAAGGCTCGCCCTCGGCGGCGATCCGTCCCTGCGCCGGCCCCTGGCCGCCGCCCCCGTTGGGGTTCGCCCCTTCGCCATAGCCGGTGTAGAGCGAATCCACGGCGTCCATCCCGCGCACGACCTCGCCCACCGGCGCGAAGCCGAGGGCGTCGAGGCGTGCGTTGTCGCGCAGGTTGATGAAGAGCTGCGCGGTGCGCGTGTTCGGGCCGCCCGCCGCGAAGGTCACCGTGCCGCGGCGGTTGCTCTGGCGCACCGTGTCGTCCGGGATCCGCGCGCTCCAGCGCGCGCGCATCGCGGTGTCGGCCGGGATGCCCCACTGCACGACGAAACCGCGGAGCGCGCGGAAGAACCGGGCGCCGTCGTAGTAGCCGCTCGCGACGACCTGTGCGACGCGCGGCGCACCGTGCGGCGCCCAAGCGCGGCGCAGCATCACGTCGACGTCGCCCTTCGAGGTCACGAATCGCACGAGGACGGAGTCGGCGCCGGCGAGCGTCGCCGAGTCGGGCGCGGCAGCGAGTTCGGGTTCGACGCTCGGGGCGGGGGCCGCCGCGGGCGCGGCGGCACCGGCGCAGGCGGTGGCGAGGACGACGGCCAGCATGGCGAGCGCGGCGGGCATCGCGCGCGGATCGGGACGCATCAGAGGATGTCCTCGCGGAACTGGAGCTGGAGCACGCGTTTCCGCTGCACGGCGCCGTTGCGATAGTCGAAGGGGACCGAGATGCGCTGGTCGCCCTGCACGGTGCCGTCGAGCATGCGGACGCCCTTCATCTCGCTGGTGGAGTCGGCGATGAAACGGATGGCGGTGCCGTCGATCTCGTAGCGGCCGGTGACGGTCATCGACTGGATCGGCGCCTGGCGCGCCTGCGCGCGCGCGTCGGCCGTCGTGAGCGTGCGGCGGAAGCGGACCGCGGCGCGGAAGCGGTTCCCCGAGCGCAGCGAGAGCACCATGCGCTCGAACTGGACGAGATAGGTGGTGCCGTCGGTGTCGGTGACGCGGTCGGCGAGCGGGAGAACCGACTGGTCGATGCGGGTCGCGAGGTACGAGCCGGGCTGCTGCGCGCGCGCGGCAGGCGCGGCGAGGCAGGTGATGACGGCGGCGACGGCGAGGCGGCGCATGACCCGAAGCTACGGGCGCGTCAGTCGGCGTGGAAGCGCGGCGGTGCCAGAGGCGCTCGACCGATGATGCTCGTGCGTGGACGAACGCCATCATCGCGCGTGCTCGCCGCCATCCGCTCCGCCGCCGTTCTCGGCATCGAAGCCTTCGCCGTCACCGTCGAGGTCGACGCCGCCCCCGGCCTCCCCGGCTGGACGATGGTCGGCCTCCCCAGCGGCAGCGTGAAGGAGGCGCGCGAGCGCGTCGGCGCGGCACTCGTCAACGCGGGCTTCACCCTCCCGCCCCGCCGGTGGACGGTCAACCTCTCGCCTGCCGACGTCCGGAAGGACGGCACCGCATTCGACCTCCCCATCGCGGTCGGCGTGCTCGTTGCGAGCGGCCAGCTCGACGCCGTCGCGGCCGAGGGACTCCTCTTCGCCGGCGAGCTCGGCCTCGACGGCACGGTGCGGCCCATCCGCGGCGCGTTGCCGCTCGCGAGCGCCGCGCGCGACGCCGCCGCCCGCGCCCTCGTGCTGCCGGTCGCGAATGCCGCCGAAGCGTCGCTGCTGCGCGACGTCCGACTCGCGCCCGTCGCGACGCTCCGCGAACTCGTCGACGCGCTCGCGGCGCGCCGACTCCCCGATCCGCCCGCCGAACCCGCGCCGCGCGCCGCCGACCACGTGAGCGACTTCGCCGAGGTGGTCGGCCAACGCATCGCGAAGCGCGCGCTCGAGATCGCGGCGGCTGGCGGGCACAATGCGTTCCTCGTCGGACCGCCCGGGGCAGGGAAGACGATGCTCGCGCGACGGTTGACCTCGATCCTGCCGCCGCTCGACGACGACGCCCTCCTCGAGGTCGTCGCCATCCACTCGGTCGGCGGGATCCTCCCCGCCGGCGCCGCGCCGGAGCGCACGCCGCCCTTCCGCGCGCCGCATCACACGATCTCGCTGGCCGGCCTGATCGGCGGCGGGCCGGGACCGCGGCCGGGGGAGGTGAGCCTCGCGCACCGCGGCGTGCTCTTCCTCGACGAGATGCTCGAGCTGCCGCGCTACGTGCTCGACGCGATGCGGCAGCCGCTCGAGGACGCTCGCGTGATCATCGCGCGCGCCGCGCACGCCGTGGCCTTCCCGGCGCGCTTCCTCCTCGTGGGCGCGGCGAACCCGTGTCCCTGCGGGCACGACGGTGAGCCGAGCGGGCGGTGCCGGTGCTCGGCCGCGGACATCGCACGCTACCGCGGACGGCTCTCGGGCCCCCTCGCCGACCGCATCGACCTCCACGTGCGCGTCGGCGCGGTCGCGCTCGCCGAGCTCGGCGCCTCGCCGCGCGAGGAGACGAGCGCGGTGATCCGCGCGCGCGTCGCCGCCGCGCGCGAACGCCAGCGCGAGCGCTATCGCGTGCTCCCCGGTGTGCGGACGAACGCCGAGGCGCCGGGCCGGTGGCTGCAGTCGCACGGCGCGCTCAGCGACCAGGCGCGCGAGCTCCTCGGCACCGCGGCCGACCGGCTGCGGCTCTCGGCGCGCGCGTTCCATCGCACGCTGCGCGTCGCGCGCACCGTCGCCGACCTCGACGGCGAGGCGCGGATCGAGCCGGGCGCGATCGCCGAGGCGCTGATGTTCCGGCCGGCCGCGGATGCGCCCTGACACTGGGGAGGGTGGGCAATAGCTTTCACGAGATGTCCGCCCCCGCCATCGCACCCGACGCCGCCCTCCACGAGAAGGAGGCGCGCCTCACCGCCTGGTTCCGCGCGCACGGCTCGGCGCTGATCGGCTTCTCGGGCGGCGTGGACTCGGCCTACCTCGCGTGCGTGGCGCTCGATGCGCTCGGGCGCGACCGGGTCCTCGCGGTGATCGGGCGCAGCGCGAGCTATCCCGAGGCGCAGTGGACGCGCGCGCGCGAGGTCGCCGACCGCTTCGGTGTCCCGGTGCTCGAGGTGGACACCGATGAGCTCAGCGACCCGGAGTACGCCGCGAATCCGGTGAACCGCTGCTACTTCTGCAAGCGCGAGCTCTGGGGCGTGCTGACGCCGATCGCGACGGAGCGCGGGCTCGCGGTCGTCGTGGACGGCACGAACTCGGACGATCTCAGCGATCACCGGCCGGGGGCGAAGGCCGCGCGCGAGCGGCAGGTGGCGTCGCCGCTCGCGGAGCTCGGCTTCACCAAGGCCGGGATCCGCGCGCTCTCGCAGCTGCGCGGGATCCCGACCTGGGACCAGCCCTCATCGCCCTGCCTCAGCTCGCGGCTCCCGTACGGCACCGCGGTCACGCCCTTGCGGCTGCGCACGGTGGAGCAGGCCGAGGCGGCGCTGCGCGCGCTCGGCATCGAGGGGAACCTGCGCGTGCGCCATTTCGGCGAGCTCGCGAAGGTGGAACTCGACGCCGGGATGCTGGCGTATTGGAGCGGAGGCGAGGCGCGCGCGCGGCTCGAGGCGGCGGTGATGGCGGCGGGCTTCGCGCGCGTGGAGGTGGACCCGCGCGGCTTCCGGTCGGGCGGGCTCAACATCCTCGCGGGGATCACGGCCGGAGGGGCCTGAATGGGTTGCCTGACGCGGATCGGGTGTGGTGCGGTGCTCGTCGTCGCCGGTGCGGTCGGCTACGCGACGAAGGACAAGTGGATGCCGAAGGTGACGGACGCGGTGCGCACCGAGGCGCCGGCCGTGACCGCGAAATGGGAGCCGATGACCGACGCCGGCGCGGAGCGCGCGAAGGCGCGGATCAACTCGCTCGGCGACCGCCGCGGCCCCGCCTACGTCACGATGACGCCATCGGAGTTCTCGTCGTACGTCCTGCGCAACGCGCTGGGCGACGTCGCGCGCCGCGACACGAGCACGCAGGCGGTGGTCGAGAAGGGCCTGCTCTACATCCGCACGCAGATCCGCGTCGCCGACCTCGGCGGGCGCGACGCGCTCGGCGCGCTTGGCCGGATGCTGAAGGACACGGAGCCGCTCCTCGTGGGCGGGACGGTGACGATGGTGCGCCCCGGGCTCGCGCAGTTCCGGCTGAAGGAGGTCGGGATCCGCGACATCGAGGTGCCGCGCTCCGTGGTGGGCACGCTCGTGAAGCGCTGGGGCCCGCGCACGCGGCCCGACTCGCTCGCGACCGACGGGCTGCCGGTCGAGCTGCCGGCCGACGTGGTGGACATCCGCCTCGCGCCCGGTGCGGTCACGCTCTACAAGAAGACGCGATGAGCCGTCGCGTCCTGATCGTCGACGACGAGCCGGGGATCCGTGCGGCGCTCTCGCAGCTCCTCGAGTACGAGGGGTACGAGGTGAAGGCGGTGGCGAGCGGCAAGGAGGGCATCGCCGCCTACGAGTCGTTCGGCCCGCAGCTCACGTTCCTCGACGTGAAGATGGCGGGGATCGACGGCCTCGAGACGCTCAAGCGCCTCCGCGCCGCCGACCCGGCCGCGGTCGTCGTGATGATCTCGGGGCACGCGAGCATCCAGGACGCCGTCGCCGCGACGAACCTCGGCGCGTACGACATCCTCGAGAAGCCACTCGACACCGACCGCATCCTCGTCACGCTGCGCAACGCGGTCGGGCACCTCGACCTGCGCGAGGAGAACGAGCGGCTGCGCGCGAAGGTCGAGAAGCACGGCGAGATCGTCGGGCGCTCGGCGGCGATCCGCGGCCTCGTCGAGCAGGTGGAGCGGGTCGCGGGCACGCAGGCGCGCGTGCTGATCACTGGCGAGAACGGGACGGGCAAGGAGCTCGTGGCGCGCGCGCTGCACGCGAGCTCGGCACGCGCGAAGGGGCCGTTCGTCGAGGTGAACTGCGCCGCGATCCCGAGCGAGCTCATCGAGAGCGAGCTGTTCGGGCACATGAAGGGCTCGTTCACCGGCGCCATCGCCGACCGCGCCGGCAAGTTCGAGCAGGCCGACGGCGGCACGCTCTTCCTCGACGAGATCGGCGACATGTCGCCGAGCGCGCAGGCGAAGGTGCTGCGCGTGCTGCAGGAGGGTGAGGTGACGCGGATCGGCGGCAACAAGGTGCGGAAGGTGGACGTCCGCGTCGTCGCCGCGACGAACAAGCGGCTCGAGGACGAGATCAGGGAGAACCGGTTCCGCGAGGACCTGTTCTTCCGGCTCAACGTCATCCCGATCGTGGTGCCGCCGCTGCGCGACCGGCGCGAGGACATCCCGATGCTCGTGCAGCATTTCGCCGCGCGGCTCGCCGCCGACGGCAACGTGCCGCCGAAGGGCGTGGAGCCGGCCGCGCTCGAGCGCCTCGCGTCGCTCGACTGGCCGGGCAACGTGCGCGAGCTGCGCAACACGGTCGAACGACTGATGATCCTCGCGCAGGGACCGCGCGTGACCCCGGCCGACGTGGACCGTCTCGTCGGCGGGCGCGCGGGCGAGCAGCCGGGCGTGCTCGCGGGCCTCGAGCAGTACGAGACGTGGGAGCAGTTCAAGCTCGCGGCCGAGCGGGCCTTCCTGCAGGTGAAACTGCGGCAGTTCGACTGGAACGTGGCGGAGACGGCGCGCGCGCTCGACATGCCGCGGTCGAACCTCTACAAGAAGATCGAGCGCCATGGCCTGGCGCGGGAGCATGCGTGAGCGACCGGGACTGGGATGCCGAGCTGAAGAAGATCGACAAGCAGATGGAGCGCGTCAGCGACGAGGCGATGTTCCCCTCGAAGGGCGCGGCGACGCCGCAGGCCAAGGCGGCGGTCACTGAGCAGCAGCGGACGACCTCCACCTTCGGCGTGTTCGCGCGGCTCTCGCTCGCCACGGCGCTCGGTGTCGGGATGTTCTTCTGGCCCTATGCCGCGCGCTGCGGCCTCGGGCTCGCGGCGTACCTCGCCTCGGTCCTCGCGCTCGTCGTCGCCGGCACCTGGTCGAGCGTGTGGACCTGGCGCCACCGCTCGTCGAAGGCGCACATCCTGTCGCTGCTGCTGGTGCTGTGGGGCCTCGTGCTCGGCGCGATCGACATCCTCCCGCGCACCGGGTACGCCGTGCCGACGGCGGCGCACCCTGCGACGTGGGGCTGCGCGCCCTAGACGCCGCCGGCGGACGCTAGCGCGCCGCGGGGCGGTCGAGCCGCATCACGAGGCAGTCGTCCTCGTCGAACCAGCGGCGCCCCACCGCGACGAAACCCAGGCGCTCGTAGAAGCGGATCGCGCGCACGTTCTCGGCGAGGGGATCGATCAGGATCGCCCGTACGGCGGGCGGCGCGAAGCAGCGCGTGATCGCCTGCCGCATCATCTCCGCACCGTGCCCGCGCCCGCGCAGCTCGGCTTCACCGATCCAGATGTCGAGTGCGCGCACGCCGGGTCCCACGTCACCCCAGTACCGGTCCGGGTCCGCGGCGGGGTCCTGGATGTCCACGAACCCGATCGGCCGCCCGTCGAGCTCGGCGATCAGGGACTCGTGCCATGCGGTGGGGACCAGCTCGCGCTCCCAGTCGATCCCCTCATGCGGCACGTAGCGGACGATGTCGGGCTCCTGGTCCCAGCGGCGGAGGAGGGGGGCGTCAGCGGCGGTCGCGGGGCGTAGCCGGAGCATCTGGAGGGTTCGCGGGGGAGGGGGGCGCGGCTAATTTGCGGGGATGAAGACCTTCCAGAACCTCATCGATGGCGAGTGGGTCGCCCCGTCGACCGGCGCCTACTTCGAGAACACCAACCCCGCCGATACCAGCGACGTCATCGGCCGGTTCCCCAAGTCCGGCGCCGCCGACGTCGCGAAGGCGGTCGAGAGCGCGAAGCGCGGCTTCGAGCGCTGGAAGCGTACGCCGGCCCCGGCCCGCGGCGACGTGCTCCGCCGCGTCGGTGAGCTCCTCGCGGCGCGCAAGGAGGAGCTGGCGGACCTCATGACCCGCGAGATGGGCAAGCCGCTGGCCGAGACGCGCGGCGACGTGCAGGAGGGCATCGACACCGCCTTCTACGCCGCCACCGAGGGGCGCCGCCTCTTCGGGCACACGGTGCCCAGCGAACTGCGCGCGAAGTGGGCGATGAGCTTCCGCCGCCCCGTCGGCGTCGCCGGCATCATCACGCCGTTCAACTTCCCGCTGGCCATTCCGACCTGGAAGATGTTCCCCGCGCTCGTCTGCGGAAACGCCT
>CAZIDS010000026.1:0-19736 GCA_964537945.1 uncultured Gemmatimonas sp. | reverse complement strand
ATGAAGGTGACGGAGCAGGTGGATGCGCTGCGTCTTCTTGCCGCGCGTGCTCGCGTGGATCTCGATGTCGCAGTCGAGCGGACGCTCGGGGTCCTCGAGGCGGAGGTCACACTCGCCGCCGCCGAAGAGCGTCATGAAGATCTCGCGGAAGTGCGCGCGCACCTGCGCGAACGTCGCGAGGAACATCTCGCGCGCGGTGACGTCGATCTCCTTGATCGCCGCCTGCAGCTTCACCTGCGCCTCGGCGAGGTCGGCGCGCTGCGTCGTCAGGAACTCGAGGCGCTTCGTCTCCTCCTCGTGCTCCTCGATCGCGAGCGGATTCACCGGACCGAGTTGTTCGATCTGCCTGCGCAGGTCGTCGGCCTCGGTGCGGAGCGCGTCCTCCTCCGCCTCGACGGCGGTGTAGCCCGCGAGCAGCTCGTCGAGCGGCCGGCGCCATTCGGCCTCGAGCCGCTCCTTGATCGCGGCGCGCTTGCCCGACAGCTCGGCGAAGCGCAGCTCGGCGAGGTGGAACGCCTGCGCCCCCTCGTCGGCCAGGCGGCGCGACCCGTCGAGCGCGTGGTCGGCGTCGGTGAGCGCCGTGTCGGCGGCGCGCACGCCTTCCTCGGCGCCGGCGAGCGCCTGGTCGGCCTCGGCCTGCGTCGCGCGGCGCGCGGCGAGCTCCTGCTGCCAGACGCCCATCTGCTGCTCGAGCTCGCCGTCCTCGCTCGCCAGCGTCTCGAGCTCGCGCTCGAGCGCGGCAAGGCGGCCGGCGGCGCTCTCGCGCTCGCGGTCGAGCCGTTCGCGCCGCTCGGTCGCGACCTGCCGACGCGCCTCGGCCTGCGCGTGCGACACCTGGTGCGCCGCACGCGTCTCGCGCGCCTCGTCCTGCATCCGCTCGGCGGCGGCGAGGAGCGCGCGCTTCTCGTTCGCGGCGTCGTCGGCCTGCGTGAGCGACCGCGCCGTCTCCTCCTGCGCGGCGATGCTCGCCGTGACGCGGTCGCCGAGCTCGGTGTGCCGGCCGGCGAGCTTCTCGCGCAACGCGACGGCGTCGGCGAGCTCGCGCGCCGCGCGCTCGCGCACGCGGTCGCGCTCGTTGCGCACCTGGGCCGCCTGGGCGGCGGCCTGCTGCGCGCTCGCGGCCTCGTCGGCGGCGCGCGACGCGGCCGACTCGGCGCGCACGACGTCGTCGTGCACCTGCTGCGCCATCGCCTGCTCGGCCGCGCGGCGCGCCTCGATCGTCCCGAGCTGCGCGCGGAGCTCCTCGAGCTCGGCGCGGCGACGCAGCGGGCCGGCGCCGGCTTCGCGGGCCGGCAGCCAGATCGCCCCGCGCGCGTCCACGAAGCCGTTGCCGTCGCTCGTCGCGCGGACGCGGCCGAGCAGCGTGCGCACCCACCCGCCGGCGGCGCCCTCGGCGCGCACCCGCGCCGCGAGCTCGTCGGGGTCGCCCGAGCCGGCGGCGCCCGTCACGGCGTCGAGCGGCAGGAGCAGCAGCGCGCCCGGGTTCGCCTCGGCGTGCCACGCGCGCACCGCATCAGCGGCGGCGCGGTCGCGCACGACCACGGCGTGCACCGTCGGGCCGAGGAAGCGCTCGACCTGTGCGGCGATCGCGCTGTCGGCACCGATGAAGTCGGAGAGCGGGCCGAGCACGGCCTCGCCGCCGAAGCGGTCCCGCTCGCGCAGCAGCCGCGCCGCGGCGGGAGCGAGGCCCACGCGCTCGCGCTCGAGTCCCTCGAGCGCGGCGTGCTTGCCCTGCACCGCGGTGTGCTCCTCCTCGACGCGGCGGACCTCGGCCCGGGCGGCCGCCTCGGCATCGCGCGCGGTGCGGGCCGCGGCGCGGGCCTGGTCGAGCGCGTTCTCCGCCTGCGCCGCCTGCTCGCGCGCCATCGCCAACTGCTCGTCGGCACCGCCCAGCTCGCGCTCGGCGAGCGCGAGCCGCGACGCGAGCGCCTCGTGCTCGACGAGGAGCGCCTCCGTGCGCTGGGCGACCTCGGCGAGTTCGCGCTCGGCGTTCTCGCGCTCGAGCTCGAGGCGGCGGACCCGGTCGCGCAGCTCACGTACGGCGCGGTCGGTGTCGTCGGCGGCCGTGCGCGCGCCGGCCACGCCGGCACGCGCCTGCTCCTCGCTCGCGATCCTGTCGCGCAGCGCGGCCGCAGCGCCCTCGAGCGCCAGCGCGCACTGCTGCTCGTCCTGCTGCGCGAGCTCGAACTCGCCGCGCACGCGGTCGCCGAACGCGGCGCCCTCGGCGCGCTCCTGCGCCGCGCGCTCGCGGCGCGAGAGCGCGTTGCGGTGGCGCTCCTCGGCGACGGCGAGCTGCTGCTGCAGCTCGAGCACCGCCTGGCGCGCGGTGCCGGCGACGATCGCGCGCTCCTGCCGCGCGGTCTCGGCGGCCGCGCGCGCCGCGTGCGCGGCATCACGCGCCGCCTCGGCGTCGCGCACCGACTGCTGCGCGGCGGGCAGCGATTCGCGGAGCGTCACCAGCCGGCCGTCGAGCTGGCCGAGCTCCTCCTGCCAGGCCGCCATCTCGCGCGAGGCGAGCGTGAGCTCGACCGCGAAGCGGCGCGTCGTGATCTCGGCATGGCGCTCGGCGCGGCGGCGCTGCCGGAGCAGCGAGCGGACCTGCGTCTGCACTTCGCTCGTGAGGTCGTCGATGCGGAGCAGGTCGGCGCTCGTCGCCTCGAGCTGGCGCTCGGTGGAGCGGCGGCGGTCGCGGTAGAGCCCGACGCCGGCCGCCTCCTCGAAGAGCTCGCGCCGGTCGTCCGGGCGGTCCGAGAGGAGCGCGTCGATCATCTTGCTCTCGATCACCACGCCCGAATCGGCGCCGAGGCCGGTGCCGCGCACGAGGTCGTGGATGTCGCGCAGGCGGCAGGGTGCGCGGTTCAGGAAGTAGTCGGACTCGCCCGAGCGCGAGAGGCGCCGGGTGATCACGACCTCCTTGAACGGCACCGGGAGCGAGCCGTCCTCGTTCTCGAAGTGCAGCGACACCTCGGCGATGTTCACGGCGCGCCGCGCCGACGACCCCTGGAAGATGACCTCCTCCATCTTCGCGCCGCGCAGCAGCCGCGCGCGTTGCTCGCCGAGCACCCAGCGGACGGCGTCCGAGACGTTGGACTTGCCGCAGCCGTTGGGGCCGACGATCGCGGTCACCCCCTGGTCGAACGTGAGGTAGGTGGGATCCGCGAACGACTTGAAGCCGTGCAACTCGAGCTTGGTCAACCGCACTTAGAACGTTCTCCCGGTTCGGATCGCCAGCACCGGCGCGGCGCCGAGGTCGCGGAGCGACAGCGCGACGAGCGCGGACTGGCTTGGGGTCTCGAACGCGCCCGCGTACACGCGGGCGCGTCCATCATCCTGCAGCAACGCATACGCGGGGATGCCGCGGGACTCCCACCGCGCGAGCGCAGCAGGGGCCTGGTCCGCCGGCACCCCCTCGGCGAGCAGCAACGCGTACGGCGCGCGCAGCACCCGCCCGACATCCTCTCGTACGAGCCCGCGGTCGCGGAGCGAGCGGAGCAACGCCTCCGCTTCCGAGCGATCGCGCCACGCCCCTGCGAGGGCACGGTACCACGGCCGCCCGTCCGCGCCGAGCAGGACGGGGACCAGGGTCGGCGCGGGGAGTCGCACCCCACGCATCTCCAGACCGGAATTTGCACCCGCGGGGGTATTCGCCGCTACGAGTTCCACGGCGAAGGCCGCCGCACGCGACGAGTCGTCGGGGTTGACAATCGCGCCGAGGGTAATGGTGTCGGCCGGTACGCGCTCACTCGGGACGGCGGCGGGATCCGGCGCGACGGTGCTCGCCTCGGCGATCGCTGTCTTCGCTCCGGTGAGTCGCGTGAACGCGCCGCTGCGCCACCCCCAGACGCCCGCGGCGACGCTCGCCATCGCCGCAGCCGCGACCGCCACGCGCCGTGCGCGTCGGCCGCGCCGCGAGACCGGTGCGCGGTCCGGGATCGGCGCGACGGGCGGCAGCTCCGCCTCGGGACGATCCACCGTCGCGAGCAGCGGCCAACTGCGCACGAGGACGGGCGGCAGGTCCACGGCGACGACGCCGTCCACGGCGTGCATCAGCGTCCCGAGCCCGGGCGCGCCGGCATCGGCGACGAGGAGCAGCAGCGCGTCCACTTCGCGGAAGCCCGCGATGAGCCGCGGCCAGCGCGCGCTCTCCATCACCAGCCGTTCGCGTACTCCGGCGCCCCCCGACGGCAGCACGAAGAGCCGCTCCTCGCCGGGGAACGGGCGTGCGATGTCGGAGACCGGGCGCCCGTCGCGGAAGCAGTGCAGCAGGCCCGGCGTCTCGTGGTCGCCGGCGTCGTCCGAGAGGAAGCCGGTCCGCAGCGCGGCGAGACCGTCCACGAGGTCGCCGATGGCGACGCGGCGTCCGCCGCGCTGGGCTTTCGCGAGCGCGATCGCGACGAGGGCCGCGGCCTCCGCGTCGCCGCCGATCACGAGCGCGGCCGCGACGTCGTCGAGCGCCCGCGCGGCCCGCTCCCCCTCGGCCGCCCATGCCTCGGGCGGCACGGGGGGATGGATCATGGGGCGCCCTCGAAGACCCAGTACGGGAGGCGCGAGGCCATCCCGGCGCGCTCGGCCGCGTCGCGCGAATCGAACGGCCCGAGCACGACGCGCCAGATCGGGATGCCGTCGCGGCTGCCCGCGATGACGCGCGCCTGGCGGCCGTCCACGCGGATGCGGTCGGCCAGGTCCTTCGCGCGGTCCTCGGCCAGCAGCGTCGCGAAGGAGACGGTCCAGGTCTCTCGCCCGCCTGCCTTCGGCTGCGGGATCGGCTCGGGGCGCGACTCGGGGATCGGCTCGAGCGGCTGGCTGGTGACGTTGCCGTATCGCGCGGCCATCATCGCCGCGAGGGCGCTGTCGGCGGCGGCGGAGTCGGCGGCGTACTCCTCGAACTCGACGGGCCGGTCGAGGCCGGCCGCGCGCGGGCGGAAGCCGTTCCAGCGGATCTGCAGCCAGAGGTCACTCGCGCCGCCGCGGTAGCGCAGTCGTTCACGCCCCGTCTCGGCATCCACGTGCACCACGTCGGAACCGCGGGCGAGCAGCACACGACCGTCGGGAGTGACGAGCGGGAGATCGTCGCGCCAGCTGCCCTCGATGCTCGTGATCACGCGCTCGGTGCCGACGGAGACGACCTGGATCGAGTCCGACTGCGCCGTGCGCACGAGCAGGTAGCGGCCATCGGGATCCATGCGCATCGCGAGCGCGGGCGCCGGGAGCGCGATCCTCCCGACCTCCTTCTCGGCGAAGCGGTCGATGATCCGCAGCGAGGGGCGCGACGAGGCGACGTAGACGCGGTCGCCGCTCGGCGTCGCCTCGATCGTCGTGACGTCGGTGACCTTCACGATCAGCGCGCGCGAGAGGTCGCGCGAGCGCAGCGCGACGAGCCCGCTGTCGGTGACGAACCAGATGCGGTCGCCGACCGCGGTGCGCAGCACCATCTCCATCGGCGGCAGGTCGGTCGAGTCGGTGAGCTTCGTCTCGGGCGGGATCAGCCGCTGCACCGACGTCCGGCGGCCGTCGTTCGCCGCGACGACGAGCGCGCCGTCGGGCGTGGGGATCAGCTCCTCGACCGGCTTCCCCGGGTCCCAGTTCCAGGTGGCGACGGAGGTCGCGCGGACGATGCGGCCGCGCGCGTCGCGCCCGTACGCGGCCGCTCCCTCGGCGTGGACGGCGCCGGCGAGCACGGAGGTGCCGAAGCCCTCCACGGCGCCGAGGCGGAGGTCGATGCTGAAGGCCCTGCCCGCGGTATCGCGCCCAACGACGACGCTCTGGAAGTCGTCGAAGCCCAGCAGCGCGCTCGTGGCGGGCGCGCGGCCGCTGGAGGTCCAGAGGACGCTGTCGCGGCCCCCGCGGTAGGCCCGGACGAGCCCGCCGGCGCGCGGGACGCGGAGGAGGATCGCGTCGGGGCCGACGCCGGTGGGCACCGACGTCGTCGTGAGGCGGCGCTCGCCGCATCCGACGGCGGCGAGCGCGAGCGCGAGGAGCAGGATGCGGGGCGCGTGCACCCGCGGAAGTTAGCCGCGCCCCGCCGTCAGAACGACTGCCCCAGCGTCCAGAACCAGTAGCCGCGCCGGAGCGAGCCGTCGCGCGGGACCGAGTAGTCCCACCGCAGCAGCGCGATGTTGAACAGGTTCAGCCGGATGCCGAAGCCGTACGACCGCAGCGGGTATCGCTGCGTGGTGTAGTCGTAGTTGTCGGGCTTCGTCAGCGAGAGCGACTGGCCGGAGCTCCAGGCCATGCCGGCATCGTAGAAGAAGAGCCCGTCCACCGGCGGCAGCGAGATCGGCACGACGCCGAGGTCGAAGCGCCGGATGAGCGGGAAGCGGAGCTCGACGTTCGCGAACGCGACGCGCGAGCCGAGGAGCTGCGCCGCGCCGCAGGCGTCGAGCGTCGTCGAGCCGGTGGTGCAGTCGCCGGCGTAGTACTCGCGGTCGTAGCCGCGGATGAAGTCGGGGCGCCCGATGTACTTGGGGAACTCGAGCTCGTCCGGCCCCACCGACACGTTCGCGACGACGCGCGACGCCAGCGTGAGGAAGTTGAACAGGATCGCGTCGTAGCGCCGGTAGTCGGCCGAGAAGGTCGTCCAGCCGACGTTGCCGACGAGCTTCTCGACGCCGAAGCGGTAGCGCTGGCCGTAGATGCCGCCGGTCTCGCCGAAGAGGGTGTTGTCCTTCACGTACGCGACGAACGGCGACACGTAGTTCAGCGAACCGACGTTGACGATCGAGTCGAGGTAGAAGCCGCTCGCGATGCCCTGGCTGTAGTCCACCGCCTGGCTGATGTACATCAGCGAGCGGTCGATGTTGTTGAACGACGCGCCGTACTCGAACCGGGTGAAGCGGTTGAGCGGATAGATCCCGTTGGCGAAGGCCGCGCGCGAGATGTAGCGCGCCAGCACCTGCGTCTGCAGCACCTGCGGCCCGGTGCCCGTCTCGTAGCCGCCCATGTAGAAGAAGTAGGGCTGGTGCTGGAGGCCGAGCTGGTACTGGTAGCGGCCGCCGAGGTTGGTGTACTCGGCGTAGAGCTGCGCCTCGGAGAGCCGGCCGTTGATCCCGCCGGCCAGCGCGAGCCGCTGGTTGCCCACCATGTCGGCGAGGACGATCGCCGTGCCGCCGTAGACGCCGCGGCCGAAGTTGTCCTGCGCGTAGCCGACCGACGGCCGCATCACGTACTCGGGCCGGAGCGAGCCCTTGTACTTCTCCACCTTGAAGCTGGCGGGGTCGGGGAGCGCCATCGTCGCGCTGTCGAGCATCGCCGCGACCGAGACCCCGGCGGCCTCGCCCGGCGGGAGGACCGCGGCGTAGCGGAGGCCGTCGGCGGCGCGGTAGACCGAGCGCCGCCGCGGGTTCGACGACGCCTGCGCCAGCGCGCGCTGCGCGTCGATGCTGTCGACCATCAGCTGCGCCCGCGCCGAGATGGCGCGGCCGGCGCTCGCCCGGACGCTGTCGGCGTTCTCGGCCACCACCGGCACCGCGGTGCGGAACGGCTCCTTCTTGAGCTGGCGCGGGTTCATCACGCTCCAGATCGTGAAGTTGCCGTCGTCGTGGTACGTGAACGCGAGCTTGTCGGCCTCGTGGGCCCACGACATCACCGGGCTGTTCTCGGTCACCGACAGCACGCCGCCGGTGAACTTCGTCAGCTGGTAGTGTTCCTTCGCCGCGAAGTCATACAGGAAGATCTGCGGGATGCCCGTGCGATCGGAGACGAAGGCCACCGACTGCCCGTCCGGCGCCCACTGCGGGTTGAGGTTCTTCCCGTCCTGGTCCGGGATCACCGTCACCTCGGCCGACTCGAGGTCGAGGACCGAGATGCGCCACTTGCCGAAGCGCAGCGACGGGAGGTCGGACTGCGGCCCGCGCTCGGAGACGAACGCGATCTGCCGGCCGTCGGGGGACCACTGCGGCATCAGGTCGCCCCACGGGTCGTTCGTGAGCCGCTGCAGGTTCTTCCCGTCGGCGTCGATCATGTACAGGTCGGAGAGCCCGCCGTTCGCGCCGCTGAAGACGATCTTGCGGCCGTCGGGCGACCAGCTCGGGCCGAGCATCGCCTGGAGCGGCGTGTCGAGCCGCCGCGCCACGCGCTTGCGGCGCATGTCGTAGACGTAGAGCACGTCCTTGCCGCGCCGCTGCGCGGTGAAGGCGAACCAGCGGCCGTCGGGCGAGAAGGAGCCCTGCGAGTACGCGTAGCGCAGCTCCTCGAACTCGGGGTCGAGCGTGCTCTTCGTGAGGCGCTCGAGGCGCTTGCCCGTCTGCGCGTCGGCGAGGTACAGGTCGAGGAACACCTCGGCGCGCAGCAGCGAGCCCGTCGAGATGTAGGCGATCTGCTTGCCGTCGGGGGAGAGCGCGGGCGCGACGTAGACCGGGATGATGCCGCCGGTGCGGCGCTCGTTGAGCATCGGCGACGCGGTGCGGCGCGGGCGCTCGAGCTGCGCGACGGCGGGCAGGAAGCGCGTCTGCACGTCCTCCTTCCACTCCTCGCTGAGGTCTTCGAGGTCCATCCCGGTGTAGCGGCGGAACGCGCGGTCGATGCCGAGGCTCGGCGTCGCCTGCAGGATCTCGCCGATGACCTCGTCGCCCCAGCGGCGCGCGACGTACTGCCAGATCGCCTCGCCGAAGCGGTACGGGAAGAACTGGTCGGGACGCTCGGTCATCTGCTCGATCGTCGGGATCGAGCCGTTCAGCGCCGCGTCGCGCATGATCGCGTCGGTATAGACGTGGTGCGGGCCGACCGAGAGGTACTCCGCCATGCCCTCCGCGAACCAGAGCGGCGGATCGACGGCGGCGAGCTGCTGCATCCCGGCGCCGGCGCGGCCGCGGGCGAAGACGTCGTACTGGAAGACGTGCACCATCTCGTGCGCGAGGACGTGCTCGGCCTCGCCGAGGTCGCCGGCGAAGAAGAACATGTTGCGCTGGCGGAGCGCGTCGGTGACGCCGCCGGTCGCCTCGCCGAGGTCGCCGGTGACGTTGTTCTGCGCGAACTCGGTGCGCGACCCGTAGATGAGGATCGGCTTCCGCTCGCGGAACTCGTGCCCGATCACCTTGCGGAGCCGCGCGTACGTGCGCTCCGCCATCTGGCCGGTCATCTTCGCGACGTCGGCCAGCTCGGGATAGTAGTGGATGTCGAAGTGCTCGGTGCGCAGCACCTGCCACTGGAACTTCCGGTACTGGACGTGGTTCTGCCCGAAGTACGAGGAGCCCTGGGCCGCCGCGGGGAGCGCGGCGAGCGGGAGGAGCGCGAGGGCGGCGAGGAGGCGGCCGGCACGTGGCATCGGAGGTCCCTAGGCGGAGACGGGGACGGTCGGGGCATCGCCCCAGAGCCGTTCGAGCTGGTAGAACGAGCGCAGCGTCGGATGGAAGACGTGCACGACGAAATCGACGTAGTCGAGCAGCACCCAGCGGCCGGTCTCGAGCCCCTCGACCGAGTGCACCTGCGCGCCGCCCCGCTTGAGCTCGTCGATCACGTGGTGCGCCGTCGCGCGCACGTGGGTGTCGGACGTGCCGCTCGCGACGATGAAGTAATCCGCCATGTCGGTGACCTCGCGGAGGTCGAGCATCACGACGTCGTTGGCCTTGTGGTCGACGAGGATCCGGGCGGCGGATCGGGCGGCTTTGAGCACGTCAGGGGCGGCGGTGACGGTCACTGCGGACGTGGGGCGGGGGACGCGTATGGTGGCAGACACGGGGCAGAGCGAAAGGTTCCGGGCGCGGGGGACGAACGCAAGCAGGGCGGCGCCGACCGCGCCCCTTCGCGCGCCGCGATGCACGAAGGGGCGGTCCGTGGAGGACCGCCCCTTCCGCTACTACCCGGCGACCGGCCGCGGCCGTCGCCTCAGCCCTTGATGACCCAGACCTTGATCTCGGGCTTCACGTCCGCGTGCAGGCGGATGGCGACCTTGTAGACGCCCAGCGCCTTGATCGGCTCGTGCAGGTCGATCATGCGCTTCTCGACCTCCTTGAAGCCCTGCGCCTCGAGCTGGTGCGCGATGTCGCTCGCCGTCACCGAGCCGAAGAGCTTGCCCTCCTCGCCGACCTTGGCCGAGAACGAGAGGGAGACCTCCTCGAGCCGCTTGGCGACGCCGGCCGCGGCGTCACGGCGCGCGTTCTCCGCCGCCTCGAGCCGCTCCTTCTCCTGCGCGATGCGCTTCTTGTTCCCCGGGGTCGCCTCGTAGGCGATGCCGCGCGGGAGCAGGAAGTTGCGGGCAAAGCCGGACGAGACGTCCACGATGTCGCCGGGATGCCCGAGATTGTCGACCGCCTGCCGAAGGATCACTTCCATTGTTCACTCCGAACGTTGGGACTGGCTCCGCACCAGGCGGCGCCAATCGAACCAGGTATCGCCGAGTCCCAACCCGGCGGAGACCGCAGCGATGATCGGCCAGAAGAAGACGGCGAGCACCAACCAGAGCGCCATCATCCACTTGCCGGTTGGCAAGAACCACAGCAGGACGCCCAGTCCGCGGATCACGTACAGGACGCCGAAGAACAGCAGCAGGTTGAGCCCGACCAGCCGCGCCCCTTCGCCCGACGGGAACGCCACCAGGACCAACCCGACGATCACGCCCCAGGCGAGCGCCTCGTGGAAGCGCATCTCCCGCAGCCGAGCGAGCGGCGGACCCAGCCGGGCCCGGCCCACGCGGTGATAGACCCCCCAGCCGAGCGCGAGCGCCGCGAGCGACTGGAGCGCGAGCAGGGCGGGGAAGAGCTGCCGGCCGACCGCGGGGACCACCTCGAGCTCCCGCTGGACCAGCTCGCCGTACGCCCTCCAGCCCGGAGAGCGCTCCGTGAGTTCGATCCATTCCGGCTTCCGGCTCATCTCCTCCCATTCCCGGGAGGCCGCCATGCTCCGCTGTCCGATCTCGACGTCCACCACCGCCTGCGCCCCCTCGATCCCTCCGGGAGCGGCCAGCAGCAGTGCCGTCGCGACCGCCGACGTGGCCACCACCGCGAGCAGGGCCTTTGGGAGGAACGCTCCCTCGGGTGCCCGGCCCGCCACCACGCCGAACGACAGGGCCAGCAGGATCGCCCACGTCGCCATCAGGTCGAGGTGAGGCCCCGGTCCGGGGCTCCGCCAGACGACCCAGGCGGCGAAGACGGTCCAGAGGACCGCGAGCGGGAGTCGCCCCCCGGCTCGCCATCCCGCCACCGCGCACGCGGCCGTGACCGGCGCGAGCAGCAGCAGGACATCCCCCACCGGCGCCACGATCCGCGGAACGGATTGCGTGGTCACCAGGACCATCACCAGCAACGCGGCGATCGGGCGCAGCCACCCCCGCTCACGCGCGGGGGCCGTCCCGTCGTCCGCGCTCACCGCGTCTTACTGCGCCGACTGGCTGCGGGTGTACGGCAGCAGCGCGAGGTAGCGCGCCTTCTTGATCGCCTTCGCCAGCTGGCGCTGGTGCCGGGCGTCGACGCCGCTCAGCCGGCTCGGGAGCACCTTCCCCGTGTCGGTGATGAAGCGGCTCAGGAAGCGCTCGTCCTTGTAGTCGATGAAACGGATCCCGGCTTCGGTGACCGGGCAGGTCTTCTTCGGGCGGCGCATTCGCTATTCCTCGTCGTCGTCGTCGTCGCCATCACGCGCGCGGCGGGCGGCGAGCTGCTCTTCGGTCATCGGCGGCGCGCCGAGCTCGTGCTCGTGCACCGAGATCAGGTAGCGGATCACGCTGTCGTCGAGCTTCAGCGCGCGCTCGAACTCCGGCAGCACCTTCCCCTCGGCCTTGAAGCGGGCGACCACGTAATAGCCCGTGTCCTTCGAGCCGATCTTGTAGGCGAGCTGGCGGCGGCCCCAGGTGTCGAGCGTGATGGGGTCCTTGGTGCCGAGGAGCGCGTGATGCTTCCCGAGCTTCTCGGCGATGGCGGCGTCTTCGAGTGCGGAATCGAAGATGTACACCGCCTCGTATTCACGAGACAATGCGGCAATCCTCCCTTTGGTCGTGATCGCCACCCGCGGGTTGCCGACGCGGGCGGAGAGTGGCGGTGCGGGCCGGCCCAAGTGCCGAAGGCCGCGAGCGCCATATGAACAAGCCCCGTAACCTACTGCCGCGCTTGGGCTTGGTCAACCCCGGCGGGCTACTTCAGCCGAGCCAGCCCCTGTTCGGCCGCGATGAACCCGAAGCTCGCCGACGGCCCCGTCGCGAGCACCGCCTCCCAAGCCCGCCGCGCCTCCCCAGGCCGCCCATTGGCGGCGTGCCATTGGCCGATCCCGTTTCCTACGGTCTGCCGCTCCAGCGGGCTCGGATTCCCAACGAGCAGCGCGGACTCGGCCAGCTCACCCTTCATCCACAGGAGCAGCCGATGATACGAGCCGTTCTCGATGACATCCCAGTCGGCGCGGACCTCGGCCAAGGCCGCCTTCGCCTCGGCGTGGCGGCCGAGATGGGCGAGGGTCAGCACCCACCAGTAGGTCGAGGCGACGCGCGTGTCGACGTTCCGCGCGAGCTTCACGTCCTCGGCCCAGACCGGCAGGGCGCGTCCGTACTCCCCGGTGACGAAGTAGGCGAGCGCGAGATGGTACCGGATGTTCGAGTGCAGCGAGCTCGTCGGGATCCCGCGCGCGTTCGGCTGGCCGTCGGGCTCGACCTCGTCTGGCGTGCCGGCCACGATCGCGCGCGCCTGCTCGAGATCGGCGATCGCCCACGGGAAGCGGCGCAGCGAGATGTAGCGGTGTCCGCGGTGCCGGAGCAGGTGCGGCTCGTTCGGGTGGATGCGCAGGCCGTTCGTGTAGATGTCGACGGCCTCCTGGAACGCGCCGGTGTAGCCGATGCGTCGCCCGTACCAGATGATGGAATCCAGGTCCTCGGGGTGCCGCTCCCAGGCCGCACGCGCGGACGCGAGTGGCGCATCGGCTCCGGTCTGCGCTTCGATGGGTGCCGGCCAGGCGAATGCCCCCGTGCCCAGCACGATCGCGAGGAGGATGCGGAGCGCGTGCGCGCGGGTCGTCGGAGGCATCGGCGGACTCGTTTGCCAGAGGGGAATCGCGAATGTAGACTGCCCCGGATGACCGGCGCCAGCGACGTCGCTCCCCTCGAACCGGGCACGCGCCTCGTCGCGTCGCGAGACGCCGTCTCGGCCGATCTCGAGGGCGAGACGGTCATCCTGAGCATGAAGGACGGCGTCTACTACGGCATCGAGAAGGTGGGGTCGCTGATCTGGCGCGAACTCGCCACGCCGACCACGCTGGGTGCCGTGCACGCGCGGATCGTCGCCACGTATGCGGTCGCGCCGGAGCGCGCGTGGACGGACCTTGTCGCCGTGGCGCGTGACCTGATCGCCTCGGGTCTCGCCGAGCGCGCGGCCGACTGATCGCGCATGTATGAGCTCGACGACTACGTCGCGATGGTCGCGGACCGGCTGCGCACGCCGGCGTACCTCGCCGCGATGGCCGAAGTGGTGCGCCCGGGGGACCGCGTGCTCGACCTCGGCACCGGATTCGGGTTCTTCGCCGTGCACGCGTGCCGCCTCGGCGCCGCGCACGTCTGGGCGGTCGAGCCGAACGATGCGATAGGCCTCGGCCGGGCGATCGCGGCGGCGAACGGCTGCGCCGACCGCATCACGTTCCTTCAGGGCATCTCCCAGCGGATATCGTTGCCGGAGCGTGTGAACGTGCTGCTCGAGGACCTGCGCGGGATCGCACCGCTGCATCTCGCGCGATTCGAGGCGCTGCGGGACGCGCGTGCGCGGCTGCTCGCGCCGGACGCGCGCCGCATCCCGCTCGCGGACGAGCTCGTCGCGGCGCCGGCCGAACTGCCGGACGACCTCGCGCGACTGGATGCTTCGGCGCCCGCGACGATGGACGGCATCGCCCTGGGGCCCGTGGTGGAGCGGCTTCGTGCGGCGGTGCACCGCACGCGCGCGCCGGCGGAGTGCCTGCTGGCTGCAGGGCAGGCCTGGGCGCGCATCGACCTCGGCGAGCCGCCGGACGGCGCGATCGAAGGCTCGCTCTCCTGGGTCGCTTCGCGTGGTGGCCGGATGAGCGGGCTGGTCGGCTGGTTCCGCGCCATCCTCACGCCGTCGATCTCGTTCGAGACTTCGCCGTCGAGCGGCCGGAGCGTGTACGACCGCGCCTTTCTGCCGCTTCCCGCGGCGATCGATCTCGTGGCGGGGGATCGAGTCGACGCACGCATCCGCGCGCGGAGCGACGGCAGCGACTTCGTCTGGGCGTGGGAGGTGTCGGTCACACGCGCTGGGGTGCGGGTCGGCGAAGGGCGCGCGTCGAACCTCGCGTCGCGCGCCATCTCGTCCGCGCGCCGGGCCCGTCGCGCCGGCGACCATCGCCCGGCGCGCTCGCCTGCGGTCGCGGCGCTGGCCACGCTCGTGGGCGCGGTGGACGGCAGCCGCTCCCTGCACGAGATCGCCGAGCGCCTCGCGACCGCGCACCCCGACCGCTTCCCTGCGGTGCACGACGCGCTGCGCTGGGCCGGCGAGCGCCTCGGCCAGCTCGTCGAGGAAGACGGCCCCTGACCGGCGCCGCCCGATGAGCCGGTTCCTCGTGTGCTGGCATCGTGGCGGCGCCCCGATCGCGCCGGGCATCGCGACGATCGCCGACGCCATGCGCGCCCGTGATGGCGTGACGCCGCCGCGCCGGCTCGACCGCGGCGACGTCGCCTGCTGGCACTGGCCGAGCGGGTGGGTGACCGGCGCCGAGGAACGCCTCCCGCTCGAGGAGCAAGGCTGGATCGGCGGCGGCACGCTGCGGCTCGACGACCGTGCGTCGCTCGAGCGCCGGCTGCGCGACCGCGGCGAGCTGCACACACGCGACGATGCCGCACTCGCGTGGGCCTCGATGCGAGCGTGGGGCGCAGACGCCGCCGAGCAATGGATCGGCGACTTCGCCGTCGCGGTGGTCGCGCCGGCACGCGAGCGGATGGTCGTGAGCCGCAGCGCGTTCGGCATCCGGGCCTGTTTCGTCGCGAGCCTCGGAGAGTGCGTCGCCGTCAGCGACGACCTGGGATTGCTGGTCGATCTCATGGGTGGCCCGACGGAGCCGCCACCGGAAGCCATCGCCGAGTACCTCGCGTTCGGGCAGCTGATGTCGCGCGACCTGACCTTCCATCGTGGCATCCGTCGAGTGCCGGCGGGGGTGACGCTGGTCGTGGAGCGAGATGGTCGCGTGCGCGCGACGACGCATCGCGCGCTGCCGGAGCCGGCGATCCGTCACGACCGCGAGGATCGGGCGGTGATCGAGGAGTTCCGCGCGCTGCTCGACACCGCCGTCCGCGATCGGCTTCGCGCATCAGGCGCGACGCTTCTGCTGAGCGGCGGGCTCGACTCGGCGGCCCTCGCGGTCGCGGCGCGGCGCGCCGCGCCGCAGGCGCTGCTCAGCGCGCTCACGGTGGAGTGGTCCTCCCTCATTCCCGACGCCGAAGCCGCGACGGCAGCGATCACGGCGCATGCGACAGGCCTGGCGCACGACGTCATCAGGCCTGCCGCTGACCTCGGGCTCCGCGACGTCGCGCCGTTCCGCACACCGGAGCCCGTGCCGGATTCGGAAGCCGGGCTCACGCTGATCAACGCCCGTGCGCTCGCCGCGCGCGCGCCGCTCGCCATCCTCGGTGAGGACCCGGACACCCTGCTCGCGCCGCCGACGCTGCTCGGCGTGCTGGCCAATGAGGGCCTCACGCGCACGTGGCGCGCGTGGTCGGCGTTCCGGCGCGACGAGGGAACGAGGCCCTGGATCGGCGCGCGCCAGAGCGTGTTCGCCGCGGAGCAGCGGGCCGCGCGAAGGCAGGAACGCATCCCGACCTGGTTGCGTGCGCCGTACGCGCGGCTCGCGCACCGTGCCGGGCCGGGACCCGCGCATCCCACGCGTGAACGTGCGGCACGGGCGCTGCGCCACCCGTTGTGGGAGGCGTGTGCCTGGCTCGACGACCCCGCGCTCACCGGTGCCGACGTCGTGACGGTGCTTCCGTTCATGGATCCGCGCGTGATCGAGTTCTGCTTCTCGCTCCCGGCGATCCCGTGGCTCCAACGGAAGCGGCTGATGCGACGCCTGCTCCGCGACGAGGTGCCGGCCGAGGTGACCGATCGCCCGAAGGTGCCGCTCACCGGGTACTTCGAGGCGCGAGTCGCTGCCTGGCGCAGGCTGGGCGCGCCGGTGCCGCTCCCTGCGCCGGTGGAGGAGTGGGTCGAGCACGATCGATGGGCGCGCGCGCTCGCCGAGACGTGCGATGCCGACACGGTGCTCGCCGCGTGGCGCGTGCTCGAGCTCTCGCGCTGGCTGGCGCAGCCGAGGCACCCGTGAGCGAGCCGCTGCTCAGCGAGGTGTACGGACTCGTCGTCGAGGCGCCCATCGCGCTTCCCGGCTGGCCCGTCGCCGCCGGCACGCGGACCGATGTGCGCGTGCGATTCGGCGCCGCTCCCGAGGCGACCCGCGATTGGGAACGTCTCTCGCCGATCCGCGTGCACACGAGTGATGCCGAGGCGGGCCTGGCGCCGGCGCTCATCGCCGAGCGATCGGACCTCGCGGGCTACCTGCGACTCGACTACGCCGAGGGGATCCGCTTCCACGTCTCGATCGACGGCCGGGAGGTGTGGGCCGAGTGGCAGGCGCCGCTGACGGCGGCTGATGCCGTCTCCTTCCTGCTCGGTCCCGTGCTGGGCGTCGCGCTGCGTCCGCACGGGGTGGTCCCGGTGCACGCGAGCGCGGTCGTGCTCGGCGGCCGCGCGTGGGCCTTCGTAGGTCCCGGCGGGGCGGGGAAATCGACACTCGCGGCGGCCTTCGCGGCGCGAGGGGTGCCGATGCTCACCGAGGACGTGCTCGCCCTGCGACGCGAGGCCGACGGGACGTGGCGCGCATCGCCGGGATATGGCGAAGTGCGGGTGTGGGACGAATCGATCGAGCTGCTTGGCCCGCACGGGACACAGGTTCCCGCACTCTCGCCGACGTGGCCGAAGCGAGGCCTCGATCTGCGCGCGCGGTCCCTGCCATTCGCGCGTGACGCGGTGCCGCTCGCCGGCCTCTTCGTGCTGGACGAACTGAGGCCGCACGGCGCGCCGGCCTGCGCGCCACTCGGCGTCGCGGACACCCTGCTCGACCTCGTCGCCCACGCGTACGTGAACTACCTCGTCCCTCCGGAACTCCTCGGCAGCGAGCTGAAGTCGCTGGCGAGCGTGGCCGCGGCGGTGCGCCGGTGGAGGCTGTCTCCCGGGGCGGGCCGCGAAGGACTCGACGCGACGATCTCGAGCGTGATCGCGATCACGTCGACGGCCTGACGCGCCGGGGCGCATCGCCTCCCTGCGCGCAGTTGCCGGTTGACACACTCCGACAGGCGAACCTCATTTCCCGTGTGGCTCCGCTGAGTGTGGGGCCGCAGCGAACCGTCCCCGGAGATCCCTGCGAGTGGAGAAGCCGCGCGAAGCACCCCGCGAAGGACACGGCGCGTCGACTCCGGCCGGCAGGCCGTACTCGACGCCGCGCCTGCGCCGCCTCGGCGCGGCGGCCGACGTGACGCGGACGCGATCGATGACCGGGGCGATGGATGGCGCGGGGAACAACGGTAGCATGAGCCGGACGGGCTGACGTGGACACGAACCCGACTCCCGTGAACGATCCGACGCGCACCGGCGAACAGCAGGACGCCCTTGCTCCCTACGAGCCGCCGCGGCTGCAGCGCCTCGGCGCCGTCGCCGATGTGACGCGCTCGCGTTCGATGATCGGGATGATGGACGGCGGGGGCGGCGCCAACCGGCGGACGGGCTGAGCGCGGCGGCGCTCGCGACGACGACGGACCGCGTGCGCGCCGATCTGCTCGCCTGGTGCCGCTTCGCGTACCACGCGCCGGGAGCCGAACTCCCGAAGGCGACCGCGGACGCATCGCTCGCCCGCTGCCTCATCGCGAATCGTGTCGGTCCGATGGTTGCCCGTGCGCTGCGCACCGCCGCAGGCACTTCGGCCGCGACGGGCCAGGTCGCTGCTGCGCCACCGCGGGTCATCGACAAGGAGTTCGCGGCCCTCGTGCGCGATGACGCCCGACTCGCCGCCGAGCGAGCGCTGCTCGCGCTCTCCGCGTTGCGGCACGTCGCCGACCCGCTCGGCCACGCCGGGATCGACTGGATGCTGTGGAAGGGCCCGGCCCTCGCCGCGCAGGTCTGGGGGGACCCGGCGTGCCGCCACTGCTCCGATCTCGACATCGTCGTCGCGCCCGCCGCGATGCGGGCGGCTCGCGACGCGCTCGCGACCGCGGGGTGGCGGTCCCGCGACGGCCTGAGCCGGGCGCAAGAGCGAGCGATCCACGGCGCGACGGCGGCAGTCCCGCTCGTGCGTGACGATCCGCAGGGGTCGTCCTTCCTCGTTGAACTCCACGAGCGGTTCGCGGCGCGCCACTATCCCGCGCCGGTCGACGTCGCGCGAGCCCTCGCGGGCGCGCAGGTGGTGACCGTGGGGGGCACTGCGGTCCGCACGCCGGCGGGCGCCGATGCGCTGTTGCTGCTGGCCCTGCATGCGACCAAGCACGGCTGGTCCCAGGCGGAGGAGGTGCTGAGCTTCGCCCGGCTGGCCGAGCGCGACCCGGAGTCGCTCGCCCGCGCCTCGGCGAACGCCGAGGCAGCCGGAGTCGGGCGCGCGGTGCGCCTCGCGTGCGGGCTCGCACGCGAACTGCTCGGGATCCGACTCGACCACGCCGAGCGCACGGACGCGGACGATGCCGGCCTGGCGGAATGCCTCGCGCGCATGGTGGCCGGCGACGGAGGCTGGCGCGAGACGCACGCCTGGACGATCCGTTGGATGTCGCGCCGCCCGGACCGCGCGCGCTACCTCGTGCGCGCCCTCCTCTCGCCGACACCGCAGGAGTGGAGGTGGCTGCGGCTCCCCGACGCGTTCGTGGGCGCCTATCCGGCAGTGCGCGTCGCGCGACTCGCGCTCAGGGCGATCGGACTCGCGCGCTGAGCGCCCGCTGCGCGGCTAGACGTTGAAGCGGAACAGCAGCACGTCGCCGTCCTTCACGACGTACTCCTTGCCCTCGATACGCAGCTTCCCGGCCTCCCGCGCGCCCTGCTCGCCGTTGCACGCGACGTAGTCCTCGTACGCGATCGTCTCGCACGCGATGAAGCCGCGCTCGAAGTCGTTGTGGATCACCGCGGCGGCCTGCGGTGCGCGGGTGCCCTTCACGATCGTCCACGCGCGCGTCTCCTTCGGACCGCAGGTGAAGTACGTGACGAGGCCGAGCAGGTCGTAGCCGGCGCGGATCACCCGGTCGAGGCCGCTGTCGTGCAGGCCGAGTCCTTCGAGGAACTCGCCGCGCTCTTCGGGCGGAAGCTGGCTGACTTCGGCTTCGATCGCAGCCGACACGATCACGGCGCGAGCGCCCTCGGCCGCGGCGCGCTCCGCGACGCGCGCGGAGTGCGCGTTGCCGGTGGCTGCGCTCGCCTCCTCGACGTTGCACACGTAGAGGACGGGCTTGCTGGTGAGGAGCTGGAGCCGCCGCGCGGCCTCGGCCTGGTCGGGCGGGATCGCGGTGCGCGCAGGCCGTCCGTCGCGGAGGGCCGCGAGGATCGGCTCCATCAGGGCGATCGCCGCGATGCTCTCCTTGTCGCCCCCCTTCGCCTTCTTCTGCGCGGCGACGAGGCGCTTCTCGAGGCTGTCGAGGTCGGCGAGCATCAGCTCGGTCTCGACGGTGTCGGCGTCGCGGATCGGGTCCACGCTGCCCTCGACGTGCGTCACGTCGCCGTCCTCGAAGCAGCGCAGCACGTGGATGATCGCGTCGACCTCGCGGATGTTGGCGAGGAACTGGTTGCCGAGGCCCTCGCCCC
>CAZIDS010000025.1:13153-19759 GCA_964537945.1 uncultured Gemmatimonas sp. | reverse complement strand
CCATCGCGCAGGGGCACGCGATGATCAGCACCGCGACCGCGGCCGCGAAGCCGCGCACCGCCGCGCCGTCGCCGGCGAGCACGGACCACGCGGCGAACGTCGCGATCGCGATCACGATCACGACCGGCACGAAGACGGCCGAGATCCGGTCGGCCATCGCCTGGATCGGCGCGCGGCTCCCCTGCGCGTCGCGCATCAGCTGCACGATCCGCGCGAGCACCGAGTCGGCGCCGAGCGTCGTCGCGCTGAGGCGGAAGGCGCCGGTGCCGTTGATCGTCCCGCCGATCACGCGGTCGCCGGGCCGCTTCGCCACCGGCAGCGACTCGCCGGTCAGCATCGACTCGTCCACCGCGCTCTCGCCCAGCACGACGGTCCCGTCCACCGGTACGCGCTCACCCGGCCGCACGACGACGATGTCGCCGACCACGACGTGCTCGATGCCGACGTCACGCTCGATGCTGCCGCGGATCACGCGCGCCGTGCGCGGCTGCAGCTGCACGAGCGCGCGCAGCGCGACCGCGGTGTTCCGCTTCGCCCGCGCCTCGAACGCGTTCCCGGTGAGGATGAACGCGATGATGAGGAGGATCGCCTCGTAGTAGACGTCGGCCGGCACGCCGCGCGCGGTGAAGAACGCCGGCGCCGCGGTCGCGATGACCGAGTAGACCCAGGCCGCGCCCGTCCCCACGGCGATGAGCGTGTTCATGTCCGCCGAGCGGTGGCGGAAGGACTTCCAGGCGCGCGTGTAGAAGTGGCGGCCCGCCGTGAGCATCACGAGCGTGGTCACGGCGAACTGGAGCCAGTTCGCCCACGGGTAGTGATGGAGCCGCGGCATCGCGGCCATCGCGGCGAGGCCGAGCGTGAAGGTCACCACGGCCTTCAGCCGCAGCTCCCGGAACTCCTCGGCCGTGGCGCGATCGCGCGCCTCCTGCTCCTCGAACGCGGAGAGTTCCGGCGCGGGCAGCTCGGCACCGTAGCCCGTGTCGCGGATCGCCGCGACGAGCGTCTCCGGCCTGACCGCGGCCGGATCGTACGTCACCGTCGCGTTCGCCATCATGAGGTTCACCGTCGCGTCCTGCACCCCGGGCTGCTTCTGCAGCGTGCGCTGCACGCGCGCCTGGCAGGCGGCGCAGGTCATCCCGGTCACCGGGATCCGCGCGACGGTGAGATCGCTGGCAGACATGGGGAGGTCCTCGGAAGATACCCTACCTGGGTATGAACCTAGATACCCCCCTACCCTATGTCAAGCCGAATCGGCGCTCAACGCGTGAGATGCGCCACGAGCTGCCGCATCGCCTCCTGCCACGCGAGTGGCCGCGCGGCCAGCTCGTCACGGCGCTGCGTGCGCATCGCCTCGATGTCCTCGGTCTTGATCAGCTCCTGCGCGCCGAGCATGCTGACGGTGAACCGCGTGCGCTTCGCGTAGATGCCCTCGGCGCCGATCCGCACGGCCTGGCCGCTGCGGTCCATCAGCGCGCCGGTCACCTGCACCACCATCACCGGCGTGTCGAGCGACGTGAGCCACGGCAGGTCGGCCTCGTAGCCGCTGCCCATCGCGACGAACTTCTTCCCGCCCATCCCGCGCTGGCGCGGGAGGTACTGGCCCACCTCGAGCGTGAGGACGAGCACGTGCGTCACGTTCGCGCCTTCCATCGCGGTGCGCGTCCACGCGGTCCACTCGGGTGACGGACGTCCGACCGCGAGCATGTGGTCCTGCCGGGTGCGTCCGATCAGCGGACGGTCGGTGTCGCAGTCGCCGCCGGGCACGTTCATCTCGGTGACGCAGCCGAAGCGCACGTCGGGCGGCGTGCCGGGCACTGCGTTCGCGCCCGGCGCGACGGCGAGGCGGACCGGCGCGGCATTCCCCGCCGTCGTGAGCGAATCGACGAACGCGTTCATCGCGTCGAGGAGCGCGCCGGCCGGTGTGCCCGGCCCGGCGGCCGGGTCGAACATCGCGGGCTGCGACGCGCCGCGCTGGAAGATCACCGGAAGCACGCCGATGCGGACCGTGCCCCCGGCGGGCGCGACGGGCCGCGAGCCCGCGACCCAGGGCGTCGCGCCGAGGAAGGTGTCACCGACGCCGGAGCGGAAGGTCGCGCCGGTGGAGGCGCAGGCGGTCGACAGGAGCAGCAGGGCGGGCGCGAAGCGACGGATCGTCATGGGCCTGGGGTGCGGAGTCCGGACGGAGCGGAGGCGTTGATGGTACACCAGAGTACGTGCCGTCGCAGCGATAGCTTTCGCCACCGTGACCCTCGCCTCTCGATGACTGGACCGGGCGCCTCCTCCGCGAAGGCGCGCTTCCTCGCCTGGCGGCGCGGACGGCCGCGCACGCCGCCGCTGGAACGGTCCACGATCAGCCTGCGAGGGCTCCAGTTCGCGGTCTGGTCCACGCCGGACGTGCCCGGCGCGACGCCGGCGCTCGCGATCAACGGCGGGATGATCTACGGCCACGACCTCCTGTGGCCCGCATTCGCGCCGCTCGCCGAGGGACGGCGGCTCTTCATGTATGACCAGCGCGGCCGCGGACAGACGCCCGCGCCGCCGGGACTCCGCGCCGCGCGCATCGAGCACGACGTGCTCGACGTCGTCGCGCTGCGCGAGTCGCTCGGCATCGCACGCTGGGACCTCGTCGGTCATTCGTGGGGCGGCGGCATCGCGCTCCTCGCCGCGGCGGAGGATCCCGCGGGCACGCGCCGCGTCCTGGCCTTCGACGCCGTGGGCGCGACGAGCGGCTGGCTCGACGGGCTGCACGCACGCGCCCTCTCGCATCTGGAGGCGCGGGGCGCGGCCGAGTCGCGTGCGGCGCTCGCGCAGCTCGACCCGCGTGCGCTCTTCGAACCCGACGCCGCGCAGCACGGCGCGTACAGCCGCACGATGTACGCCGCCTGGTTCCACGACCAGGCGATGAACGCGTTCTCGCCGCCGGTCGCGCACAGCCCCACCGGAGCGGTCGTCGCGGCGCGGCTCCGACGCGAGGGCTTCGACTGGCGCGAGCGCTACGCGGCCGTGCGCTCGCCCGTGCTGCTCATCCACGGCGAGGAGGACGCGCTCCCGATCGCCGAGGCGCGCGCGTCGGCCACCCTCATCCCCGGCGCACGCGTGGTGGCGATCCCCGGCGCGGGTCACATGCCGTTCTTCGAGAACCCCGAGCCCACGTTCGCCGCGGCGCTCGCATTCCTCGACGGCGACGGAACACTCGAGTGACGGGCCGCGCGGGAGGGATGGTACTCCTCGCTGTGATCACGCACTCGACGCGCGCGGCCCTTCTCGCCGGGCTGCTGGCCTGCGGCGCCGGGAGCGCCGGCGACCGGCCCGCGGCGCGCGCACCAGGGACCGCGCGGTCCGCGCGCGACCTCGCGGCGGACAGCGCGTTCGCCGACTCGGTGATCCGCGCGGCGGAGGACATCGGGGCGACGGTGACCGAGCGCCTCTCGCGGCTGCCGGCGCCCGTCCGCGACACGGTCGAGATCCGCCTCGCGCTCGGCGCGTACGGCGCGCAGACCTATCTGGGCGAGATCCTCGACGCGCGCGACTCCACGGTCTACCGCTGGCCCGAGCGCACGCGCGAACCACTGCGCGTCTGGGTGCAGCGCACCGGCCTGCTCCCGTCACAGCTCGCGTTCCCGCGCGCGGTGGAGGACGCGTTCCCCGCCTGGACCGCGACCGGCATCCCCATCACGTTCCTCGTCACTGATGACTCGGCGCGCGCCGACATCCGCGTGACGTGGGTGGAGCGCTACGAGAGCCGCACCACGGGCCGCACGCGCTGGGTGCACGACCAGCATGGCTGGATCACCGGCGCGTCAATCGAGCTCGCGCGGCTGCAGCCGGATGGCCGTCCGCTCGACCTGGCGGCGGCGCGCGGCATCGCGCGGCACGAGGTGGGCCACGTGCTCGGCCTCGACCACTGCGCGAACGAGATGAACATCATGTCGGCGCAGGTGCGTGTCGCCGAGTTGAGCGAGGCGGACCGTGCCACGGTCCGCCTCGTCTACAAGCTCCCGCCGGGCCGGCTGCGCGCACCGTAGGCGCGCGGCGCGGTCAGGGCGGCGACGGCGCGATGCGCCGGCCGAGCTTGATCACGACGTTCTTCCGTTCGCGGCCACGCGCGACGGTGAGCGTCACGTCCTCGCCCTGCGACGCGCTCACCTTGCGCACGAGCTCGAACGGGTCCTTCACGGGCTCGTTCGCGAACCTGGTGACGACGTCGCCGCCCTTGAGTCCGCCCGCCGCCGCCGCGCTGCCATCCGCGACCTCGGAGACCAGCACGCCCTCGCGGATGCCGAGGCGCTCCTGCCAGTCGGGCGTGAGCTCGCGGAACTCGGCGCCGGCGAAGTAGCCGACCGTCATCCGCATGCCGGGCCGGACGTTCCAGAGGAGCGGCGTCGGCGGCGTGCCGGAGCGCGGACGCACCTCCTCGATGATCACCTGCTCGCCGGTGTCGGTGCGCGCCCGGATGCGCATCATGTTCGGACCCGGGATGCGCATCGGCATCAGCGTCTCCTGCAGTTCGCCGCAGGCCGAGCCGAACCCATCAGGCCGCCGGCCCACCGTGACGGTGAACGTCTGCGGCGCGCCATCGCGCTCGACCCGCACCTCGAGCGTGCGGTCCGGCACCATCTGCAGTCCGATGTCGCCCATCCGGTCCGGTCCGATCCCGGCGATGGAGAGGAGCTTGTCGAACGCCTTCAGGCCCGCCCGATCGGCGGGCGAGCCCGGCACCGTGGACTCGATGATCGTGACCCAGCCACGCTTCTCGCCGTTCGGCAGGATCTCGCCGGACGTCTGCGTGTTGAGTCCGAGGTAGCCCGACGGCAGCGCGCCGCGGCCGCCGTCGATGCACCGCGACTCGAGCGCGCTCATCATGTTCATGCCGAGGCGCACGTGCAGGTTCAGCTCGCCCTCGAGCCGGCGGCGCTGGGGGAAGTCGTCGTCGCGCAGCGCGACGAGCTGTCCGATGATGAACTGCTCCTTGTCGCGCCAGGTCTTCACGAGCGTGCGCACCTCGGGCAGCGGCGCGTTGTAGATCCGCGCGACCATCGTGTCGGACGACGGCATGCGCATCGTCACGCTCGCCGTCACCGGCTGCGCGCCCTGCTGCGCGCCGGCGCGCGCGGCCGGCGCGCCGAGCGCGCTCGCCGCGGCGAGGCCGTAGAAGAGGGTCTTCCGCATCGGGCGGTCCATCAGTAGCTGTCCAGCCGGCGCTGCGTCGGGGCGGTCGCGCTGATCTGCTTCAGCGTCGCCTCGCGCGCACCGAGCGTCGTGAGGTAGTACTGGTTGAGCATCGGGTCCTGCGGCGCGCGGTAGAGCGCCGCGCGTGCGGCCGCGGCGATCTCGTCGAGCGCGGCGAGGCGTGCCTGGTACGAGTCCTGGTTCATCCCGATGAAGCGCGACGCGGTGTCCTGCCCCGCGAGGAAGGCGGCGGCGTTCTGGTACTGCTGCTGCGCGACCGCCAGCGCACGGATCGCATCGTCGTTCGACTGGAAGCTCGCCGACGCCGTGCGCGGCACCTGCGAGAGGACGTCCTCGATCCTCCGCTCGGGCGCCGTGAAGCGGCCGGCGGCCGCACCGGCCACGACGAGCGCGACCGCCGCTGCGGCGCGCAGCGCCCACACCTGCAGGCGCGGACGCCGGTCGGCGAGCGACACCGCGGGCGCACCGCCGAGCGGCACGCGCGAGACCATCGGCACGTCGGCGCGGCGCGCGTCGACGAGGATCCCCTCCGCGCGGAGCTGCGGCGCGAGCTGCGACCAGGCCGTGAGCGGCTCGGACGGCAGCGGCGCCATCGCGCTCAGGCGCACGAGGCGGCGGTAGGCGGCGAGCTCGGCGCGGCACTCCCAGCAGCCGGCGAGGTGCGTCGCCTCCTCGGCCGTGGGCGTGTCGTCCGCGATCGCGGCGAAACGGTCAGTCGTGAGATGTGACATCGGATCGGTCCTTCGCCGGCGAGGAGGCGTCCACGAGATGCGCGAGCAGCCGGCGGAGCTTCGCGCGTGCCTTGAAGAGTTGTGATTTCGAGCCCCCCGAGGTGATGCCGAGCTCCTCGGCGATCTCCTCGTGGGTGTAGCCCTCGACGTCGTGCAGCACGAACACCGCCCGCGCGCCGGGAGAGAGCTGCCGCACCGCCTCGTCGATGCTCTGCGCGAGGAAGCTGCGGTCGGGGTCGTCCTCCACCGCGACGGTGTCGTCCTCCATCACCGTCTCGAGCTTCGCGAGCCGCCGCACCGAGCGCAGCGCATTGAGCGTGCGGTTGACCGCGATGCGATGCGCCCAGGTGGAGAACTGCGAATCGCCCCGCCACGTGGGCAGCGCGCGGAAGATCTGGATCCAGACCTCCTGCGCGATGTCCGCCGCCTGGTCGGGGTCGCCGACCAGGCGTCGCACCACGGCGTCGATCCGCGGCGCGTGCTCCACCCAGAGGGTGCGCAGCGCCGCCTCGTCGCCATTGATGGCGCGGCGGATGGTGAGGGGGTCGGTGGCCATGCCGTGCGTCTGTTCTGTCACACCTTGGGCGCCCTAGGGTTGCCCATCCGGCCCGGGATATGCAAGAGTGTCAGACCGGGGTGACCCTGAACGTTCCCGCTCGTCGGCCGATAGTACGGGGGAGCGCCC
>CAZIDS010000025.1:0-13053 GCA_964537945.1 uncultured Gemmatimonas sp. | reverse complement strand
CGCCCTGCTCCCGCCCCGGAACGCCCGCAGACGACCCACTGACGTGCTCCTCAAGCTCATCCCCCTCGCGATCGGCCTCACCCTCGGCAAGGGCCTCCCTTCGAGCGCCCCGCGCGCCGTCGGCATGTCCGCCGACCGCCTCGCGACGGTCGACCGGGTCGTGCGGCGCGGGATCACGGCCGGCGCCTATCCCGGTGCGAGCGTCGTGGTGGGCCGGAAGGGCTACGCCGTCTGGCAGAAGGGGTACGGGCGGCTCAGCTGGCCCACGACCGCGGCGGCCGTCGACCCCGAGACGAGCATCTACGACCTCGCGTCGCTCACCAAGGTCATCGCGACGACGACCGCCGCGATGATGCTCTACGACGAGGGGAAGCTCGACCTGCAGGCGCCGGTGCAGCGCTATCTGCCGGAGTTCACCGGGCAGTGGAAGGAGCAGGTCACCATCGAGCACCTGCTCACGCACCGCTCGGGCCTGCCGCCGGGCCGCCAACTCTGGAAGACCGCGCGCACGCCGGCCGAGGCGAAGCAGCAGGTGCTCGAGACGCGGCTGCAGCAGCGCCCGGGACAGCTCTTCAACTACTCCGACCTCGGCCCCGACGTGCTCGGCTGGGTGATCGAGCGCATCACGGGCCAGCCGCTCGACGTGTTCACGCAGTCGCGCATCTTCGCGCCGCTCGGGATGAACGACACGCGCTTCCGTCCGCCGGCGTCGCTCAAGCCGCGGATCGCGCCGACCGAGGTGACGCCGCCGCGCGGCTATCCCGCGCATGGCGAGGTCGCCGACGAGTCGGCCTTCGCGCTCGGCGGCATCGCCGGCCACGCAGGCCTCTTCGGCACCGCGACCGACCTGAGCGTCTTCGCCCAGATGCTGCTGAACGGCGGCGAGTACGGCGGCGTGCGGTTCATCCGCGCCGAGACGGTGAAGAAGTTCACGACCGAGGTCGCGAGCCATCGCGCGCTCGGCTGGGAGGTCTCGGCGGGCGAGCACGGCGCGGGCGAGTTCCTCTCGCACTCGGCGTACGGGCACACGGGCTACACGGGGACGTCGATCTGGATCGACCCCGAGCGCGACATGTTCGTGATCCTGCTGACGAACCGCGTGCACGCGGCGCGCGCGCGGCGGCCGGGGATCATCATCGCCGACGTGCGGCACGACCTCGCCGACGCGGCCGCGCTCGCGGTCACCGACGAGCCGCTCCTCAGGCAGGTTGCGTGGCCGCGTACCTTTCGGGTGGATCAGGCGATCGACTGGACGCGTGGACGTCCGCTCGAGAAGCGCCCGACGACGAAGCCGAGACGCTAGTGAACCATCCTGAGCTGCCCATCGCCGGCCAGACGCCGGCGGATCAACCGTCCCATCCGGCGCCGGTGCGCGCGGCCGCGCCCGAGTCGCCGGCGGCCGCACCGGGCACGCCGTCAGCGGACGGCGCGATCTCCGAGGACCAGGTGAAGCTCGCGCTGCGGCGCGTGAAGGATCCCGAGCTCAACCTGAACATCCTCGACCTCGGGCTGATCTACGGCATCCACGTCGATGGCAGCGACGTGAGGATCGAGATGTCGCTCACGTCGCCCGGTTGCCCGTCGGGTCCGGAGATCATGAGCGACGCCGAGGCGCAGTTGAAGGCGATGCCGGGCGTCGGGAAGGTGGAGATGGAACTCGTCTGGTCGCCGCCCTGGTCGCCCGACCGGATCGAGCCGCGGGTGCGGGCCTACCTCGGATTCTGACCGCGCGCCGCGTTCAGTCGCGGTAGGGCGAGTCCTTCTTCTGCCAGGGCGCGAGCGCCTTCACGAACCCCTCGCCGAGCTCGGCGACCTGCCACTTCCGGAACTCCGGGATCCGCGCGAGCGCCTCGGTCTCGCCTGGCAGCAGGCGTGCGACCTGCTCCATCCGCTCGCGTGAGCAGAGCACGCCGGGGTCGAGGTCGAGCCGTGTCGCGGCCTCGTCGCGCACGGCCTTCAGCGCGCCGACCTTGTGGTCGAAGTCGGGGTCGCGGTCCCAGCGCGCCGACTTGGGGAATCGCGGAAGCTCCGCCTCCGGCACCGACTGCCCGCGCTCGATCGCTGCGAGCATGTCGTCGCCGGCGCGCTCGAGGATGCCGCGCGGCATCCCCTTGATGCGGCCGAGCGCCTCCTTCGTCGCCGGCGCACTGCGCGCGGCCTCGAACAGCACTTCGTTCGCGACGACGCGGAAGGTCGCGCGGTCGAGCTTCAGCGCGGTCGCGTCGCGCCACTGCGCGAGCTCGCGGAAGAGCGCGAGCTCGCGCCGCGTGAGGTCGCGCGTGCCCTTGATCTTGAGGAAGCCCGTCGCCGGATCGTCGGCCGGCCACGCGATCGACTCGAGTCGCGCGAACTCCTCGAGCGCCCAGGCGAGCCGCCCCTTCGCCTTGAGCTCGTCGTGCAGCACGTCGCGCAGGCCGAGCAGGTGCATCGTGTCCTGCGCGGCGTAGTCGAGCATGTCGGCGGTGAGCGGCCGCATCGACCAATCGGCGCGCTGGTGCTTCTTGTCGAGCTTGAGCCCGAACGAGCGCTCGAGCAGCGCGGCGAGCCCGAAGGCCTTGATGCCGAGCAGCTGCGCGGCGACGCGCGTGTCGAAGACGTTGCGCACCTGCCAGCCGTAGTCCTGCCGCAGCAGGCGCAGGTCGTAGTCGGCGTCGTGGAAGACGATCTCGACCTTCGGGTCCTCGACGAGCGCGCCAAGCCCGGCGGGGTCGGCGATCGGCAGCGGATCGATGATCGCGTGCTGGTCGCGTGTGGAGAGCTGCAGCAGGTAGATGCGGTCGACGAAGCGGTGGAAGCTCGCGCCCTCGGTGTCGAGCGCGAGGATCGGCGTCTTGCGGACCGCGTCGAGCCAGCGCGCGACGGCGGCGTCGGTGTCGAGGTAGGTCGCGGCCGGGTTCGTCGTTCGCATCGGCCCCAATCTAGCCCGTCGCACTCCCGGGCGGACCTTGCCGCCGCCGGGCGCGGAGGCGGAATTTCCCGGTGCCCCCGCCCCGAGTCCCGTGACCGCACCGCAGGCGCCCATCCAGCCAGTCTCATCGTCCGACCTCGTCCGCGCGGCGCTCGTCGTCGTCGCGACCCTTGTCGGGCTCTCCCTGCTCTGGTCGGCGCGCGTGCTCGTGCTGACCGCCTTCCTCGGCGTGCTCTTCGGGCTCGCGGCGTCGCAGGCGGTCGACTGGATCACGGCGCGCGTCCGCATGAAGCGCACGCTCGCGGCCTCCCTCGTGGTCTTCGGCTCCGTCCTGGTGCTCCTGCTCGTCGCGGCCTGGACCGGCCCGACGCTGGCCGAGCAGTCCACCGAGCTGCGCACGAAACTGCCCGAGGCGGTGAACAAGCTCGAGGGCTGGCTCGCGCGGTCGCAGCCGGCGGTGCTCGACGCGCTCGCGCCGCGCGACTCGAGCGAGCGTGCGGCGGTCGCCGCCAGTGACTCGCTGCCGGCGGGCGGCCGCCTCATCGGCGCGATCGCGAACCACTCGACCGACCTCACCGGGCTCGCGTTCGGCGTGCTGCAGGGGACCGTCACGGTCTTCGCGGCGATGATCATGGTCGTCTTCCTCGCGCTCTACATCGCGAGCGACCCGGCCACATACAAGCGCGGCGTGCTGCTGCTCATCCCGCACGAGCGGCGCGACCGCGTCGACCTGCTCCTCACCGCGCTCGGCGGCGCGCTGAAGACCTGGTTCGCGACGCAGCTGATCGCGATGGTCGTGATCGGCCTCGTGACGACCATCGTGCTCGCCGTGATCGGCGTGCGCGCCGCGCTGCCGCTCGGCGTGCTCGCCGGGATCTTCGAGTTCATCCCGAACATCGGCCCGACGCTGAGTGCGGTGCCGGCGGTGATGATGGGACTCGTCGACTCGCCGCGGATGGCGCTCATCGTGATCGGCGTCTACTGGGTGATCCAGTTCCTCGAGAACAACCTGCTCATCCCGTACCTGATGAAGGAGCAGCTCGACCTGCCGCCGGCACTGACGCTCGTGACGCAGGTGGTGATGGCGTACGTCTTCGGCTTCCTCGGGCTCTTCGTCGCGATCCCGCTGCTCGCGACGCTCGTCGTCGCGGTGCGGATGCTGTGGGTGGAGGACGACCTCCCGCCGCTGCCGACGATCGAGTACCCGATCGCGCGGCGCTCGCAGCTCCTCGCGACGATGCCGGAGCTCGACGACCTCCCGCCGCGCTGAGCGCGATGCGCGCCGGCGCGGGCGCGGCGGAGGCCGCCTGGGACGAGGCGGGCGCGGGCGAGCCGGTGGTGCTGCTCCACGGCTATCCGATGGACCGCACGCTCTGGGCGCCGCAGCTGGCCGCTCCGGCACCGGGCTTCCGCTACCTCGCGCCCGACCTGCCCGGCTTCGGCGAGACGCCGCGCGGGTCCGCGCCGCACGTGGACGCGTGGGCCGACTGGATCGCCGCGTTCCTCGACGCGCGCGGGATCGATCGCGCCGTGGTCGGCGGCCTCTCGATGGGCGGCTACCTCGCCTTCGCCTTCTGGAGACGTCACCCCGCGCGCGTGCGCGCGCTCGTGCTGTGCGACACACGCGCCGGCGCCGACACACCGGACGGCAGGGCGAAGCGCGTCGAGATGCAGCAGGTCGCGCGCGCCGAGGGCGCCGGTGCGATCGCGGCGCGGATGATCACCGGCATGACGGGGAAGACCACACGCGCTGAACGGCCCGCCGTCGTCGCGACGCTCGAGGCGATGATGCGCCGCGCCCCGGTGCCCGGGATCGTGGATGCGCTCCAGCTGCTGATGGACCGGCCGGACTCGACGCCGACGCTCGAAACCATCACGGTCCCGGCGCTCGTACTCTGCGGGGACGAAGATGCCATCACGCCACTCGCCGAGTCGCGGGCGATGCACGCCGCGATCCCGGGCAGCCGGCTCGGCGTGGTGCCGCGAGCGGGACACGCGAGCAATCTCGAGTCGCCGGAGGCGTTCAATGCCTTGCTCTCAGGGTTCCTAGCGGCGACCATTCGGACTGACCAGACCCCACCCCGGATCCCTTGAACACCTCGACCCCTTCCGCGCCGACGAGCGCCGCCGAACAGACGCCCGCCGCACGCATCGGCGCGGTGCTCTTCCGCAACCGCGGCTGGCTCCCCGTCCCGTTCCTGCTGATCCCGCTCCTCGCACCCGGGGAGTGGAACATCGAGACGACGCTGATCGGCGCGGCGCTGATGATCCTCGGCGAGTGGTGGCGGATGTGGGGCGTCGCGACCGCAGGCACGGTGACGCGCCGCCGCTCGCGCGACGTGCAGAAGCTCGTGAGCCACGGGCCGTTCGCATGGAGCCGCAACCCGCTCTACGTCGGCAACTTCCTCATCTGGCTCGGCGTGATCACGCTCTCGGGCGTGCTCTGGTTCATCCCGGTGGCGATCCTGCTCTTCGCGGTCGAGTACTTCTACATCGTCCGCTACGAGGAGGGGGTGCTCGAGAGCATCTTCGGCGGCGAGTACCTCGAGTACAAGGAACGCACGCCTCGCTGGTTCCCGCGCCCGCCCGCCGGCGGCAGCGGCGGCGAGTTCTTCTGGGCCGAGGCGTGGAAGAGCGAGATCTCGACCTTCGGGCAGTACATCATCATCCTCGGGCTCTTCTGGGCGAAGTTCGAGTACTTCCCGCGCGGGCTCTTCTAGAGCCCGAGGATCGAAGAGCGAGGGGAAGAGGAAGAGGTGAAGGGCGAGGGAGAGGGAGTGGCAGGGTGAAGAGAGAGAGAGGGCGCCCGATCTCATCGGGCGCCCTCTCGTTCATCCCTTCTGCCTTCTCCCTCCTCACTCAGCCGTCTCCTCGCACCCACGCGCCTCGCTCCGCGCGGTCACCCCGTCGGGCGGCCGGGCTTCGGATCCTTGTTGAACGCTTCCTTGTTCAGCGCGATGTACTGCTTGAGGTTCGCCGGCACGTCCTCCTCGGGGAAGATCGCCGTCACCGGGCACTCGGGCTCGCACGCACCGCAGTCGATGCACTCGTCGGGATGGATGTAGAGCATCTCCGGGCCTTCGTAGATGCAATCCACCGGGCAGACGTCCACGCAGGACTTGTCCTTCGTGTTGATGCAGGCTTCGGTGATCACGTACGGCATGACATCCTCGGGCTGGTGGCGGGGCGCGTCGCGGCGCCCGGGCGAACCCACGCAAGATAACGACCGGATGACGTCCGGACACCCCGGCGCGTCACCCTGCGCCGCAGCGCGCAGCGCGGCGCGCAGCGCGGCGTGCGGTCCGCGCTGGACAGCATCGGCACGCCCCCGGTAATTCCCGGCGTGCGCCTCACCATCAACGGCCATCCGGTCACCGCGGATCCCGCGGACTCGGCCACCCTCCTCGACCTCCTGCGCGACACGCTCGCGCTCACCGGCGCGAAGCGCGCCTGCGACCGCGGCGAATGCGGTGCCTGCACCGTGCTCGTGGACGGCGCCGCGACCTACAGCTGCCTCGCGCTCGCGCGCGGCTGCGAGGGCCAGGACGTGCGCAGCATCGAAGGGCTCGGCACGCCGCTCGCACCGCACCCGCTGCAGGAGGCGTTCGCCGCCGAGGACGCCGCGCAGTGCGGCTTCTGCACGCCGGGGCAGCTGATGGCGGCCGCGGCGCTCCTCTCGGTGAACCCCGACCCGACCGACGCCGAGGTCGTCGCGGCGATGAGCGGGAACCTCTGCCGCTGCGGCACCTACCCGAAGATCGTGCGCGCCGTGCGCCGCGCCGCGGCGACGATGCGCGGGGGCGCCGATGGCTGACGCGAAGCGGCGCTTCATGAAGACGCTGGTCGAGGTCGAGGGCCGCACCGAGGAGCGCGTCGTCGAGGTGCCGGCCTTCGAGCCGGAGCCGTGGGGGCAGGACGCGCAGCTGACACACGTCGGCGCGCGCGCCCGGCGCACCGACGGCCTGCTCAAGGCGCTCGGGCGCCCAGGCTACACGACCGACGTCCGCCGTCCGAACCAGGCGTATGCGGCGATCGTGCGCGCGACGCTCGCGCGCGGTCGCGTCACCGCGATCGACACCGCGGCCGCGCGCGCGCATCCCGGTGTGCTCGACCTGATCGGCGTCGCCGACGTGCCGAAGGGCACGCGGCTCTTCAATCCCGAGATCACCTACGCCGGGCAGCCGCTCGCGGCCATCTGCGCGACGACGCAGGAGGCCGCCGACGCCGCCGCGCGCCTCGTGCGGATCACGGCCGAGCCGCTCCCGTTCGCGGTCACGGTCGAACAGGCCATCGCCGCGGGCCCCGTGCGGCCGCGGCTCGAGAACAACCTGATGGGCGGCAAGCCGGAGGTCGTCGAGCGCGGCGACGTCGCGGCCGCGCTCGCGAAGGCCGACGTGACCGTCACGCGCGTGGTGACCACGCCGTGCGCGCTCCACTCGGCGATGGAGCCCCACGCCGCCGTCTGCGAATGGGAGGGCGAGAGGCTCACCGTCTGGGAGAGCACGCAGGGGATCTTCCGCGTACGCGACAACGTCGCGAAGGCGTTCGGGCTCCCGCTCACCGACGTGCGCGTGATCTGCGAGGCGATGGGTGGCGGCTTCGGCGCGAAGAACTACGCCGGCGCGCACACGTTCGTCGCCGCCGTCTTCGCGCGCCGGCTCGGCCGCGCGGTGCTCTGCGCCGCCGACCGCCACGGCGAGCAGGTGGACACCGGCAACCGCCCGAGCTCGCGGCAGGTGGTCACGATCGGCGCGACGAAGGACGGACGCCTCGTCGCGATCGACCTCGTCGCGACCATCCCGCTCGGCATCGGCGGCTGGGAGGGCGGGCCGGCCGACATCTTCCACGAGCTCTACGCCTGCCCGAACGTGCGCACGCACGAGACCTTCGCGTTCGTGAACACGGCGGCGATGGCCGCCTTCCGCGCGCCCGGCCATGCCGAGGGCGCGGTCGCGCTCGAGATCACGATGAACGCGCTCGCGCAGTCGCTCGGGCTCGACCCGCTCGACCTCCGGCTGCGCAACGTGGCGCTGCGCGACCAGAAGAAGGACCGGCCGTACACCGGCAATCGCATCGTCGACTGCTACGAGGAGGGCGCGCGGCGCTTCGGCTGGCGCGAGCGCGAGCGCGGGCGCGCAACGCCGCGCGCGAAGCACCTCAAGCGCGGCTACGGCGTCGCGGCGCAGGTCTGGTCCACCGGCGGCGGCCCGCCCTGCTACTGCACGGTGCGCTTCAACAGCGACGGCTCGGTGGACGTGATGGCCGGCTCGCAGGACCTCGGCACCGGCACGCGCACCGTCCTCGCGCAGGTCGCCGCGGAAGCGCTCGGCCACGAGCTCGGGAAGGTGCGCGCGGTCATCGGCGACACCGCGAGCACGCCCTACGCCGGCAACTCGTGGGGCTCGATGACGGTCGCATCGCTCGCGCCCGCCGCGCGCATGGCGGCCGAGGACGCGCGCCGCTCGCTGCTCGAGGCCGCCGCCGGCATGCTTGGCGTGAACCCATCCGACCTCGAGACGAAGGACGGCCGCGTGATGGTGCGCGACACCGACCGCTCGATGACCTTCGGCGAGGTCACGGCGAAGCTCGGCAACGTGATGATCATCGGCCAGGGCTCGCGCGGGCCCAACCCGCAGGACGCGGCGATCGTCACGACCGGCGCGCAGTTCGCCGAGGTCGAGGTGGACACCGAGACCGGCGTGGTGCGCGTCGTGCGGATCGTCGCGGTGCACGATGCGGGGCGCATCGTGAATCCCACGCTGGCCGAATCGCAGCTCGAAGGCGGCATCATCCAGGGGCTCGGCTTCGCCCTCTTCGAGGAGCGGCGGCTCGACGCGCGCACCGGGCGCCCGCTCAATACCGGGCTGCACGACTACAAGATCCCGACGCTCGCCGACATCCCCGCGATCGACGGGCATTTCCTCGACGGCGCGGACCCGCAGGCGAACCACGTCGGCGTGCGCGGGATCGCCGAGCCGGCGATCATCCCCACCGCGCCGGCGATCGCGGGCGCCGTGGCCGACGCGCTCGGGGTCGAGGTACGCGACCTGCCGCTGACGCCCTGGCGCATCCTCGGGGCGCTCGGGCGCTAGGTCGCAGGCCGGCGCCGCACAACGCTCCCGCGGCGCGCGTTGTCGAACCGGAGTCGGCCCACCCTGCAGCCCCCGTCCGGATGCGCGCCCTCCGCAGCGCCCTGCGCTCCCTCCGCGCCTCGCCCCTCGTCACGGGCGTCGCCCTGCTCTCGCTCGCGCTCGGCATCGGCGCGAACACCGCGATCTTCTCCATCATCGATGCGCTGATCCTGCGGTCGCTGCCGGTCGCGCACGCCGAACGGCTCACCGTGGTGCGCACGGCGCAGTCGCGCGGCTCGTGGACGAACCCCATCTGGGAGCAGCTGCGCGAGCGGCAAGGGGAGTTCGACGGCGCGTTCGCGGCGGGGAGCGCGCGTTTCGACGCGGCGAGCGGCGGCGAGGTGGACCCGGTCGACGGCGCCTTCGTCAGCGCGCGCTACTTCGAGGTGCTCGGCGTGCAGCCGCGGCTGGGCCGCTTCTTCGCCGCCGAGGACGACCGGCGCGGCGGCGGTCCCGACGGCCCGGTGGTCGTGATCAGCTACCGGCTCTGGCAGCAGCGCTTCGGCGGCGCGCCGGACGTGGTGGGCCGGACCTTCACACTCTCGCGCGTGAACTACACCGTCATCGGCGTCGCGCCGGCGAGTTTCTTCGGCCACGACGTGGGGCGCGGCTACGACGCGTGGGTCCCGCTCGGCACGGAACCGCTGATCCGCGGCCGCGACAGCGCCCTCGACCGCCGCTCCACCTGGTGGATGTCGATCATCGTGCGGCTCCGTCCCGACCAGACCGCCGAGGGCGCGACGCAGATCCTGCAGGCGATCCAGCCGTCGATCCGCGAGGCGACGCTGCCGCAGAACTGGCGCCCCGAGGACCTGAAGGACTACCTCACCGAGCCGTTCGTGCTGCAGGACGCGTCGGCGGGGATCTCGGGGCTGCGGCAGCGCTACGCGCGGCCGCTCTACGCGCTCGCCGCGGTGGTGGGACTCACGCTGCTGATCGCGTGCGGCAACATCGCGAACCTGATGCTCGCGCGCGCCTCGGCGCGGCGCCACGAGTTCGCGCTGCGCACCGCGCTCGGCGCGTCGCGCGGGCGGCTGACGATGCAGCTCCTCACCGAGAACCTCGTGCTCTCGGGCGCGGGCGCCGCACTCGGGCTGCTGCTCGCGATGTGGGCGAGCAGGCTGATCGTGCGGCAGATCGGCACCGACGCGTTCCGGCCGACGCTCGACACCGGGCTCGACTGGCGCGTGCTCGCCTTCACGGCGGCGATCGCCGTGCTGACCACCCTGCTCTTCGGCGTCGGGCCCGCGGTGCTCGCGGCGCGCACGCCGCCGATGCAGGCGCTGAAGGACCACGGCCGCGGCACCGAGTCGGGCCGGCAGAAGACGCTCGCGCAGTCCCTGGTGGTGGCGCAGGTCGCGTTCTCGATGCTGCTCGTCGTCGGCGCGGGGCTCTTCGTGCGGACCTTCATGGCGCTCGCCGACGTGGGGCTCGGCTTCGAGCCGCGGCGCGCGCTCGTGATGAACCTCGGCGCGCAGCGCACCGGGCTCGAGCCGGTCGCGCTCGGTCCGCTCTACGAGCAGGTGCGCACCGCGGTGCTCGCCGTCCCGGGCGTCACCCACGCCGGCCTCTCCGTGATCACGCCCGTGAGCGGCAGCACCTGGAACAACTCGCTCGAGTTCCCCGCGAAGCCCGACCTGCCCGAGGACGACCGGATCGTCGACTTCAACTACGTGACGCCGGGCTGGTTCGAGACCTACGGCACGCCGGTGCTCCGCGGCCGCGATTTCACCGCGCAGGACCGGTTCGGCGCGCCCGAGGTGGCGCTCGTGAACGAGAGCTTCGCGCGGAAGTACTTCGAGGGCACCGACCCGGTGGGGCAGGTGGTGCGCACGACGCCGTTCCCGAACGAGCCGCAGCAGACGATCGAGATCATCGGCGTCGTGCAGGACGCGGTCTACCGCACGCCGCGCGAGCCGTTCGGCCCCACGATGTACCGCGCCTACTTCCAGCAGTCGGCGCCGGGCTCGAGCACCGCGCTCACGATCCGCACGAGCGGTGACGAACCGCTCGCGCTGCAGCGCCAGCTCACCGAGGCGGTGCGCGGCGTGCATCGCGACCTCGCGGTGAGCTACCGGCCGCTGAAGAGCTTCGTCGACGCCGCGCTCGCGCAGGAGCGGCTCATCGCGATGCTGTCCGGCTTCTTCGGGGCGCTCGCGCTGCTGCTCGCGGCGATCGGGCTCTACGGCATCACCGCGTACGCGGTCGTGCGCCGCCGCGGCGAGATCGGCATCCGGCTCGCGCTCGGCGCGACGCCGGGCGCCGTCGTGCGCTCGATCCTCACGCGCACCGGCGCGCTCGTGGCGCTCGGGATGGCGCTCGGCGCACTCGGGAGCTGGTGGCTGAGCCGCTTCGTCACCGCGCTGCTCTTCGGCCTCGCGCCGAACGACGGCGGCACGCTCGCGGCGGCGATGGCGATCCTCGCGCTCGTCAGCATCGTGGCGGGCTGGATCCCGGCCAGGCGCGCGGCGACGATCGACCCGTCCGAGGCGCTGCGCGAGGCCTGAGCTCGCGCGGCGCCGGCGACGTCAGGCGCGCCAGGGCGGCGGCGAACCCGCCTTCCGCTTCAGCTCGGGATTCTGGCGGTAGAAGGTCGCCGTCTTGCCGATCGTCTGGATCACCTCGGCGCGGACGCGGCCCGCGAGCTCGCGCGCGGCCTCCTTCGCGCTCATCTCCGCCGACTTGTTGAGCTGCACCTTCACCAGCTCGCGCGTGCGCAGCGCGTCGTCGAGCGCGTCGGTCAGCGAGGGCGACAGCCCTTCCTGCCCCACGTGCACCGTCGGCTTCAGGCGGTTGCACTCGGAGCGCAGCGCCGCGCGCTCCTTGCCGGTCATCGTCATCGCTCGTTCCCGGTGCGGCGGAGGAAGGGGATCGGGTTGATCGGATCCTGCCCCCAGTAGCGGTTGTTCGGTCCCATCTTCGTGATCTGGAAGTGCAGGTGCGGCGCGTTCGCCGGCGCATTCCCCGTCGTGCCCACCGAGCCGATCAGCTGGCCGCGGTGCACGCGCTGTCCCTCCACGAGGCCGTACCGCCACTCGTCGAGGTGCGCGTAATAGTACACGAACCGGCGGTTCTCGTCGGTGAGGTACATGACCTTGCCGCCGAGCTCGTTGCGCGTGATGCGCACGATGTAGCCGTCGTCGGCCGCGAGCACGCGCGTCCCCTTGCTCGCGAGGATGTCGAGCGCGAGGTGCGCGCGCCCGCCGCTGCGCGGCGCGCTGTACGTGTCGCGCAGGTCGCTGCGCCTCACGCCCTGCACCGGCACCATCAGGTCGCGCGACCTGAGGTACTCGGCGTCGGTCAGCGGCCGCGCGCGCGTGTCGGCGCGCGGGACGCAGGCCGTGACGAGCAGGCAGGCGGCGAGGAGGGCGAGGGGGCGCATCTCTGGGAGTACGAGCGCCCGGCACCGCAGGTCACCGTCAGGCGTTCCCGGATGACGGTTCAAGGTTCGCCCTATGTCGCGGGCATCCCGCGCGGGCGATCCTGCGTCCATGGACTCGCTCTCCCTGACCTTCGAGCAGGCGCTGACCTTCGACGAGATGGTCGCCGAGGCGACCACGAACGTCGACCTCTTCATGATCGCTCGCCGGCACGCCGTGGCGCCGGCCGACCTCGTCGCGCGCGTCGCGGCGACCGGGCGGCGCTGGCACCTCCTCACGATCAGCGAGGACTGGTGCGGCGACAGCGTGAACACGCTGCCCTGGGTGGATGCGCTCGCCGGGGCGCTCTTCTGCGTGAACCACCGCATCATCCGCCGCGACGAGCACCCGGAGCTGATGGACGCGCACCTCACGAACGGCCACGCGCGGGCCATCCCGGTGGTGCTGCTGCTCGACGATGCGTGGGTCGAGCGCGGCTGGTGGGGCCCGCGGCCCGCGGCGCTGCAGCGCTGGTTCGAGTCGGCCGAGGCGCAGGCCATGACGAAGGAGGAGCGCTACAAGGTCCTCCGCGCGCGCTATGCCCGTGACCGCGGCCGCGCGATCCTCGAGGAGATCACCGCCCTCATCGAGCGCG
>CAZIDS010000024.1:0-20057 GCA_964537945.1 uncultured Gemmatimonas sp. | reverse complement strand
TCAGCGCCGCTGCTTCAGCGCGGCGTAGTTCTTGTCGATCGTCCGCACGTAGCCGAGGGTCTCACGGTAACGCCACCGCGGGACCTTCGGCGCGACGGTCTCCACGTGCGCCCACTGGATCGCGCCCGGCTCCACCCCCGCGGCGACGCGCGCCGAGTCGGCCGCGCGGCCGATCGTCCCCTCGCCCGCGTTGTAGCTCGCGAACATGAAGTTGAACCGCTCGGCGCTGCCGACCTTGCCGTCCCAGAGCCGCCAGAGATAGCGGTCGTGCATGATCCCCGCGGCGATGTTCCACTCGGGGTCGTCGATCGAGACGAACTCGGGCTTCTTGCTCTGGATGTAGCTGAAGGTGCTCGGCATCAGCTGCATGATCCCGCGCGCGCCGACCGCGCTGGTGGCCGCGGAGTCGAGGTTCGACTCGGCCATCCCCTGCGCCTTGAACCAGTGCCAGTCGAAGGCGGCGCCGAAGTAGCGCTTGGAATAGCGCCGGAAGGCGTCGTCGTAGCGGTCGCGGGCGCGGATGGTCGCGCGGCGCTGCGTCGCGTTCGGAGCGGGCGCGGCGTTCGCCCCGGCGACCGCCGTCGACACCGGAGGCGCGGCTGGTGGCGCCTTCGTCGCCGTCCCGCTCCCTTGCCACGCGATGACCACGGGCAGCGCCAGCATCGGCGCGAGGCGGCGCATCAGTTGAGCGCCGCCCCCACCACCATCGCGATCGCGATGAAGAGCGACCCGACGAAGATCGCCACCGCGACATTCCCCTTCTTCAGCTCCTCGGGGAAGTTCACCTGCGGCGTCATCGCATCGAACGCGCGATACGCCACCCACATCAGGACGACGCCGAGGATCGCGTAGCCGAAATTCAACAGGATGATGCCGTAGTCCATGGGATCTCCGCAGAGGTCCCGGGAAGATGGCTACCGATCGTCGATCTCCGCCAGCGCCTCCACCGCCGCGCGCCGCACGTCCGGGTCGGGGTCGTTCAGCGCGCGGGTGATCGCGGCGACCGCCTGCGTCGCGCCGATCGACCCGAGCTGCTCGATCACCCGCGTCCGGATGTCCGCGCGCCGGTCCGTGATGAACGACAGGAAGGTCGGCACGAGCCGCTCGTCCTCGAAATCGAGGAGCGCCTCCAGTGCCGCGTACTTCACCATCGCGTCCGACGACTCGACCGCGCGCAGCAGCGCGTCGGGCGCCGCCGACTCGTCCAGGTCGAGCGAGCCGAGCGCCTCGATCGCCGCCAGCCGCACACCGCGATCGGCGTCGTTCGTGATCATCCGCTCGAGGTCGGGCGCCACCGACTGGTCCTCGATGTCGCCGAGCGCGTTGGCGGCCGCGGCCCGCACCTTCGGCGACGCGTGCGTGAGCACGCGCCGCAGCGCCGGCACCGAGGCACGCTGTTCCCATTCGCCGAGCGTCCAGGCCGCCATCGCCGCGACCGCGGGTTCGTCGCCGAGCATCCGCTCGACGCGCGCGCGCATCGCGAGCCGGTCACGCTCGCCGGCCGCGCGCAACGCCGCCTCGCGCTCCCGCGCCGACGACGCGCCGAGCGCGCGACCGATCAGGTCGTCCGATCGCTCGCTGTTGCCGAGCATCTTCGCCGCGACGAGCCGCACGCACGGGTCGTCGTCGCCGAGCGTGGCCGCGAGCAGCCCGAGCGCCTTCGGGTCGCGCACCGCGCCGGAGAGCGAGTCCTTCCCCGCCCGCGCCACGGTCCGCACGTCCTCGAACTGCCCGATGCCGTTCCAGCCGCCGTTCCACCAGAAGTTGCCGATCTGGTCCGAGAGCATCTCGCACGCGACCGGGTCGGTCTGACGGAGCGTGGCGAGGAACCGCGCCACGCGCGCCGAGTCGGGACCGGGCCGCTCCTGCTCCTGCATCTCGCCGACCACCGGCCCCTGCACCGCCACCGACGTCGCGGTCGCCGCGGTCGCGACGCCCAGGGCGAGCGTCGCGCCGATCACGAGGGGCTTCACGGATCACCCCGCTCGCCGAAGTACTCCACCGCCACGCGCCGCACGTTCGGGTCGCGGTGCGTGAGCGCCTTCCGCAGCGCCGCGTCCGACTGCGGCGTGCGCATCTCCGTGAGCGCCTGCGCCGCCTGCTCGCGCACGCTGCCGCTGCGGTCCTCGAGCATCGCGGTCAGCTGCGGGACCACGGTCACGAGCTGGCGCTCGCCGGCGAGGTTCACCGCCGCCTCGCGCACGTCGTCCGACCGGTCGGCGAGCGCCCGCACGATCACCTCGTCGGCGATCGGCGCCTGCAGCTCCTCGAGCGCGTGGAGCGCCGAGTGGCGTACTTCGTCGTCCGCGTCCTGCAGCAGGCGCGTGATCGCGGGGATCGACGCGCGATCGCGCATCTCGGCCAGCATCCGCACCGACTGCGAACGGATCTCCGTGTCCTCGGCCTCCAGCATACGCCGGATCGGCGGCGCCGGCACGCGCGAGTGCTCGAAGTTGCCGAGCGCGTTCAGCGCGGCCTTCCGCACCTCGAGTTCGAGGTCGTCGAGCGTGATCACCAGCGCGTCGATCGCCATCGGGTGCTTCATCCGGCCCAGTGCGTCGGCCGCGGCGCGGCGCACGTCGGCGTTCTCGTCGCGCAGGCGCGCCATCACGGCCCGCACGATCGCGGTGTCGGTCTCGACGACGTCCTTCGGCAGCGTGCCGTCCCAGGGGCCGGCGCCCGGCACTCCGATGCGCGACGCCGACGGGCTGGGCGACGCGCCCGGTCCGCGACCGCGCGGCGCGACGGCGCCGATCACCGGCTCGTCGCTCGGCAGCGGTGCCTTCGATTCCGTGGCGGCCGGTGCGCGGGTCTGCGCGTCGAGGGTATAGAGGTCGTTGGGGTCCGTCGCCGGTGCGGCGCTGGAGACGCCCGGCGCGAAACCCGCGGTGAGCAGCAGCACGCCCCCCGCCATCGCCACGACGCCCCAGCCCGTGCGCGGCGCGCCCATCGCGCCGTCCAGCAACCGGGTCACCCGTGTCGTCAGCTGACTCCGCTCCTCGGCGAAGCCCGCGACAGGCACGCTGAGCGGCGACGCCTGGATCCATTCAGCGACCTTCACGAGCGCCTTCGCGAGCGAGACGCCGCCCGAGTGCCGCGCCGCCCACTCGTCGGCGAGGTACTCGGCGTTCTCCTGCAGCCGCCGCCGCGCGATGCGGTTCAACGGCTGGAAGAAGAACGCGCGCTCGATGAGGCAGGCGAGCGAGAGCCACTGCGGGTCGCGGCGCTCGAGGTGCGCGAGCTCGTGCGCGAGCATCGCGCGCCGCTGCGCACCGTCGAGGTCGGTGAGCGCGGCGGCCGGGAGGCAGACCTCGCCCCCGCCGAGCGCGACCGGCGACGAGATCGTCGCCGATGCGGTGAGCAGCACGCGAGTCTTCGCGCGGGTGTCGCGGCGCAGTTCCTCGAGCATCGCGAGCGTCGCGCCGTCGACCACCGGGCGGCGGTCGCCGAGTCGGCCGACGAGGATGAGGCGGCGACCGGCGTACCAGGCGACCAGTGCGACCGCGATCACGGCCCAGATGATCGCGAGCAGCGCGGCGGGCGACGGCAGCGACGTCGCCGTCGAAGCGGTGGTCGAGCCGCCCGTCAGCGACGGGTCGTCGGTCAGCGTCGCGGATTCGCGCGCGACCTCGGAGTTCTTCGCGGCGTCGGTCGCACCCTGCGACGCGTCCGGCTTCACCGCCGGCGAGCCGGCGTCGCCGAGCGCCTGCGGCGCGAGAGTCGAGGCCGGCACGGCGCCCAAGAAGAAGGTCCCGGCCGGACGCAGCTGCAGTGCACCCTGCAGCGACGCCGTCAGGACGCCGCCGAGCAGCGCGGCCTTCCACGTGACGTCGGCGGCGGCCGGCGTGGCGCGGCGGAGCCGCACGAGCAGCAGCGCGGCGCCGAGGAGGACCGTCGAATGCACGAGATACGTGAGGAGCCACGCGAGCGTGGCCTGGGCGAACACGGTGGTCACTTGTCCTCCGGCGAGCGGGATTCGGCGGCGTTGATCATCGAACGGAGCCGGGCGAGGTCGCCCGGCGCGATCTCTTGCGATGTGATGAGATGGTTCACGAGCGCGGTCACGTCGCCCTCGAAGAGCTGTTCGGTCAGCTCCGCGACCATCGAGCGGCGCACCTCGGCCTCGGTGACGAGCGCGCGGTAGACGTACTGCCGCTGTTCGGCCCGGCGTCCGACCACTCCGCGGCGCTCGAGCCGGGTGAGGAGCGTGGCGACCGTGGTCTGCGCGAGGCCGCGGTCGGAATGCAGCGCTTCCCAGATCTCCGCCACGGTGGCTTCCCCCCGGTCCCAGAGCAAGCGGAGGATGGTGATCTGGAGTTCGGTGAGCTCGATCGGTTCGGTCACGTTTCCTCGGGTTTGTTCTACGGCTGTAGTTCTACACCTGTAGTGCCGACCTGTCAAGAGGCGGGTTCTCGAGGTTCTTTTGGGGTGTGCCCCCCGACCTGCCCCTGCGGCGCGCCACGGCGTCCGACTTCACCCCCCTCCTGCATCTGATAGAGAGGTCGGTCCGGGAGTTGAGCCGCGGCTTCTATACGGAGGCCGAGATCGAGAGCGGTCTGCGGTACGTCTTCGGACCCGACTCGGCGCTGATCGCGGACGGGACGTACTTCGTGATCACGGACGGGGACCGCCTCGCGGCGGCGGGCGGATGGAGCCGGCGGCGCACGCTCTACGGCGGCGACCAGGCGACCTCGCGGCTCGACGACCTGCTGGATCCGCGCACGGAGCCGGCGAAGATCCGCGCGTTCTTCGTCAGTCCCGACTACGCGCGGCGGGGGCTCGGGCGGCGGTTGCTCGAACACTGTGCGGCTGAAGCGGCGAAGGAGGGCTTCACCTCGCTCGAGCTGATGGCCACGCTGCCTGGCGTACCGTTGTACGCGGCGCTCGGCTTCATCGAGGTCGAAGCGTCGGCTCCGGTGCAGCCGGATGGGGTGGCGCTGCGGATGGTGAGGATGCGACGCGCGTCCATTAACGCATCGCGACCGTGACGCTGGCGCGTTTCGAGACAGTCTGTCTCACCGAACTCGGCGACTGTCAACAAGTTACGTAACTCAGCGAACACCGTGCGCGTCATCGGGTGGCGCCATCCCACCGAAGTTCGCCAGCTTCCCCCGAAAGACCGAAATGCCCAGCACGATCCTCTACGTCGGCAGCGTCACCGTGGCGGCTGCGGCTGCAGCCGTCGTGTCGTTCCGCAATCGTCGGCTCTCGCGCGAACTGAGGGAGACGCAGGAGCGTCTCGCGCACACGGACGCGCGCACGCGCGCGCTCACCGCGGCCGACCGCGCGCTCGACGCGATGCCGCGACCCGAGGAATGGCTCACGATCTCGTCGCGTGCGGCGCTCGACGCGCTCTGGGACTGGCGCGTGCCCGAGGACCGGCTCCGCCTCTCCGCCCGCTGGCGCGAGATGGTCGGCCTGCCGCCGGAGGAGCAGCACCGCTCGACCGAGGAATGGTTGGGCCGTGTGCATCCGTCCGACCGCAGCCAGCTCCAGGTGGACCTCGCCGCGCAGCTCTCGGGCGCCGACGCGCGCTTCTCGGTGGAGCACCGCGTGCGGCACGAGGACGGCCGCTGGCTCCACGTGCAGTGGACCGGCGCGATCCAGCGCGACGCCAGCGGCAAGGCGCAGCGCATCGTCGGCTCGGTGCGCGACGTGACGCAGCAGCGGGTTGCCGAGGAGCGCCGCCGCCGCGAGGCGCTCTACGACGCGCTCACGGGACTGCCGAACCGTTCGCTCGCGATCGACCTGCTGCGCCGCGCGATCAACCGCACGCGCCGCCAGGGGGAACGCCGTTTCGCGGTGCTCCTCGTCGACCTCGACCGCTTCAACCTGCTCAACGACTCGCTCGGCCACGGCGCCGGCGACGAGCTCCTGAAGGGCGTCGCGCAGCGCCTCGCGACCGCGATCCGTCCCGGCGACGTGATCGCGCGGCTCGGCGGCGACGAGTTCATGCTCCTCCTCGACGAGATCACGAGCTTCGCCGACGCCGAGGGTGTCGCCGACCGCGTGAAGCTGGTGCTGGCCGAGCCGCTGATGGCGTTCTCGCACGCGGTGTCGATCACCGCCAGCATCGGGATCGTGCTGCACGACGCCGACCTCGAGCAGCCGACCGACTACCTGCGCGACGCGGAGCTCGCGATGCACGGCGCCAAGCGCGGCGGCCGCGCGCGCCACGAGCGCTTCGTTCCCGAGATGCGCGACGGCGTGCGCCGCCGCGTCTCGCTCGAGCAGGACATCCGCGGGGCGATCGACCGCGGCGAGTTCGCCGTGCTCTACCAGCCGGTCTGGTCGATCCGCAGCGACCGCGAGGAGCTGCGCGGCTTCGAGGCCCTGGTCCGCTGGAACCACCCGCACCGCGGCATGCTCGGCGCCGGCGACTTCATCCCGATCGCCGAGGAGAGCGAGCTCATCCTCTCCCTCGGCTCGTGGGCGATGCACCGCGCCTGCCGCGAGCTCGCCGACTTCGCGCCCAACGGCCCCGACGCGCCCTGGGTGAGCGTGAACCTCGCCGCGCGGCAGCTGGCCGATCGCGGCCTCGTCGGCCTCGTCGACACGGTGCTGCACGCGACGGGGCTCGAGCCCGAACGCCTGCGCCTCGAGGTCACCGAGAACGTGATCCTCTACGACGAAGCCGGCGCCCGCGAGATGCTCGAGACGCTGCGTGCCCGCGGCGTCCGCAGCCTGATGGACGACTTCGGCACGGGCCACGCGTCGCTGAGCTACCTGCACCGGCTGCCCATCGGCACGATCAAGATCGACCGCTACTTCGTCGGCCGGATGGACGTGAGCCCCGAGTGCCTCGAGATCGTCCGCTCGATCGTGCAGCTCGCGCGCGGGCTCCACATGGAGGTCGTCGCCGAGGGCGTGGAGCAGCAGGCGCAACTCGACCTGCTGCGCCAGATCGGCTGCCACTCGGTGCAGGGCTTCCTGCTCGCGCGACCGCTGCACGCCGAGGAGGCGATCGCGCTGATGGCGGCGATCGAGCAAGGCCCCGGCAGTGATGCGCGGATGCTCGTGCGCGAGCTCGGGCTCGGCGCTGGCCGCCGCAGCTCGATGGAGACGGTCGCGACCGTCGTGGCGGCGTAGCAGGGCTCGCGCGGCACGCGCGGCGCGCGCGCTCCGCGCGCCCGTCCAGACAGCCACAACTGACTACGTAGGCGCTCGCGGGCGCCTACGTAAGCGCGCGTATGGGATCGTGCTTGCGTCGCCGGCACCTTCACTCCCGTGGGTCTTCCCTTCCACAGGAGCCGCCGCTCGATGCCCGACGACCGACCGCGCCGCATCATCCCCGGCCCCGCGCCGACCACCGATGACGATGCACTGAGCCCCGACGTCTGGGGCTTCCGTGACACGCGCTTCACCGTGATGCCCAACGGGAGCGTGACGCTCACCGGGCACCGCTACGCGCTCGCGGGCCACGAACTGCCGGAACTGCTGCCGTGGGTCGAGCGCGTGATGCGCGTGAAGCTGCCGCGCACCGGACTCGACGAAGGCCATTTCCCGCCCGCGGTCGCACCGCCGCGCGCCTGTCACTCCTTCACGGCGGCCGCACGCGCGGCGCTTGGTGCCGAGCACGTCACCGACGACCCGCTCGTGCGGCTGCGGCACGGCCACGGCCAGACGCTCGAGGAGATGTGGCGCCTCAAGCACTCCGCCCTCGCGCGCGTGCCCGACGTCGTCTGCTTCCCGGGCTCGGAGGATGAGGTCGCGGCGCTGGTCGCCGCCGCGCGCGCGCACGGCGTCGCGCTGATCCCGTTCGGCGGCGGCACGAACGTCACCGACGCGCTGCGCTGCCCCGAGGCCGAGCGGCGCCCGATCGTGTCGGTGGACCTGCGCCGGATGAACCGCATCCGGTGGATCGACCCCGACGACGAGATGGCGTGCATCGAGGCGGGCGCGGTGGGCCGCCATCTCCAGGAGCAGCTCGCGCAGCACGGCTTCACGCTCGGCCACGAGCCCGACAGCGTGGAGTTCTCGACGCTCGGCGGCTGGATCGCCACGCACGCCAGCGGCATGAAGAAGAACCGATACGGCAACATCGAGGAGATCGTGCTCGACGTGCACGCCGTCACCGCCGACGGTGCGCTCACGCGCGGCGCAGTGCCGCCGCGCGAATCGGTCGGCGTGGACGCGCGGCGCTGGCTCCTCGGCTCCGAGGGCACGCTCGGGATCATCACCCACGCGGTGGTGCGGATCTTCCGGCTCCCCGAGGTGACGCGGCACGACGCGGTGCTCTTCCCGTCGTTCGAGGTGGGTTTCGACTTCCTGCGCGAGCTGCAGCGCTCGGGCGCGATGCCGGCGAGCGTGCGGCTCGTGGACAACCTGCAGTTCCAGCTGAGCCAGACGCTCAAGCCGCGCGCGGAGGGACTGGGCGCGCTCAAGCGCTCGCTCGAGCGGTGGATCGTCACGCGGCTCAAGGGCTTCGACCCGGGCCGGATGGTCGCCTGCACGCTGCTGTTCGAGGGCGCGCGCGACGAGGTCGCGCGGCAGGAGGCGGTGGTGCGCGCGCTCGCCGCGCGGCACGGCGGCATGCGCGCGGGCGCCGAGAACGGGCGGAAGGGCTACGAGCTCACGTTCGGCATCGCCTACATCCGCGACTTCGTGATGAAGCTCCACGTGATGGGCGAGAGCTTCGAGACGTCGGTGCCGTGGAGCGGCGCGCTCGTGCTCTGCGACGCGGTGAAGCGCCGCGTCCGCGACGAGCACGCCGCCCGCGGCCTCCCCGGCGCGCCCTTCGTCACCTGCCGCATCACGCAGCTCTACCAGACGGGCGTCGCGGTCTACTTCTACCTCGGCTTCAGCACCGAGGGCGTCGCCGACCCGGTCGGCGCCTATGCGGCGATCGAGCACGCGGCGCGCGACGAGATCCTCGCGCGCGGCGGGTCGCTCTCGCACCACCACGGCATCGGGAAGATCCGCGCCGGCTTCCTGCCGCGCACGCTCTCGCCCACGGCGCGGCGCTGGACCGCCGCGATGAAGCGGGCCGTGGACCCCTCCAACCTCTTCGCCGCGGGGAACCAATGATGCGACGCCGCCCGACCACCTGGCTGCTCACCGGCGTCACCGGCTTCCTCGGCAAGGTGATGCTCGAGGAGCTCATCCGCCGCCGCGACGAACTCGCGGTGGACGAGGTCGTCGTCATCGTGCGCCGCCGCGGCGGACAGTCCGCCGAGCAGCGCTTCCGCGAGCAGGTCGTGCGCGCCGCCTGCTTCGCGGCGCATCCGGCCGGCTGGGACCGGTGCGTGACGGTCCTCGACGGCGACCTCGCGTCCGACGGGCTCCGCCTGGACGCCGCGTCGCTCGCCGCGCTCGACCGCGTGACGCACGTCGTGCACGCCGCCGCGTCGGTGAGCTTCGACCTGCCCGTGCGCGACGCGGCGCGGGCGAACGTCACCACGGCGCTCAACCTGCTCGAGGCGGTGCGCGACCGGCCGGCCCTCGAGCGCTTCGTCTACGTCTCGACGGCGTACGTCACGCCGCATCCGGGCGACGGCGCCGCAATCCCCGAGCAGCTCGTGCCGCTGCCGCGACCTGCGTCGACGCTGCTCACGGCGATCGAGTCCGGCACCGACGGCGCGGCGCTGCTGGCCGAGACGGGGCATCCGAACACGTACACGCTCACGAAGTGCCTCTGCGAGCACCTGCTCGCGGAGCGGCGCGGGCACGTCCGCCTGGGGATCGTGCGGCCGAGCATCATCTCGGCGAGCCGCGCCCTGCCGTTCCCCGGCTGGATCGACAGCACCGCGGGCTTCGGCGCGTTCGCGACGCTCATCGGGCTGGGGCACCTGCGAGCGATCATCGGCGAGCCGGACGCGCGGCTCGACATCGTGCCGGTGGACGACGTCGTGCAGCGCATCGTGCACGCGGCGCTGCTCGACGGCGCGCCGGTGGGGATCCGCCACGCGGTCGCGGGACTCGCCCGCGCGCCGCGCGTGCGCGAGTGCCGCGAGGAGATCGAGCGGTGGTTCCGCATCCATCGCGCCGACCGCCGGCCGGGCGTGGGATACCTCGGGCGCTCGCCGCTCCGCTTCCGGCTCGCGGACCTCTGGCACCATCGCGTGCCGATCGCGCTCGGCGCGATCGGCGACGAGTCGCGGCGCCGCCGCGCGAAGAAGCTCGGCGCGAAGCTCTCGCACCTGAACAGCGTCTTCCCCTACTTCACGACGCGCAGCTTCGACTTCCGCGCGTCGCTGCCGCTGCCGCCGTCGCACCAGCCCAGGCCGTACGTCGCGACGGTCTGCCGCGGGCTCTACCGGCATGTGCTCCGCCGCGACGACCGCGAGTGGACGCTCGCTGGCCGCGCGCACGCAGGCCACGACGGGGACCTGCGCTGGGTGCTCGGCCAGCCGCGCGGCAATGCGTGGATCCGCGGCGCCGTGCTGGCGGTGACGAATGTGCTCCGGCGCACCACCGACGCGGTGACGGTGGACCTGCCATCGTTCGAGCGCGCGCGCGACGCCGTGCCGGCCGGCGCCGCGATCGTGCTCGTGCCGAGCCATCGCAGCTATCTCGACTTCGTCCTCTGCTCCTACCTCGCGTTCGCGCGGCCCGACCTCGGGCTGCCGGTCCCGCACATCGCCGCGACGATGGAGTTCGGGCGCATCCCGCTGCTCGGGCGCGTGCTGAGCGCGCTGCACGCATTCTACTTGCGGCGCGGCACCGGCAGGGAGGACCCCGAGCTCACCGCGCGCGTGCACGCGCTCGTCCGCTCCGGCCGCTCGCTCGAGTTCTTCATCGAAGGCGCACGCAGCCGCACCCGCGAGTGGCTCCTGCCGAAGCGCGGCCTGCTGCGCTGCCTCCAGGCGACGGGCGTGCCGGCCGCGCTCGTCCCGATCGCGATCTCGTACGACCGCCTCGCCGAGGAGCGCGACTTCGACGCCGAGCTCGCCGGCGCGCCGAAGCCGCCGATGCGGCTCGGCGCCCTGGTGCGGTGGGCGTGGCGCGCCTGGCGCGGCCAGGTCGCGCTCGGGCGCGTGCACATCGCCGCCGGCACGCCGGTGCTGCTCGAGCCCGCCTCGGACGTGCACGCCACGGCCGACCGCGTGATCACCGAGCTGCGCAGCGCGATGGCGGTCACCACCTATCAGATCGAAGGCCACCTCGCGCACCACCCGATCACGGGCCACGATGCGGCGTCGGTCCGCCGCCTCCTCGAGGCGCTCGGCCATCGCGTGCTCGCGAGCCCGCTGCATCCCGACGCGACGCTGACGCCGCGCATCGCGGCGACGCTTGGCGAGCACTTCCTGCCGAAGCTCGCGGGCGTGCTTCGTGGGGCCGAGCGCGCGCCCGTCCCCACGCCGACGCTGGGCCGCACCGGATGACCGGGCGCCTCCTCATCACCGGCGGCACCGGGTTCCTTGGCGGGCACCTGCTCGAGGCCATGCGCGCCGATGGCTCGCTCGGCCGCGCGCTCGCGCTCGTGCGCGACGAGGAGGCCGCGCGCCGGCTCAGCGGCCGCGGGGTCGATACGGTGCGCGGTGCGCTCGGCGACGCCGAGCGGTGGGGCGAGTCTCCACGGCTCGAGGAGTGCGCGGGGATCCTGCACCTCGCCGGCCTCGTGCATCACTCACGCGAGGACACGGGGCGGATGGAGGCCGTGAACGTCGAGGGGTCGCTCGCGATGGTGCGGCTCGCGGCACGCCACGGCTGCCGGCTCGTGATGGTCTCCACGTCGGGCACCGTGGGGTGTTCGCTCGACCCCGCCTACGCGCCGGATGAGGACGCGCCGTTCGCCGAGCGGACGGTGGCCCACTGGCCGTACTACGCATCGAAGGTCGCGGCCGAGCGCGCGGCCCGTGCGCTCGCCGACGTCCTCGGCGTCGATCTCGTGATCGCCCGGCCCCCGGTGCTTCTCGGCCCGGGCGACGAACGCGGCCGGTCGTCATCCGTGCTGCGGCGCGTGCAGCGACGGCTGCCCGTGCTGGTCGAGGGCGGCTACCACTTCACCGACGCGCGCGACGTCGCGCGGGCGCTGCTCGCGGCGCTGCGCCATCGCAGGCCGCGGCCGGTCTACCACCTGCCCGGATGGAACGGCACACTCGCCGGCTTCGCGCGGCTCGTCTCCGAGGTGAGCGGGCGGCCGTCGTTCCCGCTCCGGATGCCGCACCGCATCGCGGCGTTCGTCGCGGGCACCGTCTCGCCGCTCGGCTGGTTCGTGGACCCGGTGCTCGTCGAGATGGCGCGTCATCACTGGGGACTGCAGTCGCGCCACGCCGAGCGCGACCTCGGCTATCGCCCGCGCGACCCGCGCACGACCATTCGCGACGCGATCGCATGGTCCGGCGCGGTGCGCGCCTAGGCGGTCAGCCCGAGCTCGTCGCGCGCCTTGCGCGCGAGGTCGAGGCGCGACCGCGCGCCGACCTTCTTCAGCACGTTCGACACGTGCGTGCTCACCGTGCGCACCGAGATGTCGAGCAGCTCGGCGATCTCGGGGTTCGAGTGCCCGCGCACGATGAAGCGCACGATCTCGAGCTCGCGCGGCGTCAGCACGCCGAAGCCCGCGCCGGCGGTGCGCTCGACCTGCGGCGGCCTCTCCCCGAGCTCGCGCAGCTTCTCGCGCACCTCCTCGAGCGCGAGCACCGCGCCGAGGTCCACGAAGGTGCCGTGGATCCGGCGGAGCTCCTTCACCGCGCCAGCGCGGTCGCCGGCGGTGACGAGCGCGTCGGCGAGCTTCCGCCGCAGCCGCGCCGCGTGCTCGACGAACGGGATCGCGTCGAGCGCATCGGCGGCCTGCCGCAGCTGCGTGATCGCGCCGGCGTGGTCGCCGCGGAGCATCCGCTCCAGCGCGAAACAGGCGTCGGCCCAGGCGCGCGCGAGCGGATGCCCGAGCTGCTCGGCCGCCTGGCGCAGGCGCGCACCGTAGCGTTCGGCGCTCTCCCAGTCCCGCATCCAGAGCGCGCACTCGGCGAGCAGCGGCAGCAGGCGGTGCACCGCCCATACCGCGTAGCCCGTGCGGTCGGCGATCGCGAGCCCGCGCTCGGCGACATCGGCCGCGTCGCGGAATTCACGCCGGTAGAGATGGTAGTAGCCGAGTCCCACGTGCGCCGGCACGACCTGATGGACGTTGTACGGCGCTCCCTCCTCCACGCGACCGGCGTCGGCGAGGCGCCAGGCCTCATCGATCCGCTCCTTCGCCTCCTCGAACTCGCCGCGGCCGCAGAGCACGAGGGCGGACCAGACGAGCAGGCGAGGCAGCAGTCCCCGCTGTCCGTAGGCACGCGCCTCCTCGATCGTGCGGTCCGCGAGCGCGAGCGCCTGCTCCCACTCACCGATCCCCGAGCGGTACTCGATGCTCACCTCGGCGGTCCAGATCCGCAGCACCGGCGAGCGCAGCTCCTCGACGATCGCCATCGCCTGGTCGATGCGCTGCTTGGTGCCGGCCGAGTCGCCGGTGAGGCCGGCGTGGAACGCGAAGACCCACTCGGCCTGCCACGCCGTGCGGAGGTCGCCGGCGGCGCGCGCATATTCGATCGCCTTGGTGCCGTGCTCGACGCCGGTCGCGCTGGGGCCGCGCCAGGCGGCCAGCGTCTGGAGCGCCTGGTGCACGCGGCCGAGGAGGCGCGGCTCGCCGAGGCGTTCGGCGATGCGGAGCGCGAGCGCGCCGCCTCGCTCCGCAGCCTCGCCGTCGCCGATCTCCATCATCCCGGTGCTGCGCGCGAGATGGAACGTCGCCTCGAGCGGCTTGTCGCCCGTGCGGAGCGCGGCCGCGAGCCCGCGGTCGTGATGGCCGATGGCGACGAGGAACTCGCCCATCCGGAGCGCGGCCAGCCCGAGGCGCCGCTCCAGCGCGGCGATGCGCGCGTCGTCGCCATTCGCCTCGGCGAGCGTGATCGCGCGCTGGAAGTGCTGCCTCGCACCCGCGTAGTCCCCCAGGCGGTGCTTGGCGCGGCCGAGCGCCTCGAGCACGTTCGCGAGCGCGCCCTCGTCGCCGGTCCGCTCGAGCAGCGCGAGCGCTGCCGTGAGCGACTCGACCGCCTCGCGATGGGCGCCGCGGCCCGCCGCGATCCGCCCCGCCTCGGTCAGCCAGCGCACCGCGCGCGCGGCCTGGTCCGGCTGGTCGGCGCGGCGCAGGTGCGCGGCGAGTTCCTCGGCGTGCGCCGCGGCGTCGGCGCCGTGCATCGCCTCGAGCGCGTCGGCGATGCGGCCGTGCATCGTGCGCACGCGCGCCCGGCCGAGCTCGGCGTAGAGCATCTCCTGCAGCATCGGGTGCGTGAAGACGTACCCCGACGCGTCCGGGCGGTCGACCTCGTCGAAGACGCGCTCGCGGCGCAGCTCGTCCACCGCCGCGAGCAGCGCCTCGCCGCCGAGTCCGGCGAGCCGCTCGAGCAGCGCGTGCGGCACCTCGGCGCCGACGACACAGGCGAGCTGCACCACCGTCTGCGCGCCCGGCGAGAGCCGGTCGTAGCGCAGCTGCAGCGCATCGCGGATGCTGTCGGGCAGCGCGAGCTGCTGCGTGTTCCAGCCGACCCAGCGCTCCCCCTCGAGGCGGAGCCGCCCCGCGGTGACGAGCGCCTTCAGCGTCTCCTCGATGAAGAACGGGTTGCCGCGCGTGCGCGCGTGGATCCGCTCGGCGAACTCCTCCACCGACTCCGCCTCGGCGTCGAAGACCGCGACGACGAGCTGCTGCGTCTCCTCGCGCGTCAGCGGGCGCAGCAGGTGGCGGTCGAGCATGCCGAGCGAGAGGAGCGACTGCTCGGCCGTGCGCAGCCCGCGGTTCGCCTCGCGATGCGCGTCGTTGTAGGTCGCGACCAGCACCAGCGGCACGTCGCCGCCGCTGCGGGCGAGGAAATGGAAGAGGTCGAGCGACGACGGGTCGGCCCAGTGCAGGTTCTCGAGGATGACGAGCAGCGGCTGCTTCTTCGCGAGCTGCGCGAGCAGCTGCGAGAAGGCGTCGAAGAGCCGCGGCTTGAGCTCGGCCGCCTCGCCGGCGCGCGCCGGCGCGGCCTCGGCGCGCAGCGTCGGGAAGAGCAGCGCGAGCTCGGCCGCGCCGCCGCGCGAGAGCGCCTGCACCGACGCGGGGCCCATCCCGCGCAGCAGCGGCACGAAGCCGTCGCCGAAGATCGCGTACGGGATCCCGGTCTCCACCGGGAAGGCGCGGCCGGTCACCGTCGTGAAGCCGCGCTCGGTCGCGTGCTCACGCAACGCGTCCACCAGCCGCGTCTTGCCGACGCCCCCCTCGCCGGCGACGACGTGCACGCTCCCCGTGCCTGCGCGCTGCGCCTCGTCGAGCGCGGCCTTCAGGGCGGCGAGCTCGCGCTGGCGCCCGACGAGCGGCAGGCGCGCGACGGGCAGCGTCACGCGGGACCCACCGTCACCAGCCCTTGCCGAGTGCGTCGCGGAAGGCGCCCGCGTGCTCGTAGCGGTCGGGGGGCTCCTTCGCCATCCCGCGCTCGAGCACCTGCGCCACGCCCACCGGCACCTCGCCGCGCACGTGGCTCGCGAGCGCGACCTGCTCCGTGAAGTGCGCGACCATCAGCCGCGCGCCCTTGTACTGCGCGAACGGCGCCGTCCCCGTCAGCATCTCGTAGCCGAGCATCGCGAGCGAGTACACGTCGGCGCGCGCGTCGGCCGGGTCGTCGCCGATGAACTGCTCCGGCGCCATGTACGCCGGCGTCCCCACCGCGAAGCCGTGCTGGGTGAGCCGGCCCGCGCTCATCGCCATGCTGCGACGCATCTCGCCGAGGCCGACGCCGCTCGAGCGCCGGATCCCTTCCAGCCGCGCGTGCGCCACGCCGAAATCGGCGAGCATCGCGTGCCCCGACTGGAAGAGCACGTTCTCCGGCTTCAGGTCGCGGTGCACCACCTTGGCCTCGTGCGCGTGCGCGAGCGCATCCGACACCTCCCAGAGCGTGCGCATCGCCTCGGCCACCGGGATCGGCCCCTGCTTGAGCCGCGCCGCGAGCGAATCGCCGCGGACGAACGGCATCACGTACCAGAGCAGCCCGTCGGCGTGGCCGGTGCCGAGCAGCGGCACGATGTTCGGGTGCTGGAGCGCGCCGAGGACCTGGATCTCGCGCTTGAAGCGCTCGGCCTCCACCTGGCCGCCCATCTCCGGCGGGAGGAGCTTGATGACGACCTTCCGCGGCGCGTTCGCGTCGCCGGCGATGAACAGCCGGCTCTGGCCCCCCGAGGCGAACTCACGTTCGATCTGGTAGGTCTCGCCGACCGCCGCCTGCAGGCGCGTGAGGAGGTCCTGCTCCATATGCCCGGAGAAGCTACTGCGAATATCCCCCTTCCGCTCGCGAAGCCGCCGCCGGACTAACGCCGCTTCGCCCCGTCCCCGGCCGCCTCCAGCCAGTCGGCGACCTCGACGGCGTGACCGGCATGCGGCGCGCCGCGCCATTCGTGCTCGAGCTTCCCCTTCGCGTCCGCGTCCGACAGCACGAGGTACGGCAGCGCCTCCTTCGCCTTGAACCTCGCATGGCGGCGCCAGGTGTCGGGCGAGATGGCGACGACCATCGCGCCCTGCGCCTCGAGGCGCGGCACGACGGCGCGGAAGGCCGGCGCCTTCGCACCCGCCCTCAGAGCGCCCCCCGCGCGCGCGCCTGCTCGACGAAGTACGCGAACACCTCCGCCGTCGTCTTCCGCGGCGCGTAACCGAACTCCTCCTTGAGCCGGCGGTTCGCGAGCACCGGCCGATAGCGGAGGAAGTCCACCTGCTCGGGGCCGTAGCGCGTCATCCGGAACCGCCGGCCGATCGCGAGCGCGCCCTCCAGCACCCGGCCCGGCAGGACACGCATCGGCTTGCCGAGGATCCCGGCGATCTCGCGCAGCGTCAGCTTCCCGTCGCCCGCGACGTTGAACACGCCCGTCCGGTCGTTGAGCACCCCGTGCAGCATCGCGCCGACCACGTCCTCATCCCACACGAACGTGAACGGCGATTCGCTCCCCCGCACCGCGAGGATCCGCTTCCGCTCGAAGAGCGCGGTGATCTGGTTGCGCGTCGACGCGCCGAGCACGGTGCTGATCCGCAGCACGAGCTGGCCGAGCTGCGGATGCGTGCGGCGGTAACCGGCGAGCATCTCCTCGACGAGCCGCTTGTGGTGCGCGTAGGCGAACGCCTCGCGCGCGCGCAGCGGCGCCTGCTCGTCGATCCACTCCGGGTTGTCGGCGTGGTAGCCGTACGCGGCACCGGAGCTCGCCACGGTCAGGTGCCGCACACCGGCGGCGAGCGCGCACTCCACCACGTTCCGCGTGCCGTTCACGTCGATGTCGTACTCACGCGCGCGGTCCTTGCCGCCCTCGAGGATCGACGCGAGGTGCACGACGTGCGTGATGCGCTCGGTGTTCAGCAGCGGTTCGAGCGCCCGGTCGCGCACGTCCAGCGTCCGCACGGGGAACCCGAGGTCGGCACGCGCGGCGATGTCGGTGCCGAGCACGTGGATGCCCTGCGCCGCCAGCCGCGCCCCCAGGAGGCGTCCGACGTAGCCGGCGCCTCCCGTGACGAGCACCCGCCGCTCGCTCACGCCGCGGCCTCCGCCGCCGCGAGCGGGCGCCGCGCCCACCAGCCCGAGAGCAGCAGCCCGGACACCAGGTGCCACACGCCCCAGAACGCCGTGATCAGCATCATCGAGCCCGCCGCGGGGAAGAACGTGAACAGGATCGCAAGGCCGAGCCCGGAGTTGTGGATCCCGACCTCGATCGTGACCGCACGGCGGTCCGCGTCGCCGAGCCGCGCGAGCCGTGCGACGACCTGTCCGATGGCGAGCGCCATCCCATTCTGCAACACCACGAGCCAGAAGAAGTCCCCGAAGCGCGCGACGAAGAGTGCGCGGTTCTCCCAGAACGCGAGCGCGATGAAGGCCATCAGCAGCGCGAACGAGACGCCGCGAAGCGGCTTCTCGGCCCGCCGCGCGAGCGCCGGCCATCGGCCGCCGACCAGCATCCCCGTCACCACCGGCAGCGCGAGCACCAGCGCGACCTGCGCCAGCATCCCGCCCACCGGCAGCGACACCGCCTGCAGCAGCGCCCGCGTGTGCGGGTTGATCCAGCCATAGAGCGCGAAGTTGAACGGCGTGAGCACGACCGCCGCGAGGCTCGAGAGCGTCGTGAGTCCCACCGAGAGCGCCACGTTCCCCCGTGCGCGCCACGTCAGCACGTTCGACAGCGCGCCGCTCGGGCAGGCCGCCACGAGCATCATCCCGAGCGCGAGCGCCGGGTCCACGCCGAGCGCCCACGTCAGCAGGCAGGTCCCCGCGGGCGTCAGCACGGCCTGCGCCGAGAATCCCGCGAGCACGCCGGCGGGCCGAGTGACCACGCGCTGCAGGTCGGCCAGCCGCAGGTCGAGCGACGCGGCGAGGATCATCAGCGCGATGATCGCGTTCAGCGCCACGAGCCCCGAGGGGTCGAACCGCAGCGGCAGCGCGTCGTTCATCGCGCGAGCGCCCGCAGGTGCCGGCGCACCGCGCGCAGGTACGAGTCCTTGTGCACGTAGTACGCCATCCGGTCCACCTTGAGGTAGGCGAAGCCGCCGTCCACCCGCGCGCCGTCCCACGCGCGCTTCTCGCGCTGCAGCGCGAGCGCCGCCGGATGCCGCTCGGCCAACCGCTTCAGGTAGAGCGCGACGAGCTCCGCCTGCTCGTAGCGGCCCTGCCAGCCGAGCCCGCTCGCCTCGACCATCCCGAGCAGGAAGAGCGTGTCGTCGGCCGGGTGCATCACGTTCATCCACAGGCGCGGCGCCGCGGCGCCGCGCGCCCACGCGAGCTCGCCGCGCGCGATGAACGGGTAGTGCAGCGCGTAGCCGGTCGCCTGCAGGATGACGTCGTACTCGGCGCTCTCGCCGTCGGCGAAGCGCACCGTGCGCTCCTGCACCGCCGCGACGTCGCGCCGCGCGCGGATGTCGCCGTGCCCGAGATGGTGCAGCAGCAGCGAGTTCATCACCGGGTGCGACTCGTACATCCGGTAGTCGGGATCGGGGAGCCCGTAGTCGCTCGGGCGGCCGATCACCATCCGCACGATGAAGGCGTCCACCGCCTGCTTGAGACGGCGCGGCAGCCTGATCATCCCGCCGAGCGTGTCGATCGGGCGCCCGCGCACGAACTTCGGCAGGAAGTAGTAGCCGCGCCGGAGCGAGATGTCGACCGAGCGCGCCTGCCTGACCGCGTCCACCGCGATGTCGGCGCCCGAGTTGCCGCAGCCGACGATGAGCAGCCGCTGCCCGGCGAACGCGTCGCTCGACTTGTACGCGGCCGAGTGCATCACGCGGCCGGCGAACGTGCCCGGCAGCGCGGGCTGGAAGGGGTGGTGCAGCGTGCCCGTGGCGATCAGCACCGCCGTGAAGCGCCGCGTGCGCGGCGTGCCCTCGCGCTCGGTGGTGACGTCCCACCCCGCGCCGTCCGGCGCGCGCGCCACGCGCACGACCCGCGTCGAGAACTCGAACCGCTCGCGCAGCGCGAAGTGCGACGCGAAGTCGGCGAAGTAGCGCCGCATCTCGTCGTGCCGCGGGTAGGGCGCCACGTCGTCCCGCATCGGGAACTCGGTGAACTCCGTCATCCGCTTCGACGAGATCAGGTGCGCGCTCTCGTACATCGTCGAGTGCGGATTGGCGATGTCCCAGAGCCCGCCGACGTCGGCGTGGAGCTCGAAGCCGGTGAAGGCGAGCCCGTGCTTCTGCAGCGTCCGCGCCGCCGCGAGCCCCGTCGGTCCTGCGCCGATCAGGGCGATCATCGGCTCAGTCCAGCCGCTCGCCGCCGATGAGCGCCGCCATCACGGCCTTCTGCACGTGCAGCCGGTTCTCGGCCTCGTCCCACACGCGGCTCTGTGGCCCGTCGAGCACCTCGGCCGTGACCTCCTCGCCGCGGTGCGCTGGGAGGCAGTGGAGGAAGATCGCGCCGCGCTGCGCGCCGGCCATGAGGCGCCCGTCCACCTGGAAGTCCTTGAAGGCGACCGCGCGCACCGCCGCCTGCTCCTCCTGGCCCATGGACGCCCAGACGTCGGTCGTGACGACGTCGGCGCCGGCGGCGGCCTCGCGCGCGTCGCGCTCGAGCGCCTCGCGGCCGGTCGCCTGCGCGCGCGCGAGGATCGCCGGGTCGGGGTCGTAGCCGGCGGGACAGGCG
>CAZIDS010000023.1:0-20098 GCA_964537945.1 uncultured Gemmatimonas sp. | reverse complement strand
TCGCTCACGGTCACCGAGATGGTGCTCGTCTCCACGCGCGCGCCGAGCCAGCGGATGCGCCCCTCGAGCCGCTCGATCTCCTCGCGCACGCGGGCGAGCTCGCGCTCGACGGCCAGCACGTCCTCGAGCTTGCCGGTGCGCGTGGCGAGCAGGTCGATGAGCCGCGACTCCAGCCGGCGCCCGTTCGTGATCCGCGCCTTGATGTCCACGTACTCCTCGGCCACGTCCTGCGCGGAGACGTTGCTCGACTCGACCTTGCCGATCGGGGTGATGCCGCCGAGCGCCTCGTCGAAGCGCGCCGACGGGATGCGCAGCTCGAGCGTCGCGGTGCGGACGTTGTAGTCGCCGGCGGCGATGCTGGTGTTGCCGACGGTGCCGCCGAGCCGCTGGGCGAGGGCGCGCAGCGCGGCCATCGCGGGCTCGATCGAGTCCACGCGCACGTAGACGTCGCCGCGGCGGATGAGCATCGAGGTGACCTGGTCGCCGGCGCGCGGCTGCGCGTCCGGCATCACGGCAGGCACCGCGGACGGCACGTTGGACGGCCGCGCGAAGCTGGCCACGCCTTCGGTGGCGAGCGCGTCGGAGCCGAGCTTCGCGCTTGGCGAGAGCCGCGCGAGTTCCGCCGACTGTACCGCGTCCGGTGCCGCACGGTCGCAGGCGGCACCCACGGCGAGCGCGCAAAGCGCGGTGATCAGGAGCGTGGAAGGTCTGGAACGGCGGGTCTGGGCACGCATGGGGCATCTCCGGTCGGGGGTCGTTGCCGAGGAGACGCCGGCCGCGCGGAGACTTGCACATCCTCCGTCGCTGGTGACGTGGCGCACACCTGGCGGCCCGCGTGAGGGAGTCCCTGAGACGCACCCGGGCCGCGAAGCTGGCGGTCGCCGCCCGTCCGTACCATAGTAGCTCACGACGGCGGAGCGGCCGAACGGCTGCCCCGCCGCTTCCCACTTGGAGACCCGATGCGCACCGCCCGTACCATCCTCGCCGCAACCGCGTTCGCGGCCGCCCTCGTCCCCGCCCCCGCGCGCGCCCAGTCCGACCGCGCGCTCGACATCACCGAGGCGATCCTCGACCGCTTCTTCACGGCCCACGCCAAGGAGAAGACCGAGCGCGAGACGGTGGCGCCGCAGGTGGACGACGCCGACGCGCGCATCCGCAAGTACGAACAGTGCCGCCGCGACTTCGAAGCCGCCGGCTCGGCCTCGGGCTCGCGACTCGGCGGCCTCGCCGCCCGCGTCGCCATCAAGGCGAAGTGCGGCAACGACGACGAAGAGGTGCTCCGGCGCCAGCGGCAGCGCATCATGGATGGGCCCGACCGTGCCGCCGCCGAGGCAGGCGGCTTCCAGCTCCCCGAGTACCGCCGCTACCGTGACCGCATCCGCGGCTGGCTCGAGGGTGACAACTCCGGCTTCACGACCGCCGGCCTCGCCGTGCTGCGCGCGCGCGAGTCGCAGCTGCGAGGCGCCTTCGGCATCGCCGCCGTCGCGGCGGGCGGCGGTGCGGCCGGCCGCGGCATGCGCGGCCCCGCCGTCTGGAACACCGACTTCGCCTGGATCTGGATCTCGCAGCTCTTCGCGATCCAGTACCTCTCCGGCGCGACGATGTTCGAGAAGGACTACACGCCGGGCGAGTGGACGAAGTGGAAGACGACCACCGACGACGACGGCGACGTCCAGGAGACGGAGAAGGCCTTCCTCGGCCGCCTCGCCGACGGGGGCGAGTGGTGGCGGATGAAGACCATCACGAAGCACTCCGACGGCGCTGACACCGTGACGCTCGAGGCGCTCTTCAAGCCCGAGGGGAGCGACCAGTATGTGCAGCGGCTCGTCCGCATGCGCGCCAAGCTCCCCGGCAACGCCGAGCCGCAGGAGATGCTGGTCCCCGAGCAGTGGACCACCTGGAACATGCGCGGCTCGTTCACCGGCCGGCCGACGCAGGAATCGCTCGACGGCGCGACCGTCGGCACCGAGCGCATCACGACGGCGGCGGGCACCTTCAGCGCGCGGCACGTCCGCTTCGGGCAGGGCGGCGGCACGCTCCATTGGTGGCTCGACGAGTCGGCGACCGGCGGCTGGGTGAAGTTCAGCCTCAACGACAACGACAACAAGCCGCGCTACTCGATGGAGCTGATCGGGAAGGGCACCGGCGCGCGGAGCGAGCTGGGCGTCACGATCCCGTAGCCCGACCGCAGGGCAGGACTGACGGCGGCCGGAGGCGCTCAAGCTTCCGGCCGCCGTGCCGATACTGGACTGGAAGGTCCCATTCCAGTCCGGGAGCCGAGAGAGTGACGACCACCGCCGTTGACCCGCAGGGCTCCGTGCCGCGCGATGCATTCGTGCGGCTGGCGGACGCCCTCGCGGCCGCCGGCGTCATCGCCTTCGCGCTGTGGCTCGTGCTCGGGGTGCGCACCGGGCCGCTCTCGCTGGCGCTCGACTCCGTCGCCTTCGGCGCGATCGGCCTCGGCACCGCCATCGCGCAACGCCGCGCGGCCCGCCGAGCGCAGGCGCCGCGCGACCGGCTCGCCTGGGACCTCCTCGTCGGCGCGTCGGTCGCGCGCTTCGCCTACGGGCGCATCTGGAGCGTGGTCGTCAACCTGCACGGCGCGAATGCCGAACCGGCCTGGCTCGCGCCGCTGAGCGCGGGCTATCTCGTCTTCCTCCTGCCGGGCCTGCTGATGTTCCGCAGCCGCCGGTGGGAAGGCCTCGACCGCTACCGCTACCTGCTCGACGTCACGTCGGTGCTCCTCGCGAGCGGCCTCCTGGCGTGGCTGCTCGCGGTCGGGCCGCTGGTCCGCGCCGAGTACACGCCGCAGGACGACCTCGTCGACCGGATCTTCACGTTCACCGACGCGATCACGCTGATGCTCGCCGCGTGGCTGCACGTCCGCGCCGCCGACCCGCGCGTGCGGCGCGCGGCGCTCTGGCTCATCGGCGCGTACGGGCTGCGCCTCATCACCGACTTCGGGCTCTGGCAGGGCGGCTGGGACGTGAACTACCTCGCCGGCGGCATCACGGACGGGCTCTGGCTGATCGGCTGGGTGTTCACCTTCGCCAGCGCGCGCGAGTACGCGCTCGCGCCGGAGGCGGAGACACCGATCGAGCACGAGGACGCACTGCGCTACCGCAGCGGCACGGTCCCGTACCTGTTCCTGCTCAGCGCGGGCGGCGCGTACTTCCTCTACCTCGCGCTCGGCGCGACGGCCGACCTGTTGCTGCTCGCGGTCGGCGGCTCGGTGATCTCGGGACTCCTCGTCGCGCGGCAGTGGGTGGAGATCGAGGAGCGCAACGCGGCGGCACGCACGCTGCGTTCGCAGGGCGACCGCCGCCGCGCCCTGATGCAGCACGCCTTCGACGCCGTCGTGCTCATCCGGGCCGACGGCGTCGCGCAGTACGTGAGCCCCGCGACCGAACGCGTGCTTGGCGTCTCGGCGGCGGACGAACGGCCCTGGGCGCTGATGGACGTCGTCGATCCCGCCGATGTGCCGCGGGCGGAGGCGGCGTTCACCGCCGGGGTGGACGGGCCGCAGCGGCTCCGGCTGCGCGTGCGCGACCGGGAGGGCGAGTGGCGCACCTTCGACGGCGAGGTGCACGACCATCGCGCCGACCCGCGCATCGGCGCGTTCGTGCTGAACGGCCTCGACCGTTCGCGCGAGGCGCGCCTCGCCGAGGGGCTCCGCGACGCCGAGCCCTTCGAGGCGCTCGGCATCATGGCCGGCGGGCTCTCGCACGACCTCAACAACGTGCTGACCGTCGTGGCCTCGCACGCTGAGCTGCTCTCGGACGATCCCGACCTCGACGCGCGCGCGCGCGGCGACATCGCCGCGATCCACAGCGCGAGCGACCGCGCGCGCGCGCTCACGCGCGGCCTGCTCACACTCTCGCGCCGCAAGACGTCGGCGTGGAGCGTCGTGTCGGTGCCGGCGGTCGCGCGCGACGCGGCGGCCCCGCACGAGGGCCTGCGCGTGGACGTGGACGAGGCGCCGGGCTGCTTCGTCCACGCTGATGCCGACGCGATGCGCCAGCTCGTCGCCGCGCTCATCGAGGAGGGGCTCGCGATCTCCGGCGGCGCGCCGACGCGCGTGCACGTCACCGCGCGCGAGGTGCCCGCCGCCGAGGCGCGCGAGCTGCGGCTCGAGTCGAACCGGTACATCACCTGCGCCGTCGGTGACTGCGAGACGGGCCCGGCCGACCGCGTGAGCGAGGTGGTACGCACCGAGGAGGGCGGGCAGTGGGACCTCGCGCCCTCCGACCTCGCGCTGCTGATGGCGCTCGCCGCGGCGCGCGAGGCGGGCGGGACGGTCGTGCGCGAGGAGCGCGGTGGCCGCGACTGCCTCGTCGCCTACCTGCCGGCGGTGGCGCTGTGACGCCGGTCGTCCGCTCGCGCGCCTCGCTCATGCCCGGCGAGTGGGGAGTGATCGCGTACATCGTCGCCTGGTACGCCGGACTCGTGCTGCTGATGCCCCTCGGCGGCGCGGCCGCGCTGGTGGTGAACCTCGGCTACTTCGCGCTCGGGCTCTTCACCGTGCGCGCGCAGTGGCGCGCCGCCGCGGTCGCGCGCGATGCGGGCACCCGGCGCGCCTGGCGGCTGATCGCCATCTCGAGCGCGATCATCCTCGTCGGCGGCTTCCTCTGGACCGTCCTCGCGCTGCTCGACATCGAGTGGCCGCTCCTCGACGTGACGAGCCCCTTCGTCGACGTCACCTACCTCCCCTTCGCGCTGCTCGGCCTGCTCGCCTTCCCGGCCGACCCGCGCGTGCGCCTCCGCGACGGCCGCGTGCTGCTCGATGCGGCGCTCTTCGCGATCGTGATGGGGCTGCTCTCCTGGCACTTCGCGCTGCGGCCGGCGCTCGTCACCGGCGCGGGGCTCTCCCCCACGTCGATCATCGCCACCATCGGTGAATGGGGGATCGCGCTCGCCGCCGCGTTCGCGATGCTGCGCACCCGCGACCACGGCCAGGCGCGGGCGATCGGGCTGTACCTCGCGGGCCACATGCTGTACATCGTCACCGACTTCTTCTGGTCGCGCATCGCGACGACGTACGCGCCGGGCCATTTCGTGGACGCGATCTGGTTCAGCGCCTGGGTCTTCCGCTGGGCGAGCGCGCGCGCGGCGATCCGCGCCGGCGCGGCGCGGGACGCCGCGGGCACCGCGGATGCCGCGGATGCCGAGGATGCCGAGGATGCCGAGGACTGCCGCACGTTCGCGCCCGCCGCCGCCGTCGGTGCCGCGCACATCCTCTTCCTCCTCGCCCTCCTCGTCGAGTCGGCCGAAGCGGCCGTCGACGTCGCGCTCGCCGTCGCCGTGCTCACGGCGCTGCTGCTCGTCCGCCAGCGGCTCGCGCGCCAGGAGACGCAGCGCCTGCTCGACGCGGCGCAGCGCGAGAGCGCCACCTTCGAGGCGCTGCTCGAGAGCGCCTCCGACTTCGTGCTCCTCGTGTCCGCCGGCGGACGCATCACCTATGCGAGCCCGTCGCTCGTTCGCGCGGCCGGCCCGCTCGATGACCGCCCGTTCGCCGAGCTGCTCCACCCCGACGACCAGGCGAGCGTCCTCTCCTGGCTCGAGGAGCGGACGAGTTCCTTCGGCCTCCGCGGCATCCGCTGCCGCTTCCGCGCGGCCGACGGCAGCTGGCGCGACATCGAGCTGCGCGCGCAGGACCGCCGCGACGACCCGGCCGTGCTCGGCCTCGTGCTCGCCGGCCGCGATGCCGCCGCCGAGCGCGTGCTCGAGGCGCGCCTCGGCCACGCGCGCAAGCTCGCGATGCTCTCGGAGATGGCGGGCCGCATCGCCCACGCGTTCAACAACACGCTCGCCGTGCTGCAGGCGCACGCCGAGTTCCTCGCGCAGGAGCTGCCGGCGGGCTCGCCGGCGCGCGAGGACGCGCGCGCGATCGGCATCGCCGCCGACCGCGGTGCCGGCATCACCCGCCAGCTGCTCGGTTTCACCGGCCGGCAGGTGATCCGCACCGAGCGCTTCGTGCCGGCCGACGTCGTCGCGCAGCTGCGGCCGAGCGTCGAGCGGATGCTCCTCCAGGGCCAGGTGCTCACGATCGGCGGCGAGTCGCGCACGCGCATCGAGGGCGACCGCGCGCAGTTCGACCAGGTGATCCTCAACCTCGCCGCGAATGCGCGCGACGCGATGCCGGGCGGCGGCCGGCTCGCGATCGTCGTCTCCGACGCGACGATCGGCAACGCGCCGGCGGTGCGCATCACGGTGCAGGACGACGGCGTGGGGATGAGCGCCGACGTCCGCGCGCGGCTCTTCGAGCCGTTCTTCACGACGAAGGCCCCGGGTCGCGGCACGGGGCTCGGCCTCGCCATGGTGTCGTCGATCCGGCGCCGCGCCGGCGGCCGCATCGAGGTGCGCAGTCTCGCCGGCACCGGCACGACCTTCGAGCTCCTCTGGCCCGCGCTCGTCGCCGACGAGGGGCCGAGCGCGCCGGCACCGCGCCCGAGCGGCGCGCAGGGCGCGCTCGGCGACGAGCCCGCGCTGGACCGCACGGTCGTCCTGCTCGTGGACGACGACAACATGGTGCGCCGCGCGAGCAAGCGGATGCTGCAGCGCGCCGGGTACGAGGTGCTCGAGGCGGAGGACGGCGCGACCGGCCTCGAGATCGCGGCGCGCGTCGAGACGCGGATCGACGTCCTCGTCACCGACCTGATGATGCCCGGGCTCTCGGGCCGCGACGTCATCGCGCGCTTCCGGGTGATCCGGCCGGGCACGCCGATCGTCTGCGTGACCGGCTACGCCGCCGAATCGGAGCAGGGGCTCGAGCTCGCCCCCGAGGTGCGCGCGGTCGTCGCGAAGCCGTTCACGTCCGATCGCCTTCGTCGCGCGCTCGAGGGCGCGCTCGGCGCCCCCGCGCGCGCCGACTAGCCGGTCACTCGGGCTTGCCGCCCGGGTGGTAGGTGCGCTCGGTGTGGCCCGCGAGCTGCGACGGATGGAAGTAGACCGGGCGCAATGCGCCGGTCGCGTAGCGTTCGGCCTGGTCGTTGAAGTGCTTCGACCCTGGCACGCTGTTGAGCCCGCCCGCGGTCACGGCGCGCGCGGTCACCGAGTCGCCGAACTCGACCACCGCGACGAAGCTGTTGCCGCTCGTGCCGTACTGCCGCCTGGTGCCGGGATAGCGGCGCGCGCCGAACGCGGCGAGCGACCCCCAGCGTGACGACGTGAAGCCGACCGGCGTACTCGCACCCGAGTCGGCGAAAGGCTGCACGATGTCGGCGGTGAGTCGCTGGAAGCGGTTGATCTCGCCCCACTGCACCTTCCACGACCCGAAGTCGGCGGTGAGGCGCGCGACCACCGAGTCGAGCGCGGCGATGCGGTGCGCCGCCGCGGCGGGCGCGGCCATCTGCGCCATCACCGGACCGTTCTCCATCTCGGGGTCGCCGCGCACGAGCGTCCAGAGCTGCTCGCCCCATAGCACGGCGAGCGTCGTCGCCTCGGAGGCCGTGCCGGAGCGGCGGTCCCACGCCCGCAGCATCGCGACCGGCTCGGCGAGCGCCGCCTTGTGCGCGTCGGAGGCGGGGAGCCGGTCGTAGTCGCGCACGAGCACGGGGAGGAGCGGGTCGAACGCGATGAGGTGCGGGTCGTACGCGGCCGCGACGAGCTTGTCGAGGTCGAAGACGCGCTCGCGCGAGAGCACCTCCATCGCGTGCAGGCCGCGCGCGTTCTCTCCTTCGCCGTCCTCGAAGTACTTCGCGTAGTCGCGCTGGCGCGGGCTCGCCGCACCGGCGGCCGAGTAGGGCCAGTTGTTCGTGTTCTGGATCCAGCCCGTGGCGGGATTGAAGACGTTCGGGCTCTCGTCCACCGAGTGGATCCCCTTCCACTCGGTGGCGGGGTCGCTGCCGTCCACCGGGCGCGCCCAGTCGAAGCGCACGTCGCGGCGCGGGACGAAGTTCGCGTGGAAGTACGCGATGTTCCCCTTGGAGTCGGCGAAGACGGTGTTGTTCGACGAGTTGGTGTGCAGCTCCATCGTCTCGCGGAACTCGGCGAGGTCCTTCGCCTTCGTGCGCGACCAGCTCTGCGTGAGCGCGCGCACCGGGTCGTTCATCAGGCGCACGGCGATCCACTTGCCGTCAGCCTGGCGCACGACGGGGCCGTGGTGCGTCGCGTGCACGGTGAAGGCGCGCGTCCGCATGCCGTCGGGCGTCGTGTACGAGATCGTGACCGTGCGCGAGTGCACGGCGCGCGTCGAGTCGCCGTACGCGTAGCTCCAGCCCGCGTCGCCCTTCGTCGCGGTCACCGCGAACTCGTCGATCGCGTCGTTGTTGCTCGACGTGTGCATCCAGCCGGCCGATGCGTTGAACCCCTGGTAGACGAAGAACTGCCCCCAGGTGACGGCGCCGTAGGCGTTCAGCCCCTCGTCGCTCGTCATCTGCAGCTCCTCGCGGAAGAAGAACGAGGTGTGCGGGTTGATCAGCAGCAGTGCCTTCCCGTTCGCCGTGCGCGACGGCGCGATCGCGAAGCCGTTCGACCCGCTCGGCTCGCGCAGCGCTGGCGCAGCCGGCAGGGCGCGAGGACGCTCAGGCGCCATCGCGACCGTCGCCGTGCTGTCGTAGAAGCGCTGCAGGTTCCGCAGCGACACGCTCTCGATGTCGCCGCCGATGCTCCCCTCGCTGAACGAGAGCGCCATCCACGGCTCGAAGCGCGTCAGCACCCGCGGCTTCACCTCGGGGTGCGTGTAGAGGAAGTAGTTCAGCCCGTCCGCCCATCCGTTCATGAGCGTCTTGAGCCAGTCGGGGCTCATCGTGTACTGCGCGCGCAGCGAGTCGGCGTCGATGAAGAGCCGCATCCGCAGGTCGCTCCAGATCGCCTTCTCGCCCTCCGCCTCGGCGAGGCGCCCCATCGCGTTGAGGTAGTTCACCTCGATGCGGTTGAAGTCGTCCTCGGCCTGCGCGTAGACCGCGCCGAAGACCGCGTCGGCGTCGGTCGGGCCCTTGATGTGCGGGATCCCCCAGTCGTCGCGCACGATCGTCACCTTCGCCGCGCGCTCCTCCCAGCCGCGCACCTCTTCCGGTGACGGGCCGCCGCCGGACGTGCAGGCGGCGAGGAGGACCAGCACGGGGACGGACGCGTGGCGGAGGAGCGTGCGCATGGGTCAGGGTCTGGAAGTGGTCCGGTGGCGCGGGCGTACCCGTGGCTAACGCGCGGCGCCGCCCGTTCGTTCTGTCGCCGGCAGCCGCAGCCAGGCGATGTAGTCGGTGGACGGCGGCTGGCCGCCCAGCTGCCGGATGCGCATCGAGAGCTGGCCGCGGTGGTACGAGCCGTGGTTCACGAGATGCCGCACGAGCTCGCCGACGGGGTTCGCCGTCTCGACGCCGGCGAAGGTCCTGTACGGCAGCGGCCGCGCGAGGTCGGCATCGGAGGCGGCCGCGATCCACGCGGCGCGCCCCCGCTGCACGGCATCGAGATGCGCGCAGACCTCGTCGAAGCCCGCGATGCCCACCCACTCCGCGGGCGCGGCGTGGCTGCGCCCGTGGAAGCGCTCGAGCCAGACCCACTCGGCCGCGACGAGGTGCGTGAAGGTGCCGTGCAGCGAGCCGAAGGCCGAGTCGTCGTGGCGGCGGCGCGCGGCGTCGGGAAGCTTCGCCATCGCGGCGACGAGCTTGGCAGTGGCCCACTCGGTGTAGCCGAGCAGGTCGAGGATCTCGGCGCGGTTCATCGCAGGAAGGGCAGGGGGCTCACCGGGCAGTGGCGCGGCGATTCGTCGAGCAGCGTGCGCAGGGCGGGGACGTGGTCGGCGTCCACGAGAACGAGGACGCGCTGGGTCTCGGGGCGCAAGGCGAGCGCGAGGTGCTGGGTCATCTGCGCGTTCCCTTCATACCAGTCGCCGATCATCCGGGCGCCGGCGGAGTTCTGCCCTGCACCCAAGGAGAGGAACGTTCCGAAGAATGCCGCCGAATGGCCGGCGTGCATCGCGCCGTCCGCGTTGAGCGCTCGCAGGTGCTCGGTGACGGTCGACTCGCGGCGCCAGATCCGCAGCGAGTCCTCTTCACGGTCGCGGGCGCGCATCGCGGCGAGCAGTCGCGCCTCAAGACTCGGATGGCGGCGTACCACCGAGACCAAGGAATCGAGCGTGATGTCCCGCGGCTCCCCGATTCCGGCCACGTCGGTCAACCCGAGCCGCACCGCGAGCCGGAACCCGACCTGCACCATCTCGTTCCGCGACGCCTGCGCGGTGCCTGAGGCGTAGCGCCGATAGCGCGCGAGCGTGGAGTCGTTCGCCGCCGCGGGCCAGTCCACGAGCACCTGCTGCGGCCGCCAGTCGGCCAGGCGCGCCGCGACCTCCTGAAGCTCCTCCTGTCGCCGCGCCGAGAGCATGTCGTCCGGCGACTGTCGCACCGGGTCGGTCGCGGTGCCGATGAAGGCGTATGTACCGACGAGCATCACCTGTGTCTCACCCGGCGCGCAGCGTGCGGGAAAGCCCGTCGGGATCCCCTCGGGCACTCCTGAAGCGGCGGACGTGGCCGGCGCCCGCATCAGCGGGGCGCAGGCCGCGAGGCTCGCGGCGAGGAAGCACGGGGCAGCGCGCATCGGCCGGGGAATGCTAACCCCGGCGCGCGGTCACCGCAGGGCCGAGAGGTCCGCCGGGACCGTGAACCGCATCGCCATCGGCACGCGGTGCGAGCGCACCACCACGCAGCCCTCCGGCAGGGTCACCGCGTCGAACGCGGGCACGCAGCCGCGCCGCGTGCTCACGCCGCGGATCCCGAGCATGTCGGAGCGGATGTCCACCGCGAGCGACCCCGCCCGCGGCGTATGGAACGTCACGCCGTCGTAGATCGCGTCGAGCCGCAGCCACGCCTGGAAGGTGAAGTTCGTCGCCGTCACTCCCGTCGGCAGGTTCCACGGCACCGCGTGGATGAACTGCGCCTGCAGCTCCTCGGGCGTGGAGCGCTCGCTCACCGGGCACCGGAAGGAGAGCTCGAGGTCGCCGCCGGCCGAGCGGAGGCGCAGCGAGACGTAGCCGTTGGTCTCCGGCGACGAGCAGGACGGCGTCCACTCGGGCCTGACCGGGATGGCGCTCGACGTCACGGCGCCCGCCCACGCGTCGGGATTCGCCGCGACCCACGCATCCGCCGCGGCTTCGGCCGCGATCAGCTCGGATCGGGGCGCCAATGCCGATTCGCCGCACCCGAGGGCGGTGAGGCAGAGCACAGCCAGCAGGGCCGCGGAGCGAGGATGTTCCATCGAGTGTAGTACCTCCGGCCATCCGGGGGCGTCACCTGCCGTTGCCCCCGCTGGCGCCGGCCTGTAATCTGGCACAAGGTACGCCGTCCAGGCGCGCCCTCCCCATCTCATACTCCGATGCCGCTTCGCCGCCCATCCCTCCGCGCCTCCCTCATCGCCGCCGGCCTGTTCGTCGGGCTCTCGTGCGGCGGCGGCTCGACCGAGCCGGCCGAGGTGACGCAGATCACCTTCTCGTCGAACGCGATCTCGATGGACGCGTTCGGCGCGACGCAGCCGCTCGTGCCGACCGTGCGCGACCAGCGCGGCAAGGCGATGAGCGCCACGGGCATCACCTGGTCCACCAACACGCCGGCGGTGGCGACGGTCTCGGCCTCCGGCGTCGTCACGGCGGTCGCGAACGGCACCGCGAACATCACCGCCTCGCTCGACGGCGTGGATGGCGTGGTGCAGGTGACGGTCCTGCAGCTGCCGGTCGCACCGGTGATCGTCGCCGGCAACCTGCAGACGGGGCAGGTGACGCAGCAGCTCGCGACGACGTTGCAGGTCCGCACGCAGGACCGGCTCGGCAACGTGATGGCCGGTCTCGCCGTGACCTTCGCGGTCACCTCGGGCGGCGGTTCGCTGGGCACGAGCAACGCGACGAGCGACGCCGGCGGCCTCGCCTCGACGACGTGGACGCTCGGCACGAGCACGTCGCTGCTGCAGCGCGTGACCGCGTCGGTGCAGGGCGTCGTCGCGACGACGCTCTTCTCGGCGACGCCGTCGCCGGGCCCGGCCTTCGCGATGAACCTCGCGCCCGGCAACGGCGCGAACGGCCAGAGCGTGACCATCTCCACCGCCGTGCCGATTAAGCCCGCGGTGCAGATCGTGGACAACCTCGGCAATGGCGTGCCCGGCCAGACGGTGAACTTCGCGGTGACCGCGGGCGGCGGCAGCGGCACCGGGCTCGCCGCGGTCACCGACGCGGGCGGCATCGCGACGGTCGGCACCTGGACCGTCGGCGCGGTGGAGGGCGTGAACACGATGACGGCGACCTACTCCTCGCTCACGCCGATCATCTTCACCGTGAACGGCATCGGCGATCCGTGCACGCCCAGCGGGGCGACGACGATCAGCATCGGCACGACCGTGAACGGCACGATGACGAACACCGACTGCCAGATCCCGACGCTGCAGCGGTACGACTACTACCGCTTCACCCTCGCGTCGCAGACGTCCCTCATCATCACGATGAACTCGTCGGCGGTGGACTCGTACCTGCAGCTCTACGATTTCGGCACGCAGGCGCTCATCGCCGAGAATGACGACATCATCCTCGGCGTGGACCAGAACTCGCGGATCGCGATCACGCTGAACGCGGGGAGCTACCTGCTGCGCGCGCGGACGTTCGACCCGGGCCAGACCGGCGCGTACACGATGCTCGCGCGGCTCGCACGCCTTGGCGTCGCGTCGCAGGTCATCATCAACGGCGGCCAGGGTCAGGTGGCCGCGCCCGGCGTCGCGCCGGTCGCACCGTCGGTGAAGGTGACCGACGACCTCGACGCCCCGGTCGCGGGCGTGACGGTGACCTTCGCGACCGTCCCCGGCATCGGCGGCGTCACGGGCGGGACGGCGGTCACGAACGCCCAGGGCATCGCGGCGCCGACGTCGTGGAGCCTCTCGGCGGGCGCGAACGTGGTCTCGGCGACCGTCACCGGCGACTCGGTGCTCGGCAACCCGCAGATCATCTCGGCCACCGGCAAGGCGTCGACGGCGGGCTTCGACATCGGGCTCCGCTTCGCGACGATGCCGACGCTGAGCCAGCTGCAGACCTTCTCCGACGCCGCGGCGCGGTGGGAGGCGATCATCACCGGCGACATCGGGCAGCAGGCGCTGCAGGTCGCCGCGGGGACGTGCAACTCGCCGGTCGCGATCAACGAGACGGTGGACGACGTGATCATCGTCGTGCGGCTGGAGCCGATCGACGGCGCGGGCGCGGTGCTCGGTTCGGCGGGCCCCTGCTTCATCAGGCCGGGCGGCTTCGTGCCGACGTCGCAGGCCTCGCTCTCGGTGATGGGGTCGATGCGCTTCGACACCGCGGACCTCGCGGGCCTCGAGGCCGCCGGCTCCTTCGGCAGCGTCATCCTGCACGAGATGGGGCACGTGCTGGGCATCGGCACGCTTTGGTCCACCAAGGGCCTCCTGCAGCTGCCGTCGCCGACCTCAGGCACCGGCCTCGACACGCACTTCAACGGCCCGCTCGCGATCACGGCGTTCAACACCGTGGGCGGCAGCACCTACACCGGCGGCAACAAGGTGCCGGTCGAGAACAGCCAGGGCGGCGCCGGCACGCGCAACTCGCACTGGCGCGAGGGCGTGCTGCAGAACGAACTGATGACCGGCTTCCTCAACAGCGGCGCGGGCGTGACGAACCCGCTGTCGGTGCTGACCATCCAGTCGCTCGCCGACATCGGCTACTCGGTGAACACCGCCGCCGCCGACGCGTTCTTCGTCACGACGACGCTGATGGCGCCGGGCGCGCAGCCGCGCGAGCCGATCGAGATGTACAAGGACGTGCGCGACGGTCCGGTCTACGAGGTCGCGCGCAACGGCAGGCCGATCGGGATGCCCGAGCCGGCGGTCACGGCGCCGCAGCGGCCGCGGAGCAACAAGAAGCCGCGATGAAGGATGAAGGTTGAAAGGACGAAGCGGGCCGCGCCTCTCGAGGCGCGGCCCGCTTCGCGTTCAGGGCGTCCGTGTCGCGCCCAGCGGCACGAAGGTCCCGTCGTCCACCACACCGTCGGTGATCCGGTAGAGCGTCACGCCCGACGGGAAAGTGAACGCCCCGCTCGGCGTGTCACTCACCGTCGCGGCGCCGTTGTGGAAGCGCATCGGGCGGCCGCGCAGGATGAACGTGATCCGCTCGCCGATGTGGATGTGCCCGCCGATCGCCATCGCGTACGGATGCGGCGCCACCGCGCGGATCACCTCGCCCGCGTTGTCCACCGTGTGGCGGAAGACGGTCTTCCCGCCGACGGTGATCAGCGACGGCGCCGGCGGCTGGTCCGTGTAGCCGTTGAGCTGCTCGCCCACCGAATAGAACGGGATGTGGTTGAACGTGACCACGGGCGTCCCCTCGGGGACCATCGCGAGGTCGCGCGCGAGCCAGGCCATCTGCAGCGAGTCCACGTGGCCGTGGTACCACTGGTCGTCCACGTCGATCGTGTTGAGCGCGACGATGTGCACGCCGCCGGCGTCGAACGAGTAGTAGTCGGGGCCGCGGTAGGCGCGGTACATCCCGCGGCCGTACAGCGGGTGCGACTGGCTCACGCCGGAGCGCGTGCGCTCGACGCCGAAGATCTCGTGATTGCCCGGCACCGTGAAGAGCGGGCCGCGGAAGGCCGCCGTCTCCTTCGCGAAGAGCGCGTAGTAGCCGCTCGCCTCGGCCTCGCCCACGCGGAGCGCGTCGCGCACGAGGTCGCCGGTGACGATGGTGAATGCGGGCCTGAGCGAGTCCACCACCGCGCGCAGCCGCTGGGTGCGCACGACCGAGCTCTCCTGGATGTGCGTGTCGGACGCGTGCACGAAGGTCACCGTCGGCGGCTCCGGCGCCGCCGTGAGCCCGAACGCGACGGCGCTCGCGTCGGCGCGCTGCCACCACGCCGTCGTCGCGCGCTTGTGGCGCGGCACCACGACGAACACCGCGCCCGTCCCGCCGCGCGCGAGCGCGAAGCGCCCGTCGGCGCCGGTGCGCACGACCTCCTCCTGGTTCGACACGACGACGCCGGCGAGTCCGGCCTCGCCGCCGTCGCGCACGCCGTTCGCGTTGCGGTCGTCGAACACCACGCCCTGCGACGCCGAGGGCACCAGCGCCGGCGGCAGGCCCTGCGCATGGAGCGTCGCGACGACGAAGGGGAGGAGCAGGAATGCGCGCATCATCATCTCACGAAGGAAGGTTCTCGAGCAGGAACTTCACCGCGTTCTCTCCCATCACGGCCCGGATCTCCGTTTCGCTGAACCCGGCGTCGAGCAGGGCCTGCGTGAGCTGGGCCAGCGTGTCGCCTGTGATCGCGACCTTCGTCGCGCCGTCCCAGTCGGAGCCGAGCGCGACGTGCACGAGGCCGGCGACGTTCACCGCGTGCCGGATCGCCTTGGCGATCTCGCGCGGGCTGCGCGCGCAGATCGCGCCGTCCCAGAAGCCGATGCCGATCAGCGCGCCGTTCGCGGCGAGCTTCCGCAGCTGATCATCGGTGAGGTTGCGCGGCCCCGGGCAGGTCTCGCGCACGCCGACGTGGCTCACCACCACCGGCTTCGTCGCCAGCGCGAGCGCCTCGTCGAACGCCGCGGGTGACGCGTGCGCGAGGTCCACCAGCATCCCGAGCGACTGCATCCGCGTGACGACCTCGCGGCCGAGCGGCGTGAGCCCGCCCTTCTCGACGCCGTGCGCCGATCCGGCGACGTCGTTGTCGAAGAAGTGCGCGAGCCCCGCCATCCGGAAGCCGTGCGCGAAGAGCGTGTCGAGGTTCTCGATCCGCCCCTCGATCGCCTGCAGCCCCTCGGTGTTGAGCAGCCCGATCACCGGTCGTGCGAGCGAGGCGCGCTCGGCCCGCACCTGCAGCGCGTGGCGCAGCTCGGGCGCGGTACGCACGAGGATCAGGCGCCCGTCCGACAGCGCCGCCTCGCGGTCGAGCTTGCTCCCCTGCCAGAGCGCGCGCTGCAGCAGCGAGCTCCACGTGCGCGGCGGCCAGCGCGACGCGACCGCGAGCAGCGTGATGTTGTCGGTCTCGCCCGAGTTCGACTCGTAGTTCTGGTCCTTCGGCGTCTTCGTGACGGTGCTGAAGACCTCGACGGCGACGTTGCCGCGCGTGAGCCGCGCGATGTCGGTGTGCCCGCGCGGCTGCGGCCCGGCGAGCCCGCGGTCCCAGAGCAGCACGTCGTCGTGCAGGTCCACGATCGTGAGCGACGCGTGCAGCGTCGCGGCGCGTTCGGTCACCGCGAGCGGCGCGTCGTCGTCCACCGCGTTCATCGAACCGTCCACGTACACCGGCACCGCGAAGAAGAAGCCGGCCAGCAGCGCCATCACGAGCCCCGCCGCGAGCGGGATGCGGCGCAGCGCGCCGAGGGTCGAACGGATCATCGGTGAGTCATCTCCGGAGTTCCTTGATGCGGAGGCCATTGCGGCAGTCGTCGAGGAGCCGCGCGAAGCGCTTCGCGCGCGTCTCCTCCCTCTTCGCGGCGCGGAGCCAGTGGCAGACGAGGTTGCGATAGCCGGGCGGCTGCGCTTCCCAGAACTTCCACGCCGCCTTCTCGGCCTTGAGCCCCTTCCGCTCGGCAGGGATGAGCTCGGCCGCCTGCTTGCGCTCGAACGAGTAGACGCCCGACCGCTTCGCGTCGCGCCGCTTGAAGGCGGCGAGGCCGGCCGCCTCCATCCGCCCGTCGGCGATCAGCCGCTTCGCCATCCTCGTGTTCACGTCGCTCCAGATGCTCGTCGGCTTGCGCGGCGTGAAGCGGATGGTGTACGCCTCGGCGCCGAGCGAGCGGCGGATGCCGTCGATCCATCCGTAACAGAGCGCCTCGGCCACCGACTCCGGCCACGTGAGGCTCGGCCGGCCGGTCTCCTTCTTATGGAAGCCGACGACGAGCTCGATCGACGTCGCGTGGTTGGCCTGGAGCCACCGGCGCCAGTCGGCCGGGTTCGCGAAGAAGACGGGCGTCATGCGAGGGACCCGATCCATTCGCGCGCCGCGCGCCAGGCGCGCCCCGCCGCGAAGCCGGCGACGCTCGCGATCTCCTCCACCGACGGCTCCGCCTGCTCCCCGAGCGAGTGGAGGATCCGGCTGCGCATCCGCATCACCACCGGCGTGCCGGTCTGCACGGCATTGAAGTACGGGTCGTAGCGCGTGCCGATGCCTTCGATGAGCGACGCCGTGCGCGCGAAGTAGACGAGGTCGCGCGGCAGCACCACCGGGAAGTCGAAGAGCGACTGAAGGATCCGGTCGGCGAGCATCCGCTCGAGGCGTTCCTTCGTGGTGCTCCGCTCGCCCGCCATCTGCACCAGCATCTCGCAGAGTCGCGCGATGTCGGCCGGGTCGGCGTCGGGGGCGATGATGCCCAATCCATAGAAGCCCTCGGCGACGGCCTTCGGGTCGCGGCGGATCGCGGCGAAGATCGTGCGGAGCAGCCGCAGGCGCAGCTCGGGGGGCACGCGCACCATCATCCCGAAGTCGAGCAGTACGAGCTCGCCCCTCGGCCCGACGAGCAGGTTCCCCGGGTGCGGGTCGGCGTGGAAGAGGCCGTCGACGAGCATCATCTGCACGTAGGCCTCGATCACCTGGCCGGAGAGGCGCCCCGCGTCGACTCCCTTCGGGTCGAGCCGGTCCACGCGCGTCCCCTGCATCAGCTCGAGCACGAGCACGCGCTGCCGCGTCATCTCGTGCATCACCTCGGGGATCCGCACGCGCGGGTTGCCGGCGAAGTTCGCCCGCACCTCGCTCGCGTACTCGCCCTCGAGGCGGAAGTCCATCTCCTCGCTGATGCGCGCCGCGAACTCCTCCACCAGCGCGTGGACGCCGCGATTGTAATGATTGGGCCAGCGCCGGACGATGAAGGCGACGATCGCGCGCGCCGACGCGATGTCGCGCGCGACGAGCCCCTCGATGGCGGGGCGGAGCACCTTCACGGCGACGTCGCGCCCGCGCCAGCGCGCGCGGTGCACCTGGCCGAGCGAGGCGGCCGCGACCGGCTTCGGGTCGATCGTCTCGAAGAGCGTCCCGATCGGCTGCCCGTAGGCCGTCTCCACCTGGCGGACGATCCCCTCCCACGGCACCGACGGCACCTGGTCGGTGAGCGTGCCGAGCTCGGAGAGGTAGGGTTCGGGGATGAGGTCGGCCCGGGCGGCGAACACCTGCGCCAGTTTCACGAATGTCGGGCCCAGCCCCGCGATCCGCGCGACCAGCCGGTGCGCACGGTCCCGGTGGAACGCTTCCGAACGCCGCAACGGCGCCCCGAACCAGAGCCAGCGCTTCCTGTCGCGAAGCAGCGACAGGGCGAATGGCCCCAGTGTCAGGATGATACGAAGCGTGTGCACGAAGTGGTTGGATCGGAGAGCGTGAACGGTCGCGAGCGGGGCTCTGGTCCATCCGTGGTCCCACAACGATAATGGGCCTAGCACCGCCGCCGCCTCCCGCCCCCGATCGGAGACGCTCGTGCCGCGTAGGGCTCTGCCGCTGGACGTGAAGTTCCCGGCCCTGATGACGGGCATCGCAGTCCTCGCCAGCGTCCTCTTCGTCTGGCTGGGCCAGCGCGAGTTGCGCCGGGTGCTGGAGCGGTCGGCCGGCCAACGCATGAGTGCCAACGCGCAGCTCGTCGCGACGATGCTGAGTGCGTCGCTCCCCGCGACGACGGCCGCTGCCGGTCGCCTCGCCTCGCTCCCGGAGGTGGAGCGTGTGTTCGCGCGCCCCGACGACCCGGCCGCGGTCGAGGCGGCGCGACGGGCGGTCGATCGGCAGCCGCACGACGCGACGTGGCGATCGGTGCAAGGTGTGCGGCTCGACGGTCGCGTGGTTCAGCTCGGCGGCGTCGCGGCGCCGGCGAGCGTCGCCGACTGGATCGCGCGCGCGGCCCGCGAGGGCACGCTCGCACCGACGGGGCTCACGATGAGCCCGATCCTCGCCGACAGCAGCGCACCCACCATCGCCCTCGCCTTCGCGGTCGGCGGCGAGCCCGAGCCGCTGCTCGGCTGGATCGTCGAGACCCGCGCCGTGCAGGGACGCGGCGTCGAGCAGGTGCGAGCCCTCACCGGCTCGGCCTCCCTCATCGTCGGCCAGCCGGGCGAGGGGGCGTGGACCGACCTGCAATACATCGTGGACGGCCCGCCGGAGGGCGCGCTCGATGACAGCATCGTGAAGTTCGACGACTCGCCGCGCGGACCGGGCATCGGAGTTGCACGGCGTGTGGCCGGCACGCCGTGGTACGTGTGGCTGCAGCGCGACCGCGAGGAGGTGCTCGCGCCGCTCGACGCCTTCTTGCTGCGCGTGGGGCCGATCGCGGTGCTCATCGCCGTGCTCTCGTTCCTCGTCGTCTGGCGCGTGAGCCGGCGCGTGACGCACCGCGTGGTCGCGCTCACGGATCGGGTGGACCGGATGGCGGACGAGTTCCCGTCGACGGGGTCCGTCGCGGCCGGTGCGCCGGAGCGGCCGCAGGACGAGCTCGACCGGCTGGAACGCTCGTTCGACGCGCTCACCGCGCGCGCCGCGCGGCAGCAGGTGGTGGAGGCGCAGCTGCTTCAGGCGCAGAAGCTCGAGGCCGTGGGCCGCCTCGCCGGCGGCGTCGCCCACGACTTCAACAACGTGCTCACCGTGGTGACCAACTACGGCGAGATGCTGCGCGACGACTTCCCGAAGGACTCGCAGCAGTACACCGACCTCGACCAGCTATTGCGCGCGGCCGACCGTGGCGCGAAGCTCACGCGCCAGCTCCTCGCGTTCAGCCGCCGCCAGACGATCCAGCCGCGCGTGCTCGACCTCAACGCGGTCGTGCACGACACGCACGGGATGCTGCGGCGCCTCATCCCGACCGCGATCGAGGTCGAGCTCGAGCTCGCGGCCGACGTCGGCGCGGTGCTCGCCGACCCGATCCAGGTGGAGCAGGTGCTGCTCAACCTCGCGGTGAACGCGCGCGACGCGATGCCGACCGGCGGCACGCTGCACATCGCGACGCGGCGGGCCGAGCTCGACGCACACGACGACGGCGCGCCGCACGACGAGAAGCGCTACTCGGTGCTCGTCGTGCGCGACAACGGCGTCGGGATGGACCGCGAGACCGTCGCGCGGATCTTCGAGCCGTTCTTCACGACGAAGGGCCCGGGGCAGGGCACCGGGCTCGGCCTCGCCCCCGTGCACGGGATCGTGCAGCACCGGGGCGGCCGCGT
>CAZIDS010000022.1:6302-21261 GCA_964537945.1 uncultured Gemmatimonas sp. | reverse complement strand
GCCCGAGCGCGACCCCGCCGCCCCACGCGTTGCCCGTCTCGTTCACGCTCTTGAGCCACTGCTGGTCCTGCCAGTGCGCCGAGCGGACCTCGTTCCGTACGGGCAGGTCGGCGCGGTGCGCGAGGTACGCGAGCGCCGCACCACCGCCGAGGATCAGCAGGTCCTGCCGCGCCACGACCGGCGCCGGCCGCACCGCCGTGTCCGCTGGCGAACTGTCCCGCGGCGCCGCCACCTGCCCCGCCGCGTCGCCGGCGCCCGTCGTGATCAGACCCGCCAGGACAAGGGCGCGAAGAGGATGCATGCGCGGTAGTTTAGCACGACACCCGTCCCCCCGCTGTGTTCCGGCTCAAGGGGATGAAGGCCACGGACTTTCATCCTTCATCCTTCAGCCTTCATCTCCATCCCCGTGCTGATCCGCGATTTCGAGACCCACGAAGACCGCGCCCAGTGCGTCGAGCTCCAGGAGCTCACCTGGGGCCGGAACTTCACCGAGAAGGTCCCCGCCGCCATGCTCCTCGTCGCCCAGAAGACCGGCGGCGTGGTCGCTGGCGCATTCGATGACGACGGCAAGCTCCTCGGCTACGTCTTCGGCGTCACCGGCGTGAAGGACGGCAAGCTGATGCACTGGTCCGACATGCTCGCCGTGCGCCCCGAGGCGCGCGGGCTCGACATCGGCATCAGGCTCAAGGAGTACCAGCGCGACCGCTGCCGCCGCCTCGGCGTCGAGACCATCTACTGGACCTACGATCCGCTCGTCGCCCGCAACGCCCATCTCAACCTCAACAAGATGGGCGCCCGGGTGGACGAGTACGTCGTCTCGATGTACGGCGAGTCCACCAACTCGCCGCTGCAGGGCGACATGCCCACCGACCGCTTCGTGATCGCGTGGAAGGTCGACCCCGCGCAGTCGGCGCTCCGCCTCGACGCGCTCCCCGAGGAGCTCGCCTACGCTGTCGGCCGCAACGCCCACGAGGGCGCGCTCGTCGACGACCACAACGTCGGCATCGCGGTCCCGCGCGACATCACCGCCGTCGCCGAGGGCGACATCGAGATGGCGCGCGCGTGGCGCTTCGCGACGCGGCGCGCCTTCACGCACTACCTCCCCCGCGGCTACCACGTCCGCGGTTTCGTCGCCGACCCCGAGGGCGGCACCTACCTGCTCACCCGCCGCGACGCCTGAATGCCGACGCTCGACCGCCTCATCCTCCGAGAGATCCGCCTCTCGCTGCGCGAACCGTTCCGCATCTCCTCCGGCGAGGTGCGCGAGCGGCGCATCATGCTCTGCGAACTCTTCTCCAAGGACGGCGCGCATGCGTGGAGCGAGTGCGTCGTGGACGACGAGCCCAACTACTCCCCCGAGACGCTCGATACCGCCTGGCCGACGATCGTCCGCGTGCTCGCGCCGCGCCTGCTCGGCAAGGCGATCGATGCGCCCGCCGCCGCGCACGACCTCCTCGAGGAGAACGTCCGCGGCCACAACATGGCCAAGGCCGCGCTCGAGATGGGGATGTGGGGGCTCGCCGCGACCGAGGCGAAGGTGCCGCTCTCGCGCCTGATGGGCGGCACGCGTGACCGCATCGCCACCGGCATCTCGCTCGGCATCCAGCGCGACGTCCACGCCCTCATCCAGAAGGCCGAGGCTGCGCTCGCCGAGGGATACAACAAGGTGAAGATCAAGATCGCACCGGGGCACGACGTCGATTGGGTGCGCGCCGTGCGCACGGCCGTCGGCCACGAGGCGCACTTGATGGCCGACGCGAACAACGCCTACACGCTCGCCGATGCGTCGCGCCTCGCCGCGCTCGACGACCTCGGCCTGATGATGATCGAGCAGCCGCTCGCGTGGGACGACCTCGTGCGCCACGCCGAGCTGCAGCGGCGGCTCAAGACGCCGCTCTGCCTCGACGAGTCGATCACCTCGCTCGACCGCGCGCAGGACATGGTCACCCTCGGCGCCGGCCGCATTATCAACATCAAACCGGGCCGCGTCGGCGGCTTCGCGCAGAGCATCGCGATCCACGACTACTGCGAGTCGATGGGGATCCCCGTCTGGTGTGGCGGGATGCTCGAGAGCGGCATCGGCCGCGCGTACAACGTCGCGCTCGCATCGCTGCCCAACTTCACGCTGCCCGGCGACCTCAGCCCGAGCGCGCGCTACTGGGCGAAGGATGTCGTGACACCTGAGTGGACGATGGACGCGAAGGGGATGGTGAAGGTGCCGCTCGACCGCCCCGGCATCGGCGTCGAGGTGGACACCGACCACATCAAGAGGATCACCGTGCGTACAGAGGAACTCCGCGCGTGAGCGCCGATCGCGTCGCCGCCTGCGCCGCGCGCTTCACAGCCGAGGAGCGCGAGCGGCTCGTCGCGCTCAGGCGGCAACTGCATTCGCATCCCGAGTTGTCGTGGATGGAGAAGGGGACGCAGGCGACGCTGCGCGCCGCGCTCGAGCGCGAGGGGCTGACCGCCATCCGCGAGGTCGCCGGCACCGGCCTCGTCGTGACGATCCCCGGCACCGAGCGCGGTGCGCCCATCGTGGCGCTCCGCGGCGACATCGACGCGCTGCCGATCACCGAGGAGACCGGCCTCCCCTTCGCGTCGAAGCATCCCGGCGTGATGCACGCCTGCGGACACGACATGCATGCGGCCTGGACCGTCGCGGCCGGGATCCTGCTCAAGAAGTCACCCGCGCGCGGCGAAGTGCGTCTGCTGCTGCAGCCCGCCGAGGAGGTCGGCGAGGGCGCGATGAAGCTGATCGAGGCCGGCGCCCTCGACGCCGTCTCGGCCATCTTCGGCGGGCACGTGGACTGGCGGTTCGAGGTGGGCGAGGTCGTCGCGACACCGGGCCCGCTCGCCGCGAGCAGCGACTCGTTCGAGGTGACCTTCCATGGGCGCGGGGGGCACGGCGCGCGGCCGCAGGATACGCGCGACCCGATCATCGCGCTCGCGTCGTTCATCATGGATGTTCAGACGCTCGTCTCGCGCCGGCTCGACCCCGGGCTGCCGGGCGTCGTCACCGTCGGCGTGGTGCTGGCGGGCAATGCGTCGAACGTGATCCCCGAGCGGGCGCGCTGCGCCGGCACCATCCGCGCGACCATGCCCGCCGCGCGTACGCTGCTCTGCGACGGCGTGAAGGAGCTCGCCGAGTCGGTCGCGGCGACGCATCGCGTGCGCGCCGAGGTCGTGCTGAGTGAGGGCACACCGCCGCTCGTGAATCACGCCGGCCCCGCCGCCGACGCGCAGCAGGCCGCGCGCGCCGTGCTCGGCGACACCGCGCTCAAGCAGCTCGCGACGGCGAACATGGGCGCCGAGGACTTCGCGTTCTATCTCGAGAAGGTCGAGGGGTGCTTCCTGCGGATCGGGACCGTCGGCGAGGGGAAGCCGAACGCGGGCGTGCACACGCCGCGGTTCGATCCGTCGGAGTCGGCGATCTTCGTCGGTGGCGCCGTGCTCGCGGAGTGCGCGCGGCGGCACGGTGCATGAGCACACGCGTCGTCGCCCTCGATCCGGCCGCGCCTGACGCGGCGGTGCTCGCCGAGGCAGCGCAGCTGCTGCGCGCCGGCGGGCTCGTCGCGTTCCCGACGGAGACGGTCTACGGACTTGGCGCGAACGCGCTCGATGCGGCCGCCGTCCGGAGGATCTTCGAGGCGAAGGGACGCCCGTCGTACAACCCGTTGATCGCGCACGTGTCGGACGTCGCGAGCGCGAAGACGCTCGTGCGCGCGTGGCCGCCGCTCGCGGAGAAGCTCGCGCAGGCATTCTGGCCGGGTCCGCTCACGCTCGTGCTGCCCAAGCGTCCCGAGGTCCCGGGCGAGGTGACCGCCGGCCGCGACAGCGTCGCCGTGCGCGTGCCGGCGCATCCGGTGGCGCGCGCACTGCTCGCGGCGGCGGGGATCCCGCTCGCGGCGCCGAGCGCGAACCGGTTCACCGAGCTCTCACCGGTGACGGCGCAGCAGGTGGAGCGTTCGATCGGCGAGAAGGTGGGGCTGATCCTCGATGGCGGCCGCACCGATGTCGGCATCGAGAGCACCGTGGTGGACCTCTCCGTCTCGCCCCCGATGCTGCTGCGGCCGGGCACGATCACGCGCGCGGCGCTCGAGGCGATCACGGGGCCGCTCGCGTCGCCGGAGGAGCCTGACGACGAGGAGACCCCGCGCGCGGGTCCGGGGATGATCGCGCGGCACTACGCCCCCCGCGCGCGCGTCACGCTGGTCGCGAGCCTCGCGCTGGCGAAGGCGGTGACCGAGCTGCGCGCGCGGCTCGGCGAGTCGGCGGCGGCGGTGACGTGGAGTCCGCACGGCTTTGCGGTGGCGACGGCGCTCGCGACGCACCATCACCTGCCGGGCGATGCGGTGGGGTATGCGGCGGAGCTGTATGCGGCGCTGCACGACATCGACGATGCGGAGTGCGCGGAAGTGCTGGTGGAGCTGCCGCCGGCGGAGCCGGAGTGGGACGGGGTGCGGGACCGGTTGGAGCGGGCGGCGCATCCGGCGTAGGGCCTCGCCCAGATGCAAGCGACGCGGCCCCGGCGCTTCGCGCCGGGGCCGCGTCTCCCTGCAGAAGCCTACCGGTTCGTCGTGTTGTCCAGGAACGGCCGGTTGGTCGCCGTCGTGCTGACGACCGTCATGTCGCCGCGGGCGCTGATCGTGTAGATGCGTCCCGCGAGGAACGTCACCGCCGTGCGCGCGATCGTGTTCGTCGTCGCGCCCACGGTGCGGGTCGCGATGTTGTACACGCCCGGCACCACCGTCTCGAACGCGCCGGCACTCTTGTACGCGATCGCCGCGCCCACGGTGTCGGTCACGATCGGCGCCACCGTCCCCGTGAGGATCAGCTGCATCGGCGCCGCGTTGAAGCTCGCGTTCACGAATCGCACCTGCGCCGACGCATAGTTGAATGCGTCGGGGTAGTCATCGACCACGACGAAAGAGTCGCTCGTCTTCGTGGTCGTGTTGTACAGGCCGCTCATGTAGAACGAGTACCGCTTCCCGTCCTCCATCAGCTGGTTCTGCGTCGCGATCACCAGGTCCTTGTCCACCGCCGCCGAGATCTTGCCGGTGAGGGTGTAGGTGCCCGGCTCGATCGAGCCGTAGAAGCCGCCCGAGCTCACCGAGCCGTAGGCGACGCCCGTCACCGCCTCGATGCCGGTGGTGGAGACGATCGCCGACATCTTCTGGTTGCCGGCGTAGAAGTTCACCGACGGCGCGTTGAGGCCGAAGTTGAAGAACTTCACGTACGCGGTCGGCGCAGGGCCGTCGATCACCTGCACCTGGTTCTTCTCGCCGCAGCCGGCCAGCACGGCCGTCGAGGCGAAGGCCGCCGAAGCGGCGAGAGTGCGAAGGAGGCGGCTCATGGCAGGGTGATCCACATGGGCTTGGTGTGGTAGTCGAGGGCGAGGCCGCCGATGGCGTCGAGCCCGGGCCGGTTCCAGACGTATTCCGAGTTGTACCGCGGCCGGATGCGCTGCACCGGCAGGCCGGCGTTGTCCGGATAGAGCGATGTCGGGATCGTGAAGCCCGGGAAGACCTGCACCGTGCTCGCCGGGTCGATGTCCGTGTAGTGGTAGCGGCGGAGGTCCATCCAGATCTCGTTGTGCCCCCAGCCCCACTGCGCGATGTACTTCTGCGACATGATCCGCGTGAGCGTCAGCCCCGCCGCCGTCGCCGGCACGATCGCCGGCGCGGCGAGGAAGTTCGCCCGCTCGGTCGCCGTGATCTGCGTCGGCGACTGGCCGTTGTCGAGGTTGCGCGCGTTCACGAAGTCGATGTGCGCGCCGATCGCCGCCGTGTAGGCCGTCAGCGCGGTCGGAAGGTCGCCCGACCGGTACGCGGCCTCGGCCTTGATGAACTGCAGCTGCGCGTACGTCATCGCCGGCACGCGCACCTTGTCGTCGAACAGGTAGCGCCCGGGGACGCCGACGCCGCCGGTGCCCACGAACCCGTAGAAGTTGTTCGGCTGCTGGTTCGCCGGCAGCGCCCCGAAGCTCACGACGTTGATGTCCAGGCCGCGGTACTGGCCGTCCGGCGCCACCGAGAGCATCCGGCTCATCCGCGGGTCCACCACGCCGCCGAACTGCGTGCCGTTCATCAGCCCGACGATGAACTGCGTCTGCCGGTAGGTCGTGAGGTTGTTGCGGGTGCGGCCCCAGAAGTTGATGTCGTCGTTCTGGGTCGCGGGATACGAGAGGAGCGCGTCGTCGACGTTGCCGACGAAGGACGCGTTCACCTCGGCGATCACCGCCGCCGGGTCGTACGTCGACTTGTTCGAATAGTGGTTGAGGTTGATCGCCTTGAGGCCGTGGGCGAACTTCAGCCACTTCGTCCGGTCGCCGTTGTAGATCTTGTCGGTGCGGCCCATGTAGACCGCGTCCACCGCGCCGTCGGTGCGGCCGAGCAGCACGATCGCCGAGTCCAGCAGAGTGCGGATCTCGTCGTACGCGTACTGCTGCGTGTCGTAGTTGAACGAGAACTTCGACTGGTCGATCGCCTCGGCGACGATGATCTCACCGTGCAGGTCGGTCAGCACCTGCCAGCCCCAGGCCTTGAGCACGAGGGCGACGCCGAGGAGGTCCCAACGCTGCTCGGCCTCGGCCTTGTTGGTCATGTCGACCAGGTTCTGCCCGAACGTCCAGTAGACGTCGCGCCACTGCTGCGCGCCGTTGTCGGAGGCGGGGTCGTAGCCCATCCGGTCCCACGTGCTGAGGGCCGTGCCGCCCGTGATCGTCCACTCCTGCGCGTAGCGGCCGACGAAGCGACCGTCGAACTGCGGGGAGGTGACGAGCCAGTGGAGCATCGGCGCGAGGTACAGGTTCGCCGAGACCTCCTGCGGGCCGTTCGGGTTCGTGTTGACGTCGAGAAAGTCGTCGCAGGCCGAGGCGCCGAGCAGGAGCCCGGCCGCGAGGAACGAGCGCGTGACGCGCATGAGGGTTCGCGTCATGGTCAGAAGCCCACCTTGAGGCCGAAGTTGAAGCCGCGCGGGATCGGGAAGTTGCCGTAGTCGATGCCCTGGCCGCCCGAGCCGCCGACGGCGGCGCTGTTGCCATTCACGATCGGATCGAGGCCGGAGTAGTTCGTGATCAGGAACAGGTCGGTCGCGGTCACGAAGACGCTCGCCGTCCGGGCCTTGAGCCAGCGCCCCGGCAGCTCGTAGCGCACCGTCACGTCGCGCAGCCGCAACCAGTTGATGTCCTTCTCGATGAAGAGCTCCTCGGACATGCTGGTGTAGTACGCGGTCTGCACGGCCGGGATGATCACGATGTTGTTCGGCGTCGGGTTGGCGCTGTTCTCGCGCCCGTCGCGCAGCACGCCGCGGATCACGCGCGGCGTCTCGCGGTCGAGCGTGCGCTTGCTCAGCCCGCGCGTGACCAGGTAGTGCTCGGTCGCGTTCAGGATGTCGCCGCCCTTCCGGATGTCGAGCAGGAAGCTGGCCGACCACCGCCCGTAGGTGAACGAGTTGGTGAGGCCGATCGTGAAGTCCGGCGCCCGGTCGTAGCCGGCATCGATGAAGCTCGCCGAGCGGATCGGCAGGCCCGACGACGGGTCGATCAGGATGTCGCCGTTGTTGTTGCGGAGGTAGAAGAGCCCGGTGAGCGAGCGGGTCGAGAGCCCGGGCATCGTGCCGTTGCGCACGTTGTTGTAGAGCCAGGTGTCGGAGACGTACGACTCCGGCAGCGCGTTCGGCAGCGACTTCGTCCAGCCCCACGAGTGGTCGAAGTTCAGCAGCACGTCCCACGACCACGTGTCGTTGATGATCGGCGTGCCGCGGAGCACGAGCTCGGTGCCGTAGTTCGACGTCTCGGCGCCGTTCAGGTTGAACAGGATGAAGCCGGTCGCGTACGAGCCGCGGATGTCGTTGACGATCTGGTCCTTGGTGCGCTTGCGGTACCAGGTCGCCTCGAGGCCGATGCGGTCGTCGAGGAACGAGAGGTCGAAGCCGCCCTCGTACGAGAGCGCGAACTCCGGCTTGAGGTCGAGGTTGGGGCCGGTGAAGCCGTAGCCGTAGCCGCCGTACGCGGTCGTCTTGTACTCGAGCGCCGGCCGGTAGGCGTACGGGCGGGCGTCACGCCCGACCGCCGCGTAGGCCATGCGCACCTTGCCGGTCAGGTACTTCTGCAGCGACGGGAACGCGTCGGTGAAGACGAAGCTGGACGAGACCGACGGATAGAAGAACGAGTTCCGCTGCTGCGGGATCGTCGAGGTCCAGTCGTTGCGCCCCGTGACCGTCAGGTAGAGGTAGTCCTTGTAGTCGAACGTCGCCGAGCCGAACATCGACACGAGGCGGCGCTGGCTGAGCACCGTGCGGTTGGTGCGCAGCGACGTGTTGTTGACCGAGATGAAGTTCGGGTCGAGGAAGTCCTGGCCCTTGAGGCCGCGGGTGTTCGACGTGTTGTCGGCGATCTGGTTGCCGACGAGGCCGGTCACCGAGATGTCGTTCCAGAGCTTGCGGCGCTCGACCGTGAAGATCGTCTGCGCGGTGATGTTGCGGACGACGTCGGTGGCCTGGTCGAGGATGCCGTTGTTGCTCGCCGCGAAGGCCGACTCGGCCGCGCGCACCACCTGCGTCTCGCCGGTGTAGCCGTCGATGCCGATGTTCGTCTTCAGCGAGCCCCACGAGAAGGGCGTGATGACGAAGCCGACGTTCGCGATCAGGCGGCTGGTCTTGTTGTTGTTGTTGTTGCGGTTGACGTTGAAGTACGGGTTGTCGGTCTCGCCCGTCGCGGCGGCGATGGTGAGGCGGCGGCGGTTGCCGGCCGGCGTCAGCCAGTCCTTCGCGTTGTCGGTCTGCGGCCAGACGAGGAGGCCGATCAGCGGGCCGTCGGCGCCCTTCCAGGGCTGGTCGTTGGTCGCGTACGAGTAGGCCATCGAGACATCGGTGCGCAGCCAGCGCGTCACCTGCGCCTGCGAGGCGCCGGTCAGGTTGATGCGGCCGAACGAGGTGTTCGGGACCACGCCCTCCTGGCGGTCGCTCGAGACGGCGAGGCGGTAGTTCACCCGGTTGTCGGGGGCCGCGCCGCTGAACGAGAGGTTGTGCTTGACCGTCGTCGCCGGCCGGAAGAAGCCGTCGATGTTGTCATAGAACGTCGTGCCGGGCGCGTACGGCGCGCCGAAGTACTGGAACGAGTTCTGGACGCCGCCGGTGAAGCCGGTCGCGCCGTAGGTCCGCTGCAGCTCGGGCACGTCGCGGAGCGCGTCGATGCGGAACGAGTTGCTGTACTCGAGGCCGCCGAGGCCGGCGCGGCCGCGCTTCGTCGTGATGACGATCGCGCCGTTCGCCGCGTCGATGCCGTAGAGCGCCGCCGCCTCGGGACCCTTGAGGACGACGAGCGTCTCGATGTCCTCGGGGTTCAGGTCGGCCGCGCGGTTCGTGAAGTCCACGCCGCGGTTGGAGAACGCGGTCAGCGAGCCCGGCGCGTCCGACGCCAGCTGGCCCGTGTTGAAGGTCTTGTTGTCGATCGGCAGGCCGTCCACGATCATCAGCGGCTGGTTGCTCGAGCTGATCGAGCTGACGCCGCGGATGGTGATCGACGACGACGCGCCGGGCACGCCCGAGGAGCTCGTCACCTCGACGCCGGCCACGCGGCCCTGCAGCGAGTTGATGAAGTTCTCGCGCTGCGTGCTCGCGATCTCGGGGCCGGCTACGGTCTGCTGCGTCGTGCCGAGCGCACGCTTGTTGGTCGTCTGCCCGAGGGCGGTCACGACCATCGCGTCGAGCTGGCTCGCCACGCGCTTCAGCGTGACGTCGATCGTCGCCTCCGTGCCGACGATCCGCTCCACCGGCGCGTGGCCGATGAACCGGTACTGCAGCACGTTGCCCTGGCGGGCGCGGATGGTGTAGCGCCCTTCGGCGTCGGTGAGGACGCCCGTCGTCGTGCCCTTGATCACGACCTGGACGCTGGACATCGCGGCACCGGCCTCGGACGTCACCTTGCCGGTGACCGTCTGGTCCTGTGCACGCGCCTGCGCAGAGACGAGGAAGAGCCCCGTCAGCAGGAGGAGTGCGCGCTTCATCATGAGGGTGGGATCCTGGAAGCGGTGAGCGCGACGGGACACTCCCGCCGCAAGTCGCTATCATACGGTAGAAGTGGCTCCTCCGCCACAATTCCGTAACGCCTTTCGGGACCCGCCATGCTCCCCATCGACCTCCGCGGCAAGCGCGCCCTCGTGGCCGGCGTCGCCGACGACAACGGCTTCGGCTGGGCGATCGCCAAGCACCTCATCGAGGCCGGCGCGACCGTCTGCGTCGCCACCTGGCCGCCCGCGCTCAACATCTTCCTGAACCTCCTCGAGCGCGGGAAGATCGACCAATCGCGCAAGCTCTCCGACGGCTCGCTGCTGAACTTCGAGAGGATCTATCCGCTCGACGCCGTCTACGACCGCGTGGAGGACGCCCCGGCCGAGATCCGCGAGAACAAGCGCTACAAGGAGCTCGGCGACTTCTCCATCGCCGGCCTCGCCGCGCGCATCAAGGGCGACTTCGGCGACCAGTCGCTCGACATCATCGTGCACTCGCTCGCCAACGGACCCGAGGTGAAGAAGCCGCTGCTCGAGGTCTCGCGCGGCGGCTACCTCGCCGCGGTGAGCGCGAGCGCGTACTCGCTCATCTCGCTGCTGCAGCACCTCGGCCCGCTGCTCCGCCCCAACGGGGCGGTCGCGTCGCTCACGTACATGGCGAGCGAGCGCGCCATCCCCGGTTACGGCGGCGGGATGAGCTCGGCCAAGGCTGCGCTCGAGAGCGACACGCGGGTCCTCGCCTACGAAGCGGGCCGCAAATGGGGCGCGCGCGTGAACGTCGTCAGCGCCGGCCCCTACGCGAGCCGCGCCGCCAGCGCGATCGGCATCATCGGCAACATGGTGAAGTACTGCGAGAAGAACTCCGCGCTGCCCCAGGCGCTCGACGCCACCGAGGTCGGAGCCGCGACGGCGTTCCTCTGCTCGCCCTTGGCCAGCGGGATCAGCGGGGCCACGGTGTACGTGGACAAGGGGTACCACTCCATGGGGATGGCGGTGGATGGGGCCACCGTACCGAACTTCTGAGGATCGAAGATCGAGTGGAAGGGAGAGGGGCGAGAGGAAGGGGAAGGATGGAGTGAAAGGAGAGAGGGGCCCGCCTATCGGCAGGCCCCTCTCTCTCTTACTTCCCGCTTCCTCTCATCTCTTCCCCTTCCACTCGATCCTCGATCCTCATTTCTCTCTTGTACAGCGTGACGGCCCCATGCCCATCCTCGTACTCGCGCTCCCCGACCGCCTCATAGCCCAGCCGCCGGTGGAACCGGTCCGACCCCGGATTCGGGGGCCGCAGATTCACCTCGAGCGTCACGCGCGGCCACCCGGATGCCGCATACGCATGCATCTCCTCGTACAGCGCCTCGCCCACGCCGCGCCCGCGCGTCCGCTCGGCCACGACGACCCGGTCGAGGTACAGGAATGAGTCGTACCGCTCGCTGAACCACCGGTAGTTCCCCGACCAATACTCGCGCCCGGAGGGAATGCAGAGCACGAACCCCACGATCCCCTCCGCATCCTCCGCGACGCGATACCACGACGCGAGCGCCGCGATCCGTCCGAGCAGCTCCGCATCAATGAAGTTCACCGCCGGCAGCGCCGCGTTGTTCAACTCGACGATCGCGGCCGCGTCCTCAGGCGTCGCATCCCTCAAGGCAAGACGTCGTCCATCGCCACGACCGGCCGCGCCGGAACATCCTCCGCCTTGGGCACGACAGGCGCCTGCCCCGCCCTCCGCGCCTCCGCATTGAACTTCGCCAGGTCCTCGGACAGGATCTTCCGCAGCGTGGTGAGCTGCCCCTCGAGCGCCGCCGAGAGCTCCGTGAACACCGTCTCCGCCTGCGCCGTCGGGCGATAAGGCCCACTCGACGCGACCCCCGCGAGCGCCGCGATCCGGTTGTTCAGCCGCACGGGGAAGTTGAGCGGATCCTGCCCGCTCTGGTTCTTCACCTGGTAGACCTCCCGCTCCACCTTCGCCATCGCCGAGTCGATCTCCGCCGCGAGCCGGCGCAGCCGCGGCGCGGCGGCCGCGCGCTCCTGCAGCTGCGCGCGCACGTTGCGGATCGTCTTCACCGCATCGTTCGCGTCGGTGGTGCGGTCGCGCACCTTGAGCAGGAACTGGAACTGCGCGAGCAGGTCGTCCGCCGTCGCCGTCGTGCGCGGATCGTTGAGCAGCTTGAACTTCGCGACCTGCGGCGCCGCATCGCCCACGGTGAACCGCACCGTGTACTCGCCCGCTGGCGCCACCGGGCCGCGCACGCTGCCGGCCCACATGATCATTCCGCGGAACGAGCTCGCATCGGGATAGCGCATGTCCCACGAGAATTGATTGAGTCCCATCGCGTTGGCCGCGCGCGGCGGCGCGCCCGCGCCGAAGCTACCGCCGCCGCCCCCGCCGCCGCCCCCCGCCGCCTGCGCGCGCGCCGAGTCGCGCGCGGCCGCGAGCTCCGCCGAATCGGCGCTCTGGAACGTCTTGATCACCGCGCCGTCGGGCGCGAGGAACTCGAGCTTCACCTTCTGGTTCGCCTGCGCGAGGTGGTAGTAGACCGTCACCCCGTTGGGCGGGTTCTGCCCGGGGTTCGACGCCCGCGCGTTCCCGCCGCCGCCACCGCCGCCGCCGAAACCGCCGCCCCAGTCGATGCGGTACGCGTCGCGCGGTGCGAAGAGATGCGCGGGCTTCGCGAGCGCCTCGGCGCTCATCTGCCGCAGCGCCGAGAGGTCGTCGAGGATCCAGAAGGAGCGGCCGTGCGTCGCCGCGACGAGGTCCCCTTCCTTGATGACGAGGTCGTGCACCGGCACCGGCGGCAGGTTGCGCTGCATCCGCTGCCAGTTGGCGCCGTCGTCGAAACTCACCCAGACGCCGCGCTCGGTGCCGGCGTAGAGCAGCCCGCGCCGCACCGGATCCTCGCGGATCACGCGCGTGAACTCATCGGCGGGGATCCCGTTGACGATGCTGGTCCACGTCGCGCCGAAGTCGGTGGTCTTGTAGAGCATCGGCCGGAAGTCGTCGAGCTGGAACCGGTTCGCCGCGACGTAGGCGGTGCCCTCGGCGTAGTGCGACGCCTCGATGATCGAGACGCGTGTGAAGTCGCCGAAGCCCGGCGGCGTGACGTTCTTCCACGTCTTGCCGCCGTCACGTGTCACCTGGATGTAGCCGTCGTCGCTGCCCGCGAACAGCACGTTCGGCGACTGGAAGCTCTCGGCGAGCGCGAAGACGACACCGTAGGTCTCGACGCCGGTCTGATCCTTCGTGATCGGGCCGCCGGAGGCGCCGAGCGTGCGCGGGTCATTGCGCGCGAGCGGCGGCGAGATGATGTCGAACGACGAGCCTTCGTTCGTCGAGCGGAAGAGCGATGATCCGCCGGCGTAGAGCACCTTCGGGTCGTGCATCGAGATCACGATCGGGAAGGTCCACTGGAACTTGTACTTGATGTCCTCGCTCGACCAACCCATCGGGTTGTCGGGCCAGGCGTTGATGTTCCGTTCGAGCCCGTTGCGCATGTCCTTGCGCGTGAGGTAGCCCGAGTAGCTGCCGGCGTAGATGACGTCGGGGTCGCGCGGGTCGGGCGTGACGTAGCCGGATTCGCCGCCGCCGGCGTCATCCCAGTCGCCGATGCCGATGGTGCCCTGCTGCCGGCTCGGGCCGCAGAGCGTCGAGTTGTCCTGCTGCGCGCCGCAGACCTTGTACGGGAAGTGGTTCGTCACCGAGACGTGGTAGAACTGCGCCGTCGCGAAGCCCTGCGCGCTCCACGTCTGCCCGCCGTTGAAGCTCACGTTCGCGCCGCCGTCGTTCCCTTCGACCATGCGCATCGGGTCGTTCGGCGCGATCCACATGTCGTGGTTGTCGCCGTGCGGCACCTGGATCTGCGTGCGGAACGTCTTTCCGCCATCGGTGCTCTTGAAGAACTGCACGTTGAGCGCGTAGACGACGTTCGTGTCCTTCGGGTCGGCGACGAGGCGCGAGTAGTACCAGGCGCGCTGGCGCAGGTTGCGGTCGCCGTTGAGGAACTGCCAGGTCGCGCCGCCGTCGTCGGAGCGGTAGGTGCCGCCCGAGTCGGCCTCGATCTGCGCCCAGATGCGCCGCGGGTTCGCCGGCGACACCGCGAGGCCGATCTTCCCGAGCACGCCGCGCGGGAGTCCGGGGTTCGCGGTGAGCTCGCGCCAGGTCGCGCCGCCGTCGGTGGTCTTCATGATGCCGCCGCCCGGCCCGCCGGAGTTCAGCATCCACGGCCGGCGATACGCGTGCCAGAAGGTCGCGTAGAGCGTGTTCGGGTCGCTCGGGTCGAACGTGAGGTCCCAGACGCCGGTCGAGTCGTTGCGGAAGAGGACCTTGTTCCACGTCTTGCCGCCGTCGGTCGTCTTGAAGACGCCGCGCTCCGGATTGTTGCCGAAGGCGTGGCCGAGCGCCGCGACGTAGACGATGTCGGGGTTGGTCGGGTGCACGCGCACGCGCCCGATGTGTCGCGTCTCGGCGAGCCCCATCAACGTCCAGGTGCGGCCGCCGTCGGTCGTCTTCCACAGGCCGTCGCCGTGCGACGTGTTGCCGCGGATGTCGGTCTCGCCGCCGCCGACGTAGACGATGTCGGGATTGGATTCGGCGACGCCGATGCCGCCGATGGTGCCGCCGAAGTAGCGGTCGGCCATCGGCTGCCAGGTCACGCCGCCGTCGATGGTCTTCCAGACGCCGCCGCCGGTGGTCCCCATCCAGTACTCGAGCGGACGGCTCGCCGAGCCGGCGACGGCGACCGAACGGCCGCCGCGCGCGGGGCCGATCTCGCGCCAGCGCAATCCATTGAAGGCGGTCTCCGCGACGCGCTGCGCCGGCAGCCGGGCGGGCGCAAGGGAGCAGAACGCAGCGACGATGAGCGCGGCGCGAAGGATGAAGGGACGCACGGACACGTGAACCGCCTCCGATGGAGGGTGGGGGGAGTCTTCCGATGTTGCCGCCTCCGCGCGCG
>CAZIDS010000022.1:0-6202 GCA_964537945.1 uncultured Gemmatimonas sp. | reverse complement strand
CCGCCGCGCGACCCGAACACGCCGCTCTTCCAGGCGACCGCCGGCCTCGCCACGCCCGAGTCGGTGCTCTGGGACTCGGTGCGCGGCATCTGGTACGTCTCGAACATCAACGGCAACCCGCCGCAGAAGGACGACAACGGCTACATCGTCCGGCTGAACCCGAACGGCGGCACGATCGACTCCGTGCCGTTCATCAACGGCGCCGACGCCGACATCACGCTCGACGCCCCGAAGGGGATGGCGCTGAAGGGCGACACGCTCTGGGTCGCCGACATCGACAACGTCCGCGCGTACGACGTGAACACGGGCAACCAGGTCGCGAGCGTGAGCCTGCGCGGCCTGCGCGCGACGTTCCTCAATGACGTCGCGGTGGGGAACGACGGCGGCATCTACATCACCGACAGCGGCATCGCGTTCAAGGCCGACGGCTCGGTGACGCATCCGGGCAAGAGCCGCGTTTTCGTGGTGCGCAATCTCGCCGCGAGCGAGGCGGTCGTGCTGCCGAAGGAGTCGGCGGCCAACGGCATCGCGTGGAACCCGTCGCGCAACGCGTGGATGATCGTCGGCTTCAACACCAAGGACATCTATGAGTGGGTGACCGGCGCCAAGGAGGCGACGGTGACGGGCACCGGCATCGGTGGCGCCGACGGCCTCGTGATCCTTGGCAGCGGCCGCGCGCTCTACTCAAGCTGGGCCGACTCGTCGCTCAACCTCTTCGAGGGCGGCGAGAGCCACACCTTCCGGAAGGGGCTCCCGGCGCCGGCCGACATCGGGTACGACCCGGCGCGCAAGCTGATCGCGGTGCCGATGTTCACCGCGAACCGCGTCGAGTTCTGGCCGCTGGAGCCGGTGGTCGCACCGGCACCCAAGCCCTGAGCCTTCCGCCCGTCGCGCCCATCCTCGATTGACCGCCGCGTGACCGCGCTCGCGCTGCGCCCATTCTCCGCGGAATGGGCCGACGCGTTCCGCGCGGCGGTCGATGCGAGCGATGCGTACAAGGCGATCGCCGGCGGCTGGCGCTGGCCGATCGCCTTCGTGCTCGAGGCGACGCCCGAGCTCGGTTACACGGACGCGGTCGCGGTCGAACTGACGTTCGATGGCGGGCGCTGCTCCGCGGCGGCGCTGCGCCACCCCGAGGCGGTCACCGCACCGTTCGTGCTGCGCGCCGGCTATGCGACGTGGAAGGAGGTCGTGACCGGCGCGCTCGACCCGATGGCCGGCGTCTCGCGCGGCCGGATCGGTGTCACCGGTCCGTTGATGACGCTGCTGCTGCATTCGCGCGTGGCCGGCGCGCTCTGCGCCTGCGCGCGCACCCTTCCGACCGCTTTCCCTGACGAGGCCTGAGGCCGCTCATTCCTCCGGGCAGGTGAGCCGGAGGAGGCGGATCGCGGACTGCTGGCGGGCGATGTCGCGCACGGTGCCGACGAGCAGCGTCGGCGCCGCGCGCACGACGCGCGCTTCGGTGCCCGCCGGCGTGAGCGCGAGCACGAGCGTGTCGCCCTGCTGCCGCGCGATCCGCGGCGCGGCCTGGATCGAATCCACCGCCGCATTCGTGATGACGCGCCAGCAGCCGGTGCCCACGCTCCCGATGCTGTCGACGAGCACGGCGTCAGCGGACCGGAGTTCCGTGGGTGCGACGGACGCACCGGCGAGATTCGAGACGGCCGACTTCGCGGCGACCCCGCGTCGATCCAGCTCCCGGCGCGCGTCGCGGTCGTCGCGCCGTTCACCCACCGTCGCCTGCGTCTGAGCAGGCGCCGCCAGCGCAGGCGCCGCCGGTGCGGGCGCCGCCGGTGCGGGCGCCGCCGGTGCGGGCTGCGCGATCGGCGCCGCAGCGACTGCGGAAACCGCGGCCGCCTGCTCCTGCATCTGTCGCTGCGGGGCGTTGGACTGCGCGGCCACGCCGCCTGCGACGCCAGGCCCAACGCCAGCGCCGCCCGCAGGAGGCGCACCCGCGCCGGCCGACGGCTCGGTCGTCGCGACGCGCTCGCGTGCATCGTTGGCGGGCGGGACCCGGTTCTCCACCTCGGCGGGCGGCGCGCCCGTCCTCATCGCTGGCCTCGCGAACACCACCGACGAGTCCGCTTCCCTGCGGAGCTCGACCTGCGAGACCGCGCTCTCGCCCTGCACATCGGTCGCGATGCCCCTGCCATCGCGCACGGTCTCGCGCGCGACGTAGCTCACGCCCACGACCAGCACGAACCCCGCCGCGATGCGCAGCCAGACCGGCATCACGCGGCGCGGCCGGAGCAGCGTCACCGGCGCCTGCGTCTTCTTCAGCTCCGGCGCCGCGCTCCCGCCCTGCGGGATCACGTCGCCCGCCACCACGTCGAGCTTCCCGAGGATCCGCGAACTCGCCGCGATCAACCCGCGCGCTTCGGCGGCCGCCGCGCCCCACTCGACATCCTCGGCGACGAGCTTCTCGACACGCGCCGCCTCGGCGGCGTCGAGCTCGCCGTCGAGCCAGGCGTGGATCAGGCCTTCGTCAGGACGCGACACTGGAACCTCCCCGGCGCCCACCCGCGAGCGCCTCGTATGCCTCGGCGAGCCGCTTGCGCGCCCGCGACAACGTCGTTCCCACCGAGCTCTTCTCGATCTGCAGCACGTCCGCGATCTCCCCGTAGTCCAGTCCTTCTTCCTTCAGCAGGAGCGCCTGGCGATCACGCTCGCCGAGCGACTCGAGCGCCTTCCGCGCCATCGCTGCCTCCTGCGCGCGGTCGAGCGTGAGGTCCGGCGACGGCTCCATCTCGTCGCGTGCTTCCGCGGCGAGCAGTTCGAGATGCCGCCGGTTCCGCGCATCCCGCCGTGCGCCGTCCCTCACGAGGTTGTGCGCCACGGCGAAGACCCAGCTCCGTTCGTTGGTGATCACTTCCTGCCGCAGGGCCCGGACGAACGTCTCCTGCGCGACCTCCTCCGCCCAGTCGCGGTCACCCAACCGACGGGTGAGATACCGCACGAGCGTGGCGTGATACTCGCGAAAGAGACGTTCGGCCTGGTCCACGGCGCTACCAGTCCCTCGCCAGGGCCGTGAGCGCGGCCGCGTCGAGCGTGTCCACGCCGTCGGCGGCGAGCTTCACCGTGACCGCGCGACCGTGCACTTCCACGCGCTCGCCGAGCGCGAAGATCTCGCGAAGCTCGGCGACGCGGTCCATCGCCGCGAAGTAGGCCGCGGAGAAGGGCTTCACGGTGACGACGCGCGCGTTCGGCGCTGCCGGCCGCTGGTCCATCCACGTGCCGTTGTCGAGCGCGAACTGGCGCGTCGAGGTGCTGCGGCGATCGGACGACATGGACGATTGCAGGTCGCCGACCGAGCGCGCATCGCGCATCTCCGCCGCCGCCTTCGCGCGCTCGAACTCCTGGCGCGCGCCGGACTGCGTGGTGGCCGCGCCGGCGACGGACGCCGGAGCCGGCGCCGAGAGCGCGGTACCACCCGCCACACCACGCCCGCCGTCCACGCGCGCCGCCGCGTCGTTCTCACGCCGCGTCCGCGGCACGACGTTCGCCGGCTGCTGCGCGACCGGACGGTTCATCCCAGGCTCCAGCACGAGATAGCTGGTGAGCTCGGTGGGGATGCCCCACCGCTCGCCGAGGCGCTTCATCTCGTCATCCAGCTCCGGCGACGCGCCATTGCGGCGGCGCTCGGCGCTCAGGAAGCCGACGCGCTGTGTCGCCCACAGCCGGCCGACGAACGCGTCCTGCGTGCGGCGCACCGGGAAGCTGGCGCGACCCTCCCACGTGACCGGCCCGTCGGGCGTGTCGCCGGTGATGGAGATGCGCGTGCTCCCCTCCTGGCCCCACGACACCGGGATCGCGCTCGTGCGATAGCGCGCGAGGATCGTCAGCTCCTGGCCCGCGAAGAGGTCGAGCCGGCCCGACGGCTGCAGCGCGCTCAGCTGCACGCCGGTCGCGCGCACCCGGAGGTTCGTCGCCACCGGGCGCGTCAGCCGCTGCGCCACCACACCCACCACGCGCTCCACATCCTCCTCCGGCCGCACGAAGTGCGCGGTGCCGGCGCCGTCGAGCGCGATGAGTTCGAGCAGCGAGGCGTTCAAGTCGGCACCGAGGCCGAAGGTGAACACGCGCCGCGCACCGCGCAACTCGCGCGCGCGCTCGGCGAGCTTCTCCGGCCGACGCTCGCCGACCGTCGGCGCGCCGTCGGTGAGGAAGAGCACGAGCGCGAGGCGCCCGTTGGTCTCGCTCGCCTCGAGCGCCCGCTCGAGCGCGCCGGCGATGTTCGTGCCGCCGCTCGCGCCCAGGTCCTCGAGCCACGCCTCGGCGCGCGCGCGCTCCGGGCCCGTCGCCGGCGTCCAGCCGTCACGGTATTCGTCCACGTCGTTCGAGAAGGCGATCAGGCGGAAGCGGTCGTCGCGGCCGAGCGTCGCGAGCAGCTGCCGGCCCGCGGCCTTCGCCTGCGCGAGCTTGCCGCCGGCCATCGAACCGGAGACGTCGATCACGAAGGTCACGTCGCGCGCGGTGCTGCGGCGCACGAGCGCGGGCGGCGTCAGCGTGATGAGCGCGTAGCCCTCCTCGCCCTGCGGCGCGTGCGTGAGCACCGAGATCGCGGCGCGCTCAGCGTCGCGCACCGGGACGAGCAGCGTCACCGTGCCGCTCGCGTCCTCGACGCGCGCGACACGGCGGCCGCTGTCCCGCTCGCGCTCCACGCGGTGCGTGGGCGACCAGGCGTCGCCGAACGAGTCATCGGAGGGCCAGCGGAACGCGACGAGCGTGCCGCTCACCGCGCCCTGCCCCCGCGGCGCCGGCACGTCGATGCGCAGCGCATCGCCCTCGCGCTCGGCCACCGCGCGGAAGCGCACCTTCACCGTGCGCGTCTCGCCGGGCTGGATCGGGAAGATCCGCGTGCGCAGCACGCCCATGCCCATCCACTCGACGAGCGCGGGGTCGCGCTGGCGGCGGACGATCTCCTCGTAGACGCGGCGCGCCTCGCCAGCGGCGAGCGCCTCGCCCGTCACCATCTCGCCGTCGATCTCGAGCGCGAGATCCTCGAACGCCGCACCGCGCGGCAGCGGCAGCACGTAGTCGGCCTCGCCGACGCGGCCGCCGCGATTGGTCCAGCGCTCGGTCACTTCATATCGAAGGACGCGCCCTTCGAGCGCGACGCGCACTTCGCGCGACGTGCGCTCGACGCCGCCCTGCACCGTGCAGGGCGGCGGCTGCGGACAGGGCGCGGAAGCGCAGAAGATCGTGCCGCCGCACGTGGGCCGCGTCGCGACGCGGTCGTCCTGCGCGCGCGCTACGCTCGCGCCGGCGAAGAGGAGGAAGAGCGCACCGAAGAGCGCGCGGGGGATGAGGGACTGCATGAGACGGCGATACACGGAATCTCCCGGTCGGGTTCGCCAAGGAGACGCCGGCGGCGGCCGGACTTGCACAACCCTTCAGCCTTCTTCCCAACTCGTTGTAACTTCTCGACTTACGGCCTTGCGCGCGCGGGAACCGCCACCGGGGCGGGAATCACTTGGGCCGCCGTGATCCGCGTCCCGCCGATGCGGGCGGTGATCCGCGCCTCGCTGCGGTGCGGGGCCGGCGGACGCCACGTCACCTGCGCGCGGCCGCGCGCGTCGGTGCGCGCCTGCGAGATGCTGAGCGTTCCGCTGCTCGCGGCGAACTGCAGCAGGGCGCCGCTCACCGGATTGCCCTGCTCGTCGGTGGCCGTCGCGTCGATCACCTGGCCGGCGCCGGGCCGCGCGGCGCGCGCGCTCATCACGATCGTCGCGGCGGGTCCCGCGCTCGCCGCCGCCACCGCGGTCACGCGCAGCTTGCTGCCGGCGAGCGCGAACGCGATCCGCTGTTCGCCCGGACGCGTGCCGAGCGTCCAGCGGGCGCGCGCGGTGCCGGCTTCGTCGGTGACGAGGAGCGAGTCCTCGACGCTCCCGCTCGCCGGGAGCGCGCGCAACTGCGCGTTCACCACCGGATTGCCGAGCGAGTCGCGCACCTGCACCTCGACCGCCTTCGTGAGCGCCCGTCCTGCGATGCCGCGTTGGCGATTCCCGCCACGCACTTCGAGCCCCGTCGCGGCGGCGGCGCGCGCGGTGGTGCGCACGGTGACCGCGGGCGTGACGCGCGGATTCCCCGCCTGCACGAGCAGCCGCTGCGGGCCGCTGCGCGGGCCGAGCGTCCAGCGCGCCTCGGCGCGCCCGAGCGAGTCGGTGCGCTCCGCGCCGCTCGTCGTGCCGCCATCGAGCGC
>CAZIDS010000021.1:0-21301 GCA_964537945.1 uncultured Gemmatimonas sp. | reverse complement strand
GGGGACGCCGACGCTGTTCGCGGCCGTCGCCGAGATCGCGGAGTGGCTCGCCGAGCGCGGGAGCCGCGGCGTGGAGGTGGAGCGGAAGTACCTGCTCGCGCGGCTGCCGGTCGACCTCCCGCTCGGGCGCGTCCAGCGCCTCGAGCAGGGCTACCTGCCGGGCACGAAACTGATCGAGCGCGTGCGCCGCGTGCGTGAGGGCACGCGGTCGAAGCACTACCGCACGGTGAAGGGCGGGAAGGGGCTCGCGCGCATCGAGGTGGAGGAGCAGTGCACGGCGCGCCTCTTCCGCGCGCTCTGGCCGCTCACCACGGGCCGCCGCGTGCTCAAGCGACGCTACCTGGTGGACGAGGGGAAGCGCACGTGGGCGATCGACGACTTCACCGACCGCGACCTCGTGCTGGCGGAAGTCGAGCTCCCCAGCCCCGAGAGCGAGGTGGAGCTCCCGGCGTGGCTCGCGCCGCACGTGGTGCGCGAGGTGACCGAGGAGCGGGGCTTCGTGAACGCGGTGCTGGCGCGCTGACGGCGCGCGCCGCGCGCTAGATGTACTTCATCCACGCGCTCGGGTTGTTCCGCTTCCACGCCTCGTACCACCGGCAGAGCGGATAGAGCGCCGCGAGCGCGACCGCCCACACGACATAGAGCAGCCCCAGCGGCCACTGCGCATCGGGCTCGACGCCGGCGTACGGCGCCGTCGCGTACCACTCGTAGTGGAAGCCGCCCGTCGTCCAGCGCATCACGAAGACCGAGAGCGTGTGGATGACCGCGAGGTGCATCAGGTAGTACCACATCGGCACGCGGCCGAAGATCACGAGCGCGCGCGCCCACCAGCCGGTCGCGCGCTCGGCCCACGGCAGCAGCGCGATCGCCGGGCCGAGGGTCATCAGCAGGAAGAGCGGCGAGGCCGGATACTTCCGCTGGTCGAGGATCCGCATCCACAGCGCGCGCAGTCCGCCGCCGTCGCTGTCCGCGTCACCGCCGGTGACGAGGGCGACGATCGTCGCGATGACGAGGAAGGCCGCCGTCAGGCCGAGGCCGAGGCGGCGGAGCCGCTGGTGACGCCGCGCCTCGTCGCCGTCGAGCAGCAACCCGAAGCCGAAGCCCGCCATCATCACGCCGATCCACGGCACGAGCACGTAGAGCACGTTGAAGCCGAGCGCCGCGCCGGATCCGGACGGATAGAGGAAGGCCCACCACGGCGCCACGACCGCCTGCGCCGACGCGGGGAGGACTTGGATCGCGAGCCCGAACAGCGGCTGGAGCACGATGACCGCGACCCCGATCCACCCGACGCGCTTCGCCGGCATCCCGACGAACGGCGCCATCAGCACCATGCACCAGCCGAGCATCCAGATGACGCCGGCCAGCAGGAAGTCGGGGCCGACGTTCCACGCCCAGAGGAAACGGATCAGCGTGAGCTCGAGCAGGACGAGGATCAGCCCGCGCGAGACGAGGAAACGGCGCAGCGAGGCGGTGTCGACCTTGCGCGCCATGTACCAGATGCCGGTGCCGGCGAAGAAGCAGAAGGCCGGCGCGACGAAATGCGTGACCCAGCGCGTGAGGAAGATGCCCGCCGTCGGTCCGCCGGCCGGGAGCCCCGAGTAGACCCGCACGTGGTCGATCGCCATCAGCGCGCACGCGAGGCCGCGCATGAAGTCCACCGACGCATTGCGCGCGGGGAAGGGGAGCGTGGAGTTGGCCGGGGCGGTGGGGGTCGTCACGCCCTGATGGTGCCGCGCCGCCGCGCAAACCGCAATCGCGCGGCGGCGCGCCCCGTCAGATCGGCACCGTGAGCGTCGCCGTGTAGCCCGCGGTCACGTCGCCGGTCATCGTCGCGAGCTGCCGCGACGCGCCGTCGGAGAAGACGTTGTCGGTCGCGAGCGAGACGCCGGCGAGGTTGGTGATGCTCGCCGAGTACCCCGCCTCCTGGTAGACCAGGTCGCAGGTCGCCTGCGGGAACGCGAGCTGCGAGGTCGCGACCTTGCTGCCCGACGACGTCGCCTGTGCGAGCGAGGGATAGACCTCGAAGTGGATGTGCGGCCAGCGGCCCGCGTAGCAGCCGGGGAAGATCGTCGTGAACGTCACCTTCCCCTGCGCGTCGGTCTCCTGCACGCCGCGGCAGTAGTTCTGGTCGGTCACGCCGGTGGAGTAGAGCGAGTAGCGCCCGGCGCGGTCGCAGTGCCAGAGGTAGACGGCGCGGCCGGCGAGCGGCGCGCAGCTGTCGGCGTCGAGGATCGTGAGCGTGACGGTGAGCGTCACGCCGGCGGCCGTGCCCGAGAGCCCGGCGAAGCTGGAGCGGATGTCCGAGCGCACGACGCCGACATCGTCGAGGACGTTCGGCCCGTTGCTGCCGTCGCCGGGATACGGGCCGGCGGTCTCGGTCGGGATCCTCGGGCAGGCGGCGTTCTCGTCGCTCCCGGCGGCGTTCGCGAGGTCGGCGCATCCGAGCAGCTGCAGCACGCCGACGCCCATCGCGAGCTTGAAGAGGTCGCGCCGGCGCATCGAGGCGCCGGTCAGTGCGAGGTCCTCGTGCAGGCCGCCGTAGTCGTGGTGGCCGCCATCGTGCGCGTCGTCCTGTCCGTGCCCGCTCATGTCCGCTCCGGCATATGGATGTGTCCCGTTCGACGCCGCGACGGTGCGAATGTTCATCCCGCGGGGTAGGATGCAACATGCCGACGCCGATCCCCCGCCTCCGCCTCGGGTTCGCGCTCGCCATCGCCGCAGCCTGCGGCGGCGCGGGCGACAACCCCATCATCGAGCCGCCGGACGCGACCGACACGCCGCAGCTCGCGCGCACGACCGTCATCGGGTCCCTCGCCGAGCCGTGGGACATCGCCTTCGCGCCCACGGGGGAGATGTTCTTCACCGAGCGCTGCGCCGGCCTCTCGGTGCGCGCCGCGAACGGCACCGTGACGCGGCTCTTCGGGACCGCGGGGTCGTCGCTCGTCGCCGCCGACTTCTTCTGCGAGGGGCAGAGCGGCATGCACGGCGTCGCGGTGGACCCCGCCTTCGCCGTGAACCGGCGCATCTACGTGTACATGGCGTCGAACCTCGTGACGAACCCGCGGACGAACCGCGTGGTGCGCCTCGAGCTGAACCCCGCGCTGACCGTCGCGAGCAACCGCGTGGACATCATCACCGACATCCGGTTCAAGGACGTCGGCAACGGCGTGGGCGGATCGGGGGCGCACTCGGGCGGCCGCATCCGCTTCGGCCCCGATGGACTGCTCTACGTCACGACCGGCGACAACCACAACCCGGCGTTGCCGCAGCATCCGATGCAGCTCGGCGGCAAGGTGCTGCGCGTGACGACGGACGGCGCGGCCGCGCCCGGCAATGCGGCGCCGGCCGGCTTCGACCCGCGCATCTACACGTACGGGCACCGCAACGTGCAGGGGATCTCGTTCCATCCGGCGAACGGACGGGCGTTCATCTCGGAACACGGGCCGAACCACAGCGACGAGGTCACCGCGCTCGTCAATGGCGGCAATGGCGGGTGGGACCCGCAGAACCGGCCGTCGCTCACCTGCCCGGACAACTACTGCGGCTACGCCGGGAACGCGACGACGATGCCGATGACCGACGTCGCGCGCTTCCCGTCGGCGATGCCGCCGACGTGGACGAACAACGGTGCGTCGCAAGGCACCGGGCCGTGCGTCTTCCTCGCGGGCGCGCAGTGGCGTGCGTGGAACGGCCGGCTCGCGGTCGGCGTGATGGGCGGCCAGCGCCTCGAGATCCTCACCGTGGACCAGAACGGTGTCCTCTCGGGCACGACGCCGTCGGGACTGCCGGCGGTGCGCTATCGCGCGCTCACGCTCGGACCCGACGGCAACCTCTACATCGCGACGGGCTCGGGCGAGATCTGGCGCGTCGTCCCGAGCCCCGGCACCTGAGCGCTACTGCGGGAAGCCCGCCCGGGGGATCCCCGGCGTGATCCGCAGCGCGTTCTGGTAGTAGACCTTCTTCAGCACCGCGTCGGGCAGGTCGATGCCGTAGAGCTTCCACGACGCGTGGTAGTCGCGGTAGTAGTCGAAGTAGTCGTCACGCGTCTCGAAGACGCGCCAGTAGTACGGGTACTCCTCGGGCTGGAACGAGTCCTTGCCGAAGAGGATGCGGTCCTGGTACTCGAGGAAGAAGTCGTGCGACGCGCGCGGCTGGCGGCCGATGTCGTACAGCACCGCGCCGACCTCGACGAGCGTGTTCGGCATCTCGTCCATCATCCGCGACAGGCGCGGCAGGTCGTTCGCGTACCAGCTCATGTGCGCGATGACGAAGGTGGTCCGCGGGTTCCGCTTGACCATCCGGTCGCGCTCCTCGTTGAGCTGCTCGAAGGTCGGCTGCACCGCGGGGTCGTAGCGGCGGCCCGGGAAGAGCGCGAGCTCGAGCCACCGCTCGTTGTGGTTGTCGATCGGCTTCCAGAACTCTGACGGGTCGGCGGTGTGGATGAAGACCGGCAGGTTGAGCCGGGCCGCCGCCTGCCAGACGGGATCGATCTCGGGGTCGTCGATCCGGAGGCGCGACCCGTCAGCCTTCCGCTCGGTGAGCCCGAAGCCCTTGCCGATCTCGCCGATGCCGACGGCGCCCGTGCGCACCGCCGCCTCGAGCGCCGCGATCTCGCGTTCGGCCCAGCCCGGCGTGCCGATGCCGCTGAAGTTGATGCCCGTGAGGAACCGGATCCGGTCCTTCATCCGCGGATGCGCGGCGGCCAGTGCGGCGACGCGCGTGAGGTTGTCGCCCCGGACGTTGTTGGCCGCCACGATGACGCGGACGCCGATGGCGTCGAGGTCGTTGGCGAGCGCGTCGAGCCCCTCGGCCGAGTTCACCTGCGAGGTCGGGTGCCCGTGGTAGTCGATCGCCGGGAACTTCGCCCTCGGGACGAGGTGCTCCGCGGTGACGAGGGTGGAGCGTGGGCGGTAGTCAAGGATGGAGGGGGTCGGCAGCGTCGGCGCCTGGCACTGGCGCGGCCGGACTTCGGTCATGTTGGGCGGGCATTCCTCGCCGGGGTTGATGCGCGTGGTGCCGGCCCCACCGGGAGGTTGCGCCATCGCGGGAGCGGCAAGGAGGAGGGAGGCGAGCGTCAGGAAGCCCGCGAAGGCGGCGAGCGGAGCGGCCCCGAGGCCGTGACCGCGGAAGCGAAGCATTGGTGACCTGGTGGAGTGGAAGATGGGAAATGCGGTGGAGTAGGGGATTGGACGAGGATTTGTACTGGGATTCCGGACCCCGCCCAAGGAAAGCGCGGCCGTGACCTGCTTGACACACGACTATAGATGGGATGATACTCTGGGCGAATCTCGCCCCCCGTCGCTGACCCAACGATAACCCAAGGCCCTTCGTTGGACGTTGAGCCTGGCGCGGAGTGCGGGGTCCTCCTACCCCCCTCTACAAGACAGGAGCTGTTCCATGATGCGGTTCGGCGTTCTCGCGCTGGTCGCAGCACTCTGTGTGGGCGAACCGGCGCTCGCACAGACTGGCAGGATCTCCGGCACCGTCCGCTCGGCGGACGGCGGCGCGCCGGTGGTCGCGGCCGACATCGAGGTCGTCGGCGCCAACTTCCGTCGCGTCGCGCCGACGCGCGATGACGGCCGGTTCTCGATCTCGGTCGAACCGGGCACCTACAGCGTGAAGGCGAAGCGCATCGGGTTCGCGGCGGATTCGACGCAGAACGTCGTCGTCGCGCCGGGCGCCTCGGTGACGGTGAACTTCACGCTGCGCGCGATGGCGGTGCAGGTGACCGGCGTGACGGTCGTGGGTTACGGCACGCAGGAAGTGCGCGACAACACGGGCTCGGTGGCGTCGGTGACGCCGCGCGAGTTCAACCCCGGGCGCGTGTTCAGCGCCGAGCAGCTCATCCAGGCGAAGGTGCCGGGTGTGCAGGTGGTGGACAACTTCGAGCCGGGCGGCGGCATCTCGCTGCGCATCCGCGGCGGCACCTCGGTGAACGCGAGCAACGAGCCGCTCTACGTGGTGGACGGCGTGCCGCTCAACGTCGGCGGCGGGCTCTCGTCGGGCCGCAACCCGATGAACTTCCTGAACCCGGCCGACATCCGCGAGATCACGGTGCTGAAGGACGCCTCGGCCACGGCGATCTACGGGTCGCGCGGCGCGAACGGCGTGCTGCTCATCACGACCCGCAACGGGTCACTGGGCGAGCCGGCCTTCTCGTACTCGACGAGCTTCTCGAGCTCGTCGATCGTGCGGCGCCCCGACCTGATGTCGGCGGCCGAGTTCCGGACGGCGGTGCAGACGTACGCGCCGGGGAATGTCGGGCTGCTGGGCACGGCGAACACCGACTGGATGGACCAGCTGCTGCGCCGCTCCGGCGGCGTGGAGAACAACATCTCGCTCTCGGGTGCGCGGGAGGACATGCGCTACCGGCTGTCGCTCGGGACGCTCGACCAGGACGGCATCCTGCTCGGCACGAAGTCGAAGCGCGTGTCGATCGGCGCGACCTATTCGGACCTGCTGCTCGACGACAAGCTCGAGGTGCGGGCGAACGTGAAGGCGACCCGCAACGACGACTACTACACGCCGGGCGGCGTCATCGGCCAGGCCGTGAACATGGACCCGACGCAGGCGGTCCAGACGAACGGCGTCTACTTCCAGTGGGCGAACTCGCTGGGGACGAACAACCCGGTCGCCGACCTCGCGCTGCTGCGCGACCAGGGCCAGGTCTACCGCAGCATCGCGAACATCGAGTCGAAGTACTACCTGTCCGACTACATCGACGGGCTCTCGGTGACGATGCGCAACGGCTTCGACTACTCGACGTCGACGCGCACGATCTTCTCGCCGAGCACGGCGCAGGCGGACATCGAGTCGAGCCGGCACGGCCACTGGGAGCGGAACACGCCCCGGCAGCTCAACACGGTCTTCGAGCTCTTCGGCAACTTCAACCGCAAGCTCGACACGTGGGAGAGCACGATCGACCTGACGGCCGGCTACACGTTCGAGGAGCAGAAGGGCGACTACTTCTTCGTCTGGCGCGACTCGCTGGTCTCCGACCTGAACGGGCTGAACGCCGTGCCGAACGCGGCGCGCGGCGCGCCGACGCTGAACGTCGAGGACGCGCGGCTCATCTCCTTCTTCGGCCGCGCGAACTGGTCGTACAAGGACAAGTACCTCGCGACCGTGAGCATCCGGCGTGACGGCTCGACCCGCTTCGGTCCCGACAACGCGTGGGGCGTGTTCCCCGCCTTCGCGGCCGCGTGGCGCATGATCGACGAGGACTGGTTCAACGACATCAGCTACCTGTCGGACCTCAAGCTCCGCTTCTCCTGGGGCGTGAACGGCAACCAGTCCTTCGGCAACTACCTGTACATCCCGGTCTACACGATCGGCGGCGAGCAGGCGCAGTACCAGTTCGGGAACAGCTTCGTGCCGACGCTGCGCCCGAGCTCGGTGGACCCGAACCTGAAGTGGGAGCAGACGACCTCGACCAACTTCGGCGTCGACTTCGGCTTCCTGAACGACCGGATCACCGGCACGCTCGACTGGTACACCAAGGACACGAAGGACCTGATCTTCTCGGTGACGCCGGCGGCCGGCACGCAGCCCGGCAACAGCGTCGTGACGAACATCGGGTCGATGAACAACAAGGGCATCGAGATCGGCCTGAACACGGTGGTGCTCGACGGCCGCAACGGCGCCTGGCGGTACGAGGCGGGCTTCTCGATCGCGAACAACCAGAACACGATCACCGCGATCTCGTCCAACGCGACCGACAAGATCCAGACCGGCGGCATCGCCGGCGGCGTCGGCAGCCGGATCCAGATCCTCCAGCCCGGCTCGGCGATCAACACGTTCTACGTCTACCAGCACCGCAACGGCGCGGACGGGAAGCCGGTCACCGGCAACCTGCCCGACACGGCGATGTACGTCGACCGGAACAACGACAACATCATCAACCAGGACGACCTGCGGCCGTACAAGAATCCGGCGCCGCGGTGGATCATCGGCCACACCTCCACCGCCAGCTGGAAGGACTGGGACTTCTCGGCGACGGCCCGCATCTACCTCGGGAACTACACGTACAACAACGTCGCGTCGCAGCTGGGCTACTACAGCGGCCTCTCCGGCGCGTTCCCGTCGAACCGGCACCGCTCGGTGCTCAAGTACGACTTCCAGAACCCGCAGTTCTACAATGACCTCTACGTCGAGAACGCCTCGTTCTTCAAGCTCGACAACATCTCGGCGTCGTACACGCTGCGGAACCTGCGCGGCGTCCGCTCGGTGCGGCTCACCGGCACCATCCAGAACGTGTTCACGAGCACGAAGTACTCGGGCGTCGACCCGCTCGCCGGCCTCAACGGCATCGACAACAACCTGTTCCCCGCGTCGCGCACGATGACGCTGGGCGCCACCTTCCATTTCTGAGGCGACCCATCATGATCCGGAACCTCAGGCACGCCCTCGTCGCGGCCGCCGCGTTCGGCAGTTCGCTCGTGGCGGCCGGCTGTACCGACCTCACGGTCGAGCCCAAGTCCACCATCAACTCGGAGGTCGTCTTCACCGAGGCGGCGGCGTACAAGTCGCTGCTCGCCAAGGTGTACGCCGGCCTCGCCCTCACCGGCCAGCAGGGGTGCTGCGGCGCCCCCGACATCGCCGGCATCGACGAGGGCTTCTCGCAGTACTGGCGCCTCTACTGGCAGATGCAGACGCTGCCGACCGACGACGCCATGATCGCGTGGGGCGGTGACCAGGGCCTCAGCGAGCTCAACACCGGGATGTGGTCGTCGTCCAACGCGTTCCTCAACGCGATGTACTACCGCATCTACTTCCAGGTCGCGATGGCGAACGTGTTCCTGCGCGAGACCTCCGACGCGAAGCTCGACCAGCGCGGGGTCGGCGGGCAGCTGCGCACCGACATCCAGACCTACCGGGCCGAGGCGCGGTTCCTCCGGGCGCTCAGCCTCTACCACGGTGTCGACCTGTTCGGATCGATCCCGCTCATCGACGAGAATTCGTCGGCGTCGGAATCGCCCGCGCAGGCCACCCGCACCGCGGTGTACGACTACATCGTCGCCGAGCTCACCGACCTGCGCGGTGACCTCCCGGCGATCGGCACCGCCGAGTACGGGCGCGTCGATCAGGGCGCGGCCGCGATGCTGCTGGCCAAGCTCTACATGAACGCCGCGGTCTACACGGGCACGCCGCACTACACCGACGCGATGACCGAGATCAACACGATCATCGGCTCGGCCCAGTACACCATCGACCCGCAGTACCGCCGCATCTTCTCGGCCGACAACAACGCGTCGCCCGAGATCATCTTCGCGATCCCGCAGGATGGCGTGCGGATGAAGAACTACGGCGGCACGACCTTCCTCGTCCACGCGAACGTCGGCGGCCCGATGAACGGCTCCGACTACGCGATCAACGGCGGGTGGTGGGGCCTCCGGATGCGTCGCGAGACGCGCACGCTCTTCCCGGCGGTCGGCCCGGGGGCGGCGGACGGCCGCGCCGTCTTCTGGGTGAACATGGACACGACGTACATCACCGACATGTTCACGTTCACGCAGGGCACCGGCGCGCCGAAGTACACCAACAAGACCTCCGGCGGCGCGAACGGCCAGGACGTCGAGTTCACCGACACCGATGTGCCGATGTGGCGCCTCGGCGACGTGTACCTGATGTACGCCGAGGCGCACCTGCGCGGCGGCGGCGGCACCCTCGCGCAGGCGACGACGTACATCAACGCGCTGCGCGGCCGCGCCTACGGCAACACGTCGGGGGACGTCACGACCGGCCAGGTCACGCTCGCCTTCGTGCTCGACGAGCGCGCCCGGGAGCTGTACATGGAAGGCCACCGGCGGCAGGACCTCGTCCGGTTCGGCATGTTCACCGGCAACGGCAAGCTCTGGGCCTTCAAGGGCAATGTCGCCGGCGGCGTGAGCACCCAGGCCTTCCGTGACCTCTACCCGCTCCCCGCGAGCGAACTGATCGCGAACCGCAGGCTCACCCAGAACACCGGGTACTGATCCGTGTAGTGAGAGGACGCCCGGCCCGAGGCTGTCGCTCGGGCCGGGCGTTCGCTTTTCCCCCCTTCCACGACTTCGCCCGTGCGTCGATCCCTCCTGCTCACCGCCGTCGCGCCGCTCGTCGCGCTGCTCGTCGCGCTGCTGGTCGCGCCGGCGCTCGCCGCGCAGCCCAGCCTCGTCCTCGTCACGTCGCCCGACGGCCGCACCGCCGTCTCGGTGACCGACGCCGGCGGCCGGGCCCAGTGGTCCGCGACGCGCGACGGTCGGCCGATCGTGCTGCCGTCGCAGCTGGGCTTCACGTTCCGCAACGGACCGCCGCTCGGGGATGGGATGCGCATCGCCGCGAGCGAGGCGTCGGCCTTCGACGACTACTTCGACCTCCCGTGGGGCGAAGTGCGCCGCGTGCGCGACGTGCACAAGCAGCTGCGCGTGCTGCTCGCCGAACGCGAGGGGCTCCGCCGCTCCTTCTGGCTGGTGATCCGCGCGTTCGACGACGGCATCGCGTTCCGCTACGAGCTGCCGTCGCAGCCGAACCTCGGCGAGTTCGAGATGATGGAGGAACGCACCGAGTTCGCGCTCGCCGAGGACATGCGCGCGTGGTGGATCCCCGCCGACGTGCCCAGCCCCGACCGGCAGGAGATGCTCTGGTCGTCGGGTCGCGTGAGCAAGCTGCGGCTCGTCCACACGCCCCTCACGCTGCAGGGCTCGGCCGGCCTCCAGATGGTGATCCACGAGGCCGACCTCGATGACTACGCCGGGATGTACCTGCAGGGGCGGAGCGAGTCACGCACGCTCACCGCGTCGCTCGCCAAGTGGAAGGACGGCGCGGCGGTGAAGGGGACCACGCCCTTCAAGTCGCCCTGGCGGACGGTGCAGCTCGCCGAGCGTCCCGAGGACCTCGTGCCGAGCACGCTCTCGCTCCGGCTCAATCCGCCGAACCGCATCGCCGACCAGAGCTGGATCCGCCCGATGAAGTACGACGGGATCTGGTGGGGGATGCACGTGAACACGATGACCTGGTCGAGCGGGCCGCAGCACGGCGCGACGACGGGGAACACGCGCCGCTACATCGACTTCGCGGCGGCCAACGGGCTCGGCGGCACGCTCGTCGAAGGGTGGAACCGCGGCTGGGACGTGGACTGGATGAAGCAGGGCGACGGCTTCTCCTTCACCGAACCGTATCCGGACTACGACCTGGTGCAGCTCGCCGAGTACGCGCGCTCGAAGGGCGTCGCGCTCATCGTCCACAACGAGACGGGCAGCTTCGTCGCGAACTACGAGCGGCAGATGGAGGCGGCGTTCTCCCTCTATGAGCGGCTTGGCATCCACGTGATCAAGACCGGCTACGTGGGCGACACCGTGAACCCGGGAGGGCACGCGCACCAGGGCCAGTACATGGTGCGGCACCACCGGCGCGTGATCGAGGCGGCGGCACGGCACCGGATCGCCGTCGTCATGCACGAGCCGATCAAGGACACCGGCGAGCGGCGCACCTGGCCGAACATGCTCTCGCGCGAGGGCGCGCGCGGCCAGGAGTTCAACGCGTGGGGCGGCGAGGGCGGCAACCCGCCGGAGCACGAGACGATCCTCTTCTTCACGCGGATGCTGGCCGGCCCGATGGACTTCACGCCGGGGATCTTCAACCTGCGGATCACGCGGAGCGGCACGAACGCGCCGCGGACGCCCGAGGACGCGCGGCCGCGCTCGACGCTCGCGCGCCAGCTCGCGCTCTACGTCGTGCTCTACTCGCCGGCGCAGATGGCGGCCGACCTGATCGAGAATTATGAGGGTCGTCCCGAGTTCCAATTCATCCGCGACGTGCCGGTGGACTGGGAGACGACGAAGGTCCTGCATGGCCGGATCGGCGACGACGTGGTGGTGATGCGCCAGGCTCGCGGCCGCGAGGAGTGGTACGTCGGCGGGATCACGGACGAGGAGCGGCGCGAGATCACGGTGCCGCTCGACTTCCTCCCGGCAGGACGCCGCTTCGTCGCGACCGTGTGGGCCGACGCGCCCGAGGCCTCTTGGCGCGACGCGCCGGAGGCGATCCGGGTGTCGGAGTCCGCGGTGACATCGGAGACGCGGCTCACGATCGCGATGGCGCCCGGGGGCGGGCAGGCGATCCGCATCCGGCCGGCGCCGTGAGGTTCGCGCTGAGGCCGGTCGCGCTCGCCGGCGCGGCGGCGTGGATCGCGGCGCCGTCGGCGCGCGCGCAGTCGCCATTCGAGCTCACGGCCGACGCGGTGCGGCAGGGACGGTTCGAGGCGCGCGCCATCGGCCGCGACACGATCGTGTCCACCTATCCGCGGGCCGCGCGCGAGGTGCACTTCAAGTTCGCGCTCAACGGACGCGACAACGAGTTCCCGCCCGGCATCGAGCAGGTGATCAACCTGCGGCCGCGCGGCGGGCGGATGCTCACGCCGGCGTACGCGTTCGGGATCGAGCCAGCGGCGCGGCTGCCGCGGCCGGAGGACGCGACCGAGGGCGATGAGGGCACGGCTCAGGTCACCATCCGGGCCGACCTGCGCGCCGTGCGCGAGGAGATCCGGCAGCGGGGCGCCTACGTCACGCCGCGCGGAGACACGCTGCGCGCGCTCACGCGCGTGACGGTCATCGGCGACACCGACCCGCTGGTGTGGGACATCAACGCCATCCCGGCCGGCGCGCCGCAGGACCTGACGGACGGCGACGGCGACGGCATCTGGGAGGTGACGCTCCCGTTCCGCGCCGAGTACCTGCGGCCCACCGACGCGCAAGGGCGGGCGGTGTGGGCGCGCGCCCGAGACCTGTCGGCCTTCCCGCAGCTGGTGTCCGAGTCGCCGCTGATGGACGCCGCGTGGCGGCTCTCGCTCGAGGAGCTCACGCAGCTCGTGCGCGACGACGGCGCGCTCTCGGCCGGCGCGAAGTGGCCCGGCGTCTGGACGCGCGACGTGTCGCTGAGCGCGCTGCTCTCGCTCGCGGCGGTCGTGCCTGATGCCGTGAAGTCGTCGCTGCGGCGCAAGGTGGACGCGCGCGGGCGCATCATCCAGGACACCGGCACGGGCGGATCGTGGCCGGTCTCCACGGACCGCATGACGTGGGCGCTCGCGGCGTGGGAGGTCTACGCGGTCACCGGCGACACGGCGTGGCTGCGCGAGTCGTACGACGTGATCAAGCGCTCGGCCGAGGCCGACCTGCACGCGGCGCTCGACCGGGAGACCGGGCTCTTCCGCGGCGAGTCGAGCTTCGAGGACTGGCGCGAGCAGAGCTACCCGCGGTGGATGCAGCCGGCGGACATCTACCGGTCGTTCGCGCTCGGCACGAACGCGGTGCACCAGGCGGCGTACGGCGTGCTCGCATCGATGGCGCGCGCGCTCGGAAGGCCGGCGCCCGAGGCGGCGCGATGGGACCAGGTGGCGGCGCGCACGCGCGACGGGATCGCAGCCGAGTTCTGGGACCCGGAGCTCCAGCGGCACGCGCAGTTCCTGTACGGACGGGTCGCGCTGTCGCCGTCGACGCGGTTCGAGGCGCTCGGCGAGGCGCTGCTCGCGATCACCGGCGGCGCCATCGCCGACTCGGCGGGCGCCGTGAGCGGCTTCGCGCCGCAGATGCCGTTCGGGACGCCGACGTTCCATCCGTTCATCACCGGCGTACCGTACTACCACAACGCGACGACCTGGCCGTTCGTGACGGCCTACACCGGGTGGGCGGCGGCGCGCAGCGGGAACGAGCAGGGCGCCGCCGCGGCGATCGGCGCGCTCACGCGCGCGACGGCCCTCTTCCTCACGAACAAGGAGAACCTCGTCGCCGAGACGGGCCACTTCGAGGGGACCGCGCTCAACAGCGACCGGCAGCTGTGGAGCGTGGCGGGGACGCTCGCGATCCAGTACCGCATCCTGTTCGGTCTGCGCTTCACGGCGGAGTCGCTCTTTTTCGAGCCCACCGTGCCGGCGGCCTTCGCGGGGGCGCGGCAGCTCGCCGGCGTGCGGTGGCGCGGCGCGACGCTGACGATCGCGATGCGCGGGCAGGGCAGCTGCGTGAGCTGGATGACGCTCGATGGGACCGCGCTCCAGGCGGCGGCGCTGCCGGCGACGATGAGCGGTCCGCATGTGGTGCAGCTCGAGGTGCTGCCGTGCGATGGCCGCGGCTCCGCGACACGTGCCGCGGCGGCCGAGGGCGCCGGCGCGCGAGGCGAGGCCGCCGGCGCGGCGTTCGCGCCCGAGACGCCGGTGCTGACCGCCACGCCCGCCGGTGCGGCCGCGCTGAGCGCGTCGCTCGAATGGCGCGCGCAGCCTGGGGCCGCCCTGTACCGGCTGCACGCGAACGGCGAGGTCTTCGACTCGACGCGCGCGGTCCGCGGCCTGACGCGCTTCGCGCGCAGCGTGCGCATCACCGATGCGCTCGTCGAGTGGCAGCTCGAGCTCGTGGATTCTGCCGGGCAGGGCTCGTTCCTCTCCGAGCCCGTCCGCCTCGTGAGCGCCGCCGGCGAGCAGGTGATCCGCGGACTCGCGCCGGCGCGCCTCGAGCGCGAGAGCCCGCCGATCGGCACCACGATCGCCGTGGGCGCGCCCGGGCGCTACGCGCTCGACGTGCTCTACTCCAACGGCTCGGGCCCGGTCAACACCGAGGACAAGGCCGCCACGCGCACACTCGAGGTGAACGGCCGCGCGCGGGGCGTGGTCGTGATGCCGCAGCGCGGCAGCGGCAACTGGACCGAGCAGGGATGGAGCAATCCGGTGGTGCTCGACCTCGCGGCCGGGACGCAGTGGTTCGCCATCCGCTGGGACGCGCTCGACGACAACATGAACGGGCGCGAGAGCAGCGTCATCGTGCACGGCGTCCGGCTGACGCGCCTCGCCGATGTCGCCCCGGTGATCGCGAAGGTCGAGCCGCCCGACTGGTGGGTGGGCCACTCGGTGAACCCGGTGCGACTCCTCGTCCGGGGGCGCGCGTTGAGCGGCGCGCGCGTCACGTGCGGCGCGCTGCAGTGCGCGAACGTGCGCGTGAGCGATGCGGGGACCAGCCTCTTCGTGGACGTGACGATCCCGCCGGCCACGAGGCCGGGGCAGTATCCGGTCACGGTGAGCACGAGTGCCGGGCGCGCGAGCTTCGACTTCACCGTGCACCCGCCGCTTGCACGCGGCGGCCGCTTCCGCGGACTCGGGCCGGAGGACGTCGTCTACCTGATCATGCCGGACCGCTTCGCCAACGGAGACCCGTCGAACGACGATCCAGCCGAGGCGCCGGGACTGCACGACCGTGCCGACGCGCGCTACTACCACGGCGGCGACCTCGCGGGCGTGCGGCAGAAGCTCCCGTACCTCAAGTCACTCGGCATCACCGCGATCTGGCTGACGCCCGTGACCGACAATGTGGACTCGATCGCGCAGCGCGCGCCGGTGAACTGGGCGCCGCGCGGGTACACCGACTACCACGGCTACGGTGCGACCGACCTCTACGCGGTGGAGGAGCACTTCGGCGACCTGCTCGAGTACCAGCGCCTCGTGGACGACGCGCACGCGCTCGGGATGAAGGTCGTCATCGACCACGTCGCGAACCACACCGGCCCCGAGCATCCGTGGGTGAACGACCCGCCCACGCCCACCTGGTTCGCGGGCACGCCGCAATGGCACCTGCCGAACAACTGGCAGATGGCGATGCTCGCCGACCCATACGCCGCGACTGCCGTGCGCGACTCGACGCTGCGCGGCTGGTTCGCCGGGATCCTCCCCGACTTCGACCAGGACGACCTCGAGGTGCGGCGGTACCTCATCCAGAACACGCTCTGGTGGACCGGCACGACCGGCGTGGACGCGATCCGGCAGGACACCTGGCCGTACGTGCCACGCAGCTTCTGGCAGGTCTGGATGGCGGCGATCAAGCGGGAGCATCCGCAGATGACCGTCGTCGGCGAGGTGCTCAGCGAGGACGCGGCGCTCGTCTCGTTCTTCGAGGGGACGAAGACGGCGTTCGACGGGGTGCGCACGGGGATCGACCAGGTGTTCGACTTCCCGCTGCAGGCGGCGGCGCGGCGCGCCTTCCTGCAGGGCGGCAGTCTGCGCGAGGTCGCGCAGACCCTCGCGCGGGACCGGCTCTACGACCATCCCGAGCGCCTGGTCACGGTCTCGACGAACCACGACCTCTCGCGGCTCCTCTGGGAGGCACCGCGCGGCGACGATGGGCTGCTCCTGGCCTACACCTTCCAGTTCACGATGCGTGGCATCCCGCAGGTCTACTACGGCGACGAGATCGGGATGACCGGCGGCGGCGACCCGGACCAGCGGCGCGATTTCCCGGGCGGCTGGGCGGAGGACCCGCGCAACGCCTTCGAGCGCGCGGGGCGCACCGAACGCGAGGAGCGGATCTTCACGCACTTGCAGGCGCTCATCGCGCTGCGGAAGGCGCGCCCCGAGCTGCGCGACGCGCCCACCGAGGTCCTGGTCGCGACTGATTCGCTGCTCGCATATCGCCGGGGACGCACCGTTGTAGTCCTCAACTCCGCGGACGCGGTCGCGACGTTATCGCTCCCGGGCGTGACGGTGGCGGCGATCGGGGGTTGCGGGGTAGAGGGGGGACAGGTGCGTGTCGCGGCGCGCACCGGGTGCATCTTCTGACTGGCGTCACGACGGAGGCGACCATGACCCGGATGGTTCGGACGAGACTCGGCGCGCTCCTGGCCCTCGCGATGGCGGCCACCGCCGTCGCATCCTGCGATGCCTCGCTGACGGGCATCCAGCTGCTGAAGCCGACCAAGATCTGGGTCGCGCCGCAGAAGGTGGCGTGCACCGGCGAGGGCATCACCGAGTGCCTGCTGGTGCGGACGGGCCCGGCGGGGGAGTGGCAGTACTTCTACGGCGCCATCGAGGGTTTCACCTTCGAGCCGGGCTTCCTGCACCAGCTCGAGGTCGAGACGATCCGCGACCCGGACCCGGCGATGGATGGCAGCGCGATCCTCTACCGCCTGGTGCGCGTCATCTCGAAGGAAGTGCCGGCGATCTCGTTCTGACGACGGCCTCCCGCCCCGGCCTCAGGGCCGGAGCAGGAAGGTGAGGATCTCCTCGATCCGCAGCCGCCACGCCCGCTCGTCGTGCGCCGCACCCTCGTACACGCGCGTCGCGAACCCCGGCCCGTCGCGGTACCCCTTCGCTCGGAAGACCGAGTCCGCGCGCTGCTGCCACGGCCCGTAGATCGAGTCGAGCGTGCGCGTGCCGTGGTCCATCCAGATGCGGTGCGTCGCGGGCGGCGGCATCGTCCGGTCGAGATAGTCGATCAGCGAGCCGTTCCCGATCGGGAAGTGCGTGCTCACCGCGCCGACGCCACCGAAGACGTTCGGATATTCGGCTGCCGCGTAGAGCGAGATGATCGCCCCCATCGACGAGCCCATCACGAAGGTGTCGCCGCGGCCCGGCTTCGTGCGGTAGTTCCGGTCGATGAACGGCTTGAGCTCCTCGACCATGAACCGCAGGTAGGCGTCGCCGATCGCGGGGCCGGGCATCGTCGACCCCATCCCGGTCTGGATCTCGCGCGCGCCGAGCGGCACCACGGCCTTTTCGGCCATGTACTCCTGCGAGCGCTTCGGCGTGTTCCAGCTCACGACCACGATCGCGGGACGGATCCGTCCGCGCGCGAGGAGCGACGTCATCGCCTCGTCGACGCCCCAGTCGATGCCGCCATAGCTCGTCGAGGGATCGAACACGTTCTGGCCGTCGTGCATGTAGAGCACGGGGTAGCGCGTCGTGTCGCGGCCGTAGCCCGGCGGCAGCCAGACCTCCACCTGCCGCGCGTCCACGTGCTTCGACTGGAACGACCGGATGATGCGCCGCGTGCCGGTGACGCCGAGCGACGGGCCGGGGATCGGCACCGACGTGACGGGGAAGACGCACGCCGTCTGGGGGCCCATCCGCACCTCGACGACGAGCCCGCTCGGGACCGGCTCGAGGCACTCGCCGATGGGCGGCGCGCCGAGGAGGCCGATCGGGACGCGGACCATCGTGCGCGCGGTGTCGGTGTTGAAGACGACCACCGTGTTGCCGCGGCGATAGGCCCACTGCCGCTCGCCGACGACGAGGTTCTGCATCGGCGCGGCGCGCAGGTCGGCGCGCTCGGCGCGCAGCTTCGTGAGCCGCTGCAGGTGCGAGAAGACCGCCTGCTGCTCCGGCGTGCGTCCGGCGGCGGTGAAGGCATCGCGCGCGTCACCGGCGAAGCCGCCGGGGAAGTCGCGGCGGTTGTCGGGGTCGTTGCCGCCGGCGAGGCCGATCTCGTCGCCATAGTAGACGAGCGGCGTGCCGCGCGTCGTCATCAGGAAGGTCCACGCCATCTTGAGCGACGCGACCGACGCGCGCGGCTCGCCCATGAAGCGATTGACGTCGTGCAGCCCGAGGAAGGTGACCATCGCCCCGGGGTTCGCGTACATCCGGTCGCGCGCGAGCGCCTGCGGCAGGTTGCGCACCGGCTCGCCGTGGGCGAAGACACCGCGCAGCGGGAAGAAGAGCGGGAAGTCGAAGAGCGCGTCCACGCCGGGGTCGATGCGGTCCCACGCCGTGCGCCCGCCCTCGTGGAAGGCGACGATCGCCGGGTCGCCGTCGAAGACCTCGCCGACGACCCGGAGCGTCGGGAACTCCTGCTTGAGCGCGCCCATCCAGTCGCGCCAGAACCAGCGCGGCACGTACGGCCAGGTGTCCTGGCGGATGCCGTCGATGCCGGTGACCGCGACCCACCAGAGCGAGTTCTGCGTGATGTAGCGCGCGACCTCGGGGTCGTCCTGGTTCAGGTCGGGGAGGATGTCGATGAACCATCCGTCCATCGTCTCGCGCTTCATCTCCGGCGTCGCGTGCGGATCGGCGATCGTCCAGGTCTGCCAGGTATTGTTCGGGTGGGCGGCCTCGGTGCCGTGGAACCAGGTGGGCGTCGGCGGATCGTTGACCCACGGGTGGTAGGGGCCCGTGTGGTTGGCGACCATGTCGAGGATCACCTTGATCCCCATCGCGTGCGCCTCGTCGACGAGCTGCTTCAATCCGGCGACGTCGCCGAAGTGCTCCTCGACGCCGTAGAAGTCGATCGCGCCGTAGCCGTGGTAGTCGGCCATCGGGCGCCCCTCCGGCGTCTCCTTGTGGTTGAGCCCGTCATTGTTGTCGTAGACCGGGTTCATCCAGATCGCCGTGATGCCGAGCTCCTTGAGGTAAGGGAGCTTCTGGCGCACGCCGGCGAGGTCGCCGCCGTGGTAATAGCGCGCGTTGGCGCGGTCGAGCAGCCCGCGCGACTCGGCCGGGTCGTCGTTCGACGGGTCGCCATTCGCGAAGCGGTCGGGCATCAGCAGGTACATCACGTCATTCGCGCCGAAGCCCTGGAACCGTCCCGGCCTGGGAAGGGGGCGCAGCACCTCGAACGTGGCGTCGGCGCTGCCGGCGGCGGTGCGCAGGGTGAGCGGGTAGCGGCCGGGCACGGCCCCGCCGGGGATGCGCACGTCGGCGAAGACGTACGTGCCGGCGTCGTTCACCTTCACGTTCGTGCAGGTGAGTCGGCCGCACTCGAGCCGGGCGCCGCCGAGATGCCGGCCGCGGATCATGACGCGCACCGGATTCACCGTCGACGGAGTCCACCAGCTCGGCGGATCGACCTTCGTCACGACGGGGGCGTCCTGCGCCGCGAGGGCGGGCGCAGCGGCGAGGAGGAGCGCGAGGGCCCTCACGCGGCCTCGCCCGGGTCGTTCACGCGGAGCACCAGCAGCGCCGCGACGACGAAGCAGAATCCGCCCGCGACCACGGCGGCCATGCGGTTGTTGTCCAGGAGATGGCTCATCACCCAGCCGAAGCCGAGCGAGGCGACGATCTCGGGGATCACGATGAAGAAGTTGAAGATCCCCATGTAGATGCCCGTCTTTCCCTCGGGGATCGAGCCGGCGAGGATCGAGTAGGGCATCGAGAGCGTGCTGGCCCACGCGACGCCGACGCCGACCATCGAGAGCAGCAGCAGGTTGGGCGAGTGGATGACCGAGACGGAGAGCAGCCCCGCCGCGCCGGCGAGGAGGCAGATCGCATGCGTCGCCTTGCGCCCGTTCTTCTTCGCGATCGGCGGCAGGAAGTGCGCGAAGAGGAAGGTCACGACGGAGTACGCGCCGAAGCAGAGGCCCGCCCACTCGATGCCCTGCTGGTAGCGCGGGTCCTCGGGGCCGGTCGCGCCAAAGACGCCGGTGGCGACGGCGGTGCCGAAGTAGAGCCACATGCAGAAGAGCCCGAGCCAGGTGAAGATCTGCACCCACGCCAGCTGGCGCATCGTCTGCGGCATCCCGCTGATCGCGCGGAAGATCTCGTCGATCACGTTGAGGAAGCCGGCGCTCTCCTTCTTCTCGCGCTCGAACGCCGCCAGGTCGGCGGGCGGCTTCTCGGGCGTGGTGAGCACGGTCCAGAGCACGGCGCCGAGGAAGGCGGCCGCGCCGATGTAGAAGGAGATCCGCGTCGTCGTCGGGATCGTGCCGGCCGCATGGTCGCTCACCATGCCGGCCCAGTTGGTCAGCACCCACGGCAGCGCGCTCGCGATCACCGCGCCCGCGCCGATGAAGAACGACTGCATCGCGAAGCCGCGCGTCCGCTCCGACTGCGGCAGCAGGTCGCTGACGAAGGCGCGGAAGGGCTCCATCGAGATGTTGATGCTGGCGTCGAGGATCCAGAGGAGGCCGGCCGCCATCCAGAGGGTCGACGAGTTCGGCATCGCGATGAGCGCGAGCGAACTCAGGATCGCGCCCACCATGAAGAACGGCCGGCGGCGCCCGAAGCGCGGCGACCAGGTGCGGTCGCTCAGGTGCCCGATCACCGGCTGCACCAGCAGGCCCGTGAGCGGCGCGGCGAGCCAGAGGATCGGGATCTCGTCGGGCTTCGCGCCGAGGTACTCGTAGATGGCGCTCATGTTCGCCATCTGGAGCCCCCATCCGAACTGGATCCCGAGGAACCCGAAACTCATGTTCCAGATCGCCGAGAACTTCGCCGGCGTGGACGCACTGGACGCGTTGGACGTCATCTCGCCTCGCTACCGCTGGTAGAGGGTCACCATCTCGTGGAGCCGGCGGCCGACGTCGTCGCCGAGCTGGTCCCAGGTGAAGCGCCATCCCCAATTGCCGCCCTGGCGGCCGGGAAGGTTCATGCGCGCCTCGCTGCCGAGGCCCAGCAGGTCCTGCATCGGGATGATCGCGGTGTGCGCCACCGACGCGAGCACGGCGCGGATCATCGTCCAATGCATCTCGCGGCCGTCGGTGCCGAGGCCGCGCATCGCGAACGCCCGCTCCTTGTCGATCATCTCCTGTGTCCGCGTCGAGTCGCCGCCCGGCGTCGATTCCCACCACCCCATCGTGG
>CAZIDS010000020.1:0-21506 GCA_964537945.1 uncultured Gemmatimonas sp. | reverse complement strand
GCGGCATCTACGGGCTCTCCGACGCCGAGATCCGCGACCGGGGCGACGAGATGCTCGACACGCTCGCGCTCGGCGGCGCGCGGCAGGCGCTCGTCGGCACGCTGCCGCTGGGGTGGAAGCAGAAGCTCGCGTTCTCGGTGGCGATGCTGCACCGCCCGCAGGTCGTCTTCCTCGACGAGCCCACCGGCGGCGTGGACCCGGTGACGCGCCGGCAGTTCTGGGAGATGATCTACGCAGCGGCGGCGCGCGGCACGACGGTGTTCGCGACCACGCACTACATGGACGAGGCGGAGTACTGCGACCGGCTCTCGATCATGGTGGACGGCCGGATCGCCGCGATGGGGACGCCGGCGGCACTGAAGCAGGAGTTCGGCGTGCCGAGCATCGACGAGGTGTTCGTGCGGCTCGCGCGGCCGGCGACGGCGGCCGCGTGACGCACGCGAGCCCGCTCGACGCGCTGCGCGCCTTCGTCGTGAAGGAGATGCGCCACATCCTGCGCGACCGGCAGACGCTGACGATCCTCCTGTTGATGCCGCTCGCGCAGGTCGTGCTCTTCGGCTTCGCGATCCGCACCGACGTCACCGACATCCGCATCGCGTTCGTCGACCCGGCGCCCGACGCGCAGTCGCTGGCGCTGCGCGCGCGCTTCGGCGGCACGGGGCGCTTCCGCGTCGTCGCCGCGGAGCGCAGCGCCGACGCGCTCGAGCCGCTCTTCCGGCGCGGCGCGGCCGACGTCGCGATCGTGATCGCCCCCGGGCTCGCCGACGCGATCGCCGACGGCACGCCGGCGCGGATCCAGGTCGTCACCGACGCGTCGAACCCGAACACCGGGACGACGATGCAGAGCTACGCGACCGCGGTCGTGCAGCAGTGGCAGGCGGCGCTGCCCGGCGCGCGCACCGGCCTGCGCATCGACCCCGAGCTCCGGATGCGCTTCAACCCGACGCTGGAGAGCGTGAACCTCTTCGTCCCGGGGCTGATCTCGCTCGTGCTCACGCTCGTCTCGGCGCTGATGACCGCCATCTCGCTCTCGCGCGAGAAGGAGCGCGGGACGATGGAGATCCTCCTCGTCTCGCCGCTCCGGCCCTGGCAGATCATCGTCGGGAAGGTCGCGCCGTACCTGCTGCTGGCGTCGGCGAACGTCGTCACCGCGCTGCTGGCTGCCTGGCTCGTCTTCGGCGTGCCGTTCCGCGGGAGCCTCGTGCTGCTCCTCGGCGCGGCGGCGCTGTACGCCTGCGTCTGCCTGGCGCTCGGCGTGCTGATCGCCGCGCGCACGGCGTCGCCGCGCACCGCGATGATGGGCGCGATGCTCGGCACGATGCTGCCGAGCACGCTGCTCTCGGGGATGATCTTCCCGATCGCGAGCCTGCCGTGGCCGCTCTGGCTCGTCTCGCACGCGGTGCCCGCGCGGTGGTTCATCGTGATCGTCCGCGGCGTGATGCTGAAGGGCGCCGGCGTCGTGCACCTCTGGCAGGAGCTCGCGGTGCTGGCCGGGATGCTGCTGCTCCTCCTGGTCGCGGCGACGAAGTCGTTCAAGGAGCGGCTCGACTGATGCGCGCGCTGCGCTTCCTCCTCCGCAAGGAGTTCCTGCAGATCTTCCGCGACCCCGCGCTGGTCCGGATGCTCTTCATGGTGCCGATCGTGCAGCTGGTGATCCTCTCGAACGCGGCGACGTTCGAGGTGAAGGAGGCGCGGATGCACGTGGTCGACCTCGACCACAGCGCCGCCTCGCGCGGCGTGGTGGACCGGCTCACCGCGTCGGGGCGCTTCGTCGCCGAGGAGGCGAGCGCGAGCGTCGCGCGCGGCGACCAGGCGCTGATGCGCCGCAACGTGGACCTCGTGCTGGTCGTGCCGCGCGGGTTCGAGCGGGCGCTGGTGCGCGAGCGCCGCGCGGAGGTGCAGATGCTGCTGAATGCCGAGGACGGCGCGGCCGCCGGCGTGACGGCGGCCTACGCGCGGCAGGTGCTCGCGCGCTACGCGGCCGAGCTGACGCCGCGCCTGGCGCCCGCCACGGCGCCCGCCGCGGCGCTGGGCGGCGCGCGGCACGAGGCGCCGCCGCGGCGCGGCACGCCCGCGATCGAGGTGCGGAGCCGCGGCTGGTACAACGCCGAGCTCGACTACAAGCACTACATGGTGCCGGGGATCCTCGTGCAGCTGCTCACGATCGTGGGCACGCTGCTGACGGCGATGAACATCGTGCGCGAGAAGGAGGCGGGGACGCTCGACCAACTCAACGTCACGCCGGTCTCGCGGCCGGTGTTCATCGCCGCCAAGCTGATCCCGCTCTGGGTGATCGCGATGGTCGTCCTGTCGATCGGGCTCACCGTCGCGCGGCTCGTCTTCGGCGTGCCGATGGAGGGGAGCCTCTTCCTCGTCTTCGGCGGTGCGGCGCTCTACCTCGTCGCGGCGCTCGGGATCGGGCTCTGGGTCTCGACCGTCACCGAGACGCAGCAGCAGGCGATGTTCGTGAACTTCTCGATCCTGATGGTCTACCTGCTGATGAGCGGCCTCTTCACCCCGGTGAGCGCGATGCCGCACTGGGCGCAGTGGGTCGCGCGCGTGAACCCGATGGCGCACTTCATCACGCTGATGCGCGCCGTGCTGCTGAAGGGCGCCGGCATCGGCGACGTCTGGCCGCAGCTCGCCGTGCTCGCCGTCGCCGGCACGCTGGTGCTCACCATCGCCGTGCGGCAGTACCACAAGCGCGCCGCGTAGCCCGGCCCCCGGCGCGCCCGTATCTTCCGCCCCATGGCGATGCCGTGGGTGATGGACGTCATCTCGAACCTCGCGGTCCGCGCCTACTACCGCGTGACCATCGCCGGCGCGCGCGTACCGTCGGAGGGGCCGGTCCTGCTCGTCGCGAACCACAACAACTCGCTGGTCGATCCGGCGCTCGTCGTCGTCGCCGCGGACCGCTCGGTGCGCTTTCTCGCGAAGGCGCCGCTGTTCAGGGACAAGCTCATCGGCTGGCTCGTGCGCGGCGTCGGCTCGGTGCCCGTCTACCGCCAGCAGGACGACCCGACGAAGGTCTCGCAGAACCTCGACTCGTTCCGCGACGTCCATGCGGTGCTCGCCGCCGGCGACGCCGTCGGGATCTTCCCCGAGGGCGTCTCGCACTCGTCGTCGCAGCTCGCGCCGCTGAAGACCGGCGCCGCGCGCGTCGCGATCGGCGCCGGCCAGCGCATCGGCCGTGACTTCCCGATCGTCGCGATGGGGCTCGTCTTCCGCGACCGGGACCGCTTCCGCAGCGAGGCGCACGTCATCATCGCCGAGCCGTTCCGCTGGGACGACCTCCTCGTGAAGGGCGTCGAGAATCGCGAGGGCGTGCGCACGCTCACGAAGCGCATCGAGCAGATGATGCGCGCGGTGACGCTGAACCTCGAGCAGTGGGAGGACGAACCGCTCGTGCGCGCCGCCGAGCAGGTCTGGAGCGCCGAGCAGGAGGTGCGCACCGGCGACGCCGCGGCGGAGGTGCTGCGGCTGCGCGTGACCACCGAGGCGCTGCACGCGCTCCGCCGCGGCGGCGACGACGAGTGGCGCGCCGTCGCCGCCGACCTCCAGCGGCACGTCGACGAGCTCCGTGACCTCGGCCTCTCGCCGGGCACCCTCGAAGGGCGCGCGAACCTCGGCGAGGCGGTCGAGTGGACCGTGGCGCGGCTGCCGTTCGCGATCGTGCTGCCCGTCTCGCTCGCCGGCGCCGTGATGTTCTGGGCCCCCAAGCGCGCGACGGTCACGATCGCCGACGGGATGTCCGCCACCGAGGGCGAGGACACCGTCGTCACGCATCGCGTCCTCGTCGGCGCGGTCGTCTTCGGGCTCTGGTTCGTGCTCGTCGCCGGCGTGGTCTGGTGGACGGCGGGGCTCGGCTTCGCACTCGTCGCGCTGCTGGTGCAGCCGGTGTGGGCGTTCGCGACGCTCGCGATCGGCGAGCAGCGGAAGCAGGCGTGGGAGACGATGAAGCGCTTCTTCCTGCGGCGCCGGCAGCAGCAGCGGCTGGAGGAGCTGCGCGTCGCGCAGCGCGCCCTCGCCGAGCGGCTCGGTCGCCTCTACGGGCGCGTCACCGCGTCGGCCGGCTGACGAGGCGCTCGCGCGCCAGCCCGAAGACGTCGGCGGTGGTGCGCGGCGCGGACGGCAGCGCGAACGACGTCAGCAACGGGACGAGCATCTGCGCCGCGCGCAGCGCGCCGTGCGTCGAGCGGTGAGGGATCGGCTCCCACCGCGCCCGCAGGTCCCAGCCGTCCGCCGCCGAGAGCAGCAGGTCGCCGGCGCGCGAGGCGCCCCCGAGCGCGAGCACCTGCACCAGCGAGTCGGGGAAGGGCGTGTCGCGCGTGGCCTCCCACGCCTCGTGGTCGGTGAGCCCGTCGATGGCGCCGGAGCCGCCGACCGCGGCGGCGAGCCGCAGCGGGTCGCCGCGCTCGGGTCGGTACGCGAGGGTGCCGTCGGCCTCGCGCGTGACGAACGCGCTGCCGTGCGCGCGCGAGCGCACCTCGCAGACGTGCGGCGCGTGCGGGAGTAGCAGCAGCTCGACCGCCTCGCGCGCCAGCATGGCATCGGCAAGGCGCTCCCAGCGCCGCGCGAGCCGCGGCCACCATCGTCGCTCGCGCGTGTCGGGATCGAGGTAGAGCTGCGCCATCGCGTTGCCGCTCACCATCACCGCGACCTCGTCGCCGCCAGCGAACGTCCAGGGGTGCGCGAGCACTCCGTAGCCGAGGTCCCGCACGGCCTGCGCGAGGTCGTCGTGCCGCGCGACCGGCTCGTGCCCGTGGTCGCTCACGATGATCAGGTCGAGTGGCCGGCCGCGGCACGCCGCGTCACGGCGGAGCCGCGCGACGAGCGCGTCCACGTTCCCGTACGCGTCGAGTACCTCGGGCGCGTCGGGCCCAAGCGCGTGCGAGAGCTTGTCGATCCCGGGGTGCGCGAAGAACGCCAGCGCCGGCTGCTCGCCATCCACGCGTGCCGCGAACTCGCCGGCGAGGTCGCGCTCGAGCCGCAGCCAGCCGGCGAGGTCGCCACGGAAGTGCGTCCATGCGAGCCGAGGCCACCAGCGCGCGCTGGCGCCCAGGCGCGCGCCGGGCGCGAGCCCGCGTCCGATGGGCGAGAGCGCGGCGAGCGACATGGGCGCGAGCTCGAAGAGCGTCGGGTGCGCGCGCGCGAGGTCGCCGTCCTGCAACAGCGCTTCGGCGCCGACGTAGCTCCTCGCGTTCCGCGGCGCCCACGCGATGCCGCCGGCGCGGTCGAGCCAGCGGATCCCCGGCACTCCCGCTTCGCCGGGGTGGATGCCCATCAGGAACGGCACGTACGCCGGCCCCGTGGTGGACGGGAAGACCGACGTGACGACGTGCGCCGCGCCGTCGGCGCAGAGCGCCTCGAGCGCGGGGAGGCGTCCGGCGGCCATCGCGGCTGAGAGGACGTCGGGGCGGGCGCCGTCGGCGACGAGGATGACGACGGTCACGCCATAAGGTAGACTTCACCGCTCATGGCACAGAAGCGCAGACCCAAGTCCGCGGCGAAGGCGAAGCCGGGCCGGACGAAGCCGCCGAAGAGCGCGCGCGGCGCGCCGATCGACCCGGAGCGGCTCGCGAGCGCGTCGAAGGAGTCGGTCGCCGCCTACAAGGCGCGCGTCGAGGAGGGCCGCCGCGCCTCGGGCGCGTTCCCCGCGGTGAGGGACGACGCCCTCCCGCGCGCGGCGACCGACGACGCGATCGGCGACACGGCGTGGGCGCTCACCGAGGACGCGCGGCTCCTGCAGCACGGTGGCCCCCGCCCCGACTTCCGCTCGACCGACACCTGGCGCGTGATGCGCATCATGTCGGAGTTCATCGAGGGCTTCGACAAGCTCGCGAAGGTCGAGAAGGGCGTCTCCATCTTCGGCTCGGCGCGCACGCATCCCGACGACCCGCAGTACATCGCGGCGGTGGAGACCGCGCGCCTGCTCGGCGAGCGCGGATTCTCCATCATCACCGGCGCCGGCCCCGGCATCATGGAGGCGGCCAACAAGGGTGCGCGCCTCGCCCACGCGCCGAGCATCGGCTGCAACATCGAGCTGCCGTTCGAGCAGGGGACGAACCCGTATGTCGACACCAACGTCGCCTTCCGCTACTTCGCGGTGCGCAAGACGATGTTCATCAAGTACTCGAGCGCGTTCATCATCTTCCCGGGCGGGTTCGGGACCTTCGACGAGCTCTTCGAGGCGCTGACGCTGATCCAGACCGGGAAGATCTCGCAGTTCCCGGTGGTGCTGTTCGGCACGCACTACTGGGCCGGGCTCGTGCGCTGGCTGAACAGCCGCGTGCTGGCCGAGCGGAAGATCTCGGCCGGCGACATGGACCTGATGGTGGTGACGGACGACCCGGCCGAGGCGGCGCGGGTGGTGGAGCAGGCCTACGAACTGCAGCTCAAGACGGCCCGGCAGCGGGCGAACCAGGGGAGAAGGATGGAGGACCGGGCATGACGAAGGGCGGACGCGAGCGGGGCGGGTTCAAGGCCTCGCGGCACGGCGACGGGAAGGCGAAGCGCGCGAGCGCGGCGGGCAACAAGGCGGCGCAGAAGCGCGCCGCCGAGCAGCGTGAGGCGAAGAGCCACCGGGTGGGCACCAAGGCGCAGAGCGCGCTGCTGCGCGGCAAGAAGATCGACCCGCGCAAGCTCGACGGCCGTGAGACGGTCGTCGACCTCGTCGACGGCGTCTTCCAGAGCTACAACTCGGGCCGTCTGCGTGAGGGGTGCCAGCTCTTCTCCCGCACGATGCTCGGCGACAAGGTGACCGTCGGCATGACGCTCACCGGCGCGCTCACGCCGGCGGGGCTCGGCATGAGCACGATCATCCCCCTGATGGAGGCGGGGTTCGTGGACTGGATCATCTCCACCGGCGCCAACCTGTACCACGACACGCACTTCGGGCTCGGGCTCTCGATGCACCGCGGCAACCCGCAGGCGTCGGACTCCGTGCTGCGCGAGGAGGGCGTCGTGCGCATCTACGACGTCTTCTTCGACTATGACGTGCTGCTGAGCACCGACGCGTTCTTCCGGAAGATCATCCGCGCGCCGGAGTTCCAGCGCACGATGTCGAGTGCCGAGTTCCACCACCTCTGCGGCAAGTACCTCGTCGAGCGCGAGAAGGCGCTCGGCATCCCGCAGAAGTCGCTGCTGGCGGCGGCCTACCGCTGCGGCGTGCCGATCTACACGAGCTCGCCCGGCGACTCGAGCATCGGGATGAACGTCGCCGCGTTGCAGCTCGAGGGCGGGAAGTGCCTCATCGACCCGAATCAGGACGTGAACGAGACGGCGGCGATCGTGCTGCACGCGAAGCGCGGCGGCGGCGAGAGCGCGGTGCTGATCGCCGGCGGCGGGAGCCCGAAGAACTTCGCGCTCCAGACCGAGCCGCAGATCCAGGAGGTGCTCGGGATCGATGAACGGGGGCACGACTACTTCCTGCAGATGACCGACGCCCGCCCCGACACCGGCGGCCTGTCCGGCGCGACGCCGGCCGAGGCGGTGAGCTGGGGGAAGATCGACCCCGACAAGCTCCCCGACGCCGTGGTCTGCTACCTCGATTCGACGATCGCGCTGCCGATCCTGACGAGCTACGCCCTCGCGACGCGGGAGCCGCGGAAGCTCAAGCGCCTGTACGACAAGCGCGGGGCGATGATGAAGACGCTCAAGGCGGAGTTCGCGAAGGCGAATCGCTGACCGGACGCGGAGGGCCGTCGGCGCGCCGGGAGGCGACGCCGGCGACGGGTCAGTGTCCGCCGGCCGCCGCGGCCTGCGGCGTGCACTCGTAGACGAACGCCGGCGGGATGTTCGCCAGCGTGAAGCCGACGCGCACGTCGGCGAAGCGTCGCTCGAGCGTCTTCAGCTGCGAGAGCGAGTACTGGTACTGCAGGAACATCCCGTCGGGCGAGAGCAGGCGGCCGCTCTCGCGGAGGATCCGCTCGACGCGGAGCTTGTTCATGATCGCGAGCGGCAGGCTCGAGACGATGTAGTCGATCGAGTCCAGGCCTAGCTCGTCGGCGATGCGCGGCAGGTGCGACGCGCAGCCCTGCACCAGCGTGAGCCGCGCGTCGGTCAGGTCGCGGTTCTCCTCGATGAACACCTCATTCAGCTCGAGCGAGACGAGCTGGGTCCGCGGGCGCATCCGCTTCAGCAGCGCGCGGGTGATGCATCCGGTGCCGACGCCGAGCTGCACGATCGTCTCCGCCCGGTCGAAGTCGATCGCGCGCAGCAGCCGCCGGATCAGGAACGGCGAGCTCCGGACGATCGTCCCGGACGTCTTGATGTGCTTGATGTGCTCGATCATCGACACCCCGCTCAGAGGGGGAGGAAGGCGGACAGCTTCGTGCCCAGCAAGATGTACGCGGTCACCAGCGGCAGCTCCCCGATGATCACGCCGAGGATCATCCGCCGGTACGGCATCCGGACGAGACCGGCCGCGTAGCAGATGAGGTCCGTCGGCACCACCGGGGCGAACGACCAGAGTGCGACGAACCACATCGCCCCCGGCCCGGCAAGGCGCTTCCGGACCATCGCCAGCTTCTCCGGATGCTTCGCCTCCAACAGTGAATCGTATCCTGCAAAGCCCGGAAAGCGATAGAGGAGGGTGGCCGAGGCCACGATCCCCACCATTGACACCGCCAGCACTGCCGGGATCGCTTCGGGGAAGAACGCCCCGCCGGCGAGCACCACCGGCGTGCTCGGCACGAGCAGCGGCCCGCGCAGGAAGGAGATCACCACGAAGCCGGGGAAGGCCCACGGGCCCCAGCTCGCGAGGAGCGCCTCGAAGCGTTCGGACGAGAAGTCGGCGGGGTGCGTGAGGTACCAGGCGCCGATGGCGAGGACGACCAGGGCCCAGACCCAGGTGAGGATGCGTCGGTAGAGCACGTCGGAAGGGAAGGAGGGACGGTCCGCGGGAGAAGCTTACGTGTGCGGGCCGCCATCGGTTTTCCCGCCGCCGGCCCAGCCGCCGGCGGCGCCGTTCGACCCGTCGAGCGCGGCGCGCACCGTCGTCGCGAGCTGCTCGGGCGTGAACGGCTTGGACAGCAGCGGCGCGTCGAGGGCCATCGGCGCGGCGCCGCGCTCGGTGTAACCCGAGATGTAGAGCACCGGGATCCCCGGCACGCGCGCGCGCACGGCGCGCGCGATCTCGGGCCCGCTCGGGCCCGGCAGCACGACATCGGAGATGAGGAGCCGCGGCGGCTCCGGCATGCGTTCGAGCGCCGCCATCGCCTCGACGTGGTCGCCCGCGCTGACGACCTGGTAGCCGATGCTCCGGAGCACCCGCTCGACGAGGTTGCGCACGAGCGCCTCGTCCTCGACCACGAGCAACGGCTCCGAGCCCCCGACGAGCGCGCGGGGCTCCGGCACCGGCGAGTTGCGCCGCGCGGCGGTGCGCGCCGGCAGGTACACCTTCACCGTGGTGCCGCGCCCGACCTCGCTGTAGACCGCGATGTGGCCGCCCGCCTCGCGCACGATGCCGTAGCAGATCGAGAGGCCGAGGCCGGTGCCCTGGCCCACCTCCTTGGTGGTGAAGAAGGGCTCGAAGATGCGCGGCAGCGCCTCGGGCGCGATGCCGATCCCGGTGTCGGTGATCGCGACGAGCGCGTACCGGCCCGGCGCCACTTCCGCGTGGTCGCGCGTGTAGCTGTCGTCGAGCAGCACCTCGCCCGCCTCGATCATCAGCTCGCCGCCCTGCGGCATCGCGTCGCGCGCGTTGACCGCGAGGTTCACGAGCACCTGCTCGAGCTGCCCGGCGTCCATCACCACGAGCGGCACGTCGGCGGCGATGCGCGAGTCCACGCGGATGCGCTCGCCGAGCAGGCGGGCGAGCATCCGTTGCGTGCGCGGCACGATCTCGCCGAGGTCGAGCAGCTCGGGCGCGATCCGCTGCTTGCGGGCGAAGGTGAGCAGCTGGCGCGTGAGGTCGGACGCGCGCCGCGCGGCGCTGTGGATCTCCTCGACGTCGGCCTGCGATTCGGGGCGCTCGACCGAGTGGCGCAGCATGTCGGCGTTCCCGAGGATCACGGTCAGCAGGTTGTTGAAGTCGTGCGCGATGCCGCCGGCGAGGCGCCCGACGGCCTCCATCTTCTGTGACTGCAGCAGCTGCGCCTCGAGCGTGCGGCGTTCGGTGATGTCGGTGAGGACGCCGAGCACGTGCTGCCGCCCGCCGAGGTCGAGTCGCTCGAAGGTGCCGAGCACGTCGCGGTGGATCCCGTCACGGCGCCGGAGGCTGAGCGAGATGTTCTCGGCGCGCCCCTGCGCCGCGAGCGTGGCGATGAGCGCCGCGCGCTCCGCCGGGTCCTCGTAGATGCCGAGCGCGAGCGCCGAGCGGTCGAGCACGTCGGCGCGCGCGTATCCGGTGAGGCGCTCGAATCCCCGGCTCACGTCCACCAGCTCACCGTTGGGCCAGAGCGTGAGCGTGATCGCCGACGGGCTCGAGCGGAACATCGTCTCGAACCGTTCCTCCGATTCCCGCAATGCACGCATCGCGGTCTCGCGGTCGGAGATGTCGTGCACGGCCGTCACGCGCGCCGCGCGCCCCTGGTGAGCGAGCGCGGTCTCGCGCACCTCGGCAGGGAAGGTCGAGCCGTCGTCGCGTGTGATGATGCGCGTCGCCTCGCCCGCGCCCTCGAGCGCGACGAGTGCGGTGACCTCGCGGCCGACGAGCGCCCCGGGCGGCGCGCGCAGCAGCCAGTGGAGCTGCTCGTTCGCGTCCACCACGCGGCCGTCCATCGAGATGGCGATCCCCTCGCTCGTGGCGCCGGCGAGCGAACGGAAGCGCACCTCGCTCTCGCGCAGCACGCCGGCATCGCGGCGCTGGCGGCGGTTCCCCAGCACCAGCAGCGCCACGATGGTCAGGGCCAGTGCGCCGACCGGGAGGAGGAAGGCGGGCCGCGCATAGATCGGCCCCGGCACGTCGAACGCGACCGACGTGATCGGCGCGTCGAGCGGCGCGAACGCGCCCTTCGCCTGCACCTCGATGGTGTGCCGACCGCGGCGGAACGCCTGGATGGTCGCGTGGTCGAGCCCCCACGGAGTCCACGGGCCGCCGTCGAAGCGCCACCGCGTCTCGATCGTCGCGGCAGGGATGGTGCCGCGCCACGCGTGCGGCTGCCACTGCAGGCTGACCAGCGTCGTGCCGATCGTCGGCGGCGCCACCTCCACGCGCGGCGGTGGCACGCGCGCCTCCGAGAGGTTGAGCCGGCGCACGCCGCCGCCGAGCGTGCCGACGGTGACGACGGAGTCGGTGACCTCGACCGGCCAGAGCTGCGGGAAGCCGAGTCCGCGTTCGGTGCCGAACGGGTACCAGGCGCCGGCGTTGTACGCCGCGAGCCCGTTGTTCGTCGCCGCCCAAAGCGTGCCATCGCGGCCGAATCGCAGCATCTGCACCTGGTTGCTCGGCAATCCCTGCTCGGTCGTGACGAATCGCAGCGTGTCCGCCTCGACGGTGCCGATGCCGTAGGGGAATCCCGAGGAAGGATCGGAGAACCACGGCGTCCCGGTCGAATCGAGGTCGAGCGTGAAGACGCGGATCGGCGTGCCGCTGAAATCCCTCGTCCGCGTGCGGCCGCGACGCTCGGTCCAGTGCGTCCACTTGCCGTCACGGAGCCGGCTGAGCCCCGCGGACGTGCCGAACCACTGCGTGCCGTCGCGCGACTGGGCGAAGTCATAGACGCGGCCCGAGGGGAGCCCGTCCTCGACGCCGACGCGGCGGAAGCGCGCGTCCCGGTACTCGAATGCCCCGGGCCCCGTGTTGAACGTGAACTCTCCCGCATCGATCCCGAGGAACCAGACGGCTCCGTCCGGCGCGACGACGATGCGGTGCACATGCCGCGCGCCAAGTCCGTCGCGCGCCGTGAAGCGCCGCCAGGTCCGCCCGTCCCACCGCAGCGCACCATCGAGATCGCTTCCGCTGCCCACCCAGACGTTGCCCGCCGAATCGCGCGCGAGTGCGGTCACGGTCCGGAGCGGGGCGTCCGCGATGCGCGCGATGTGCCGGCGCCGGTCTCCCGGGCCGATGACCTCGATGCCGTCGCCGCTCGCGACCCAGAGCTCGCCGTTCGGGAGCGAGAGCACCGCATTCACCCGATTGCGCAGGCTGGGGAATGGATGCGCCGTGCCGGTCCAGAGACGCGACGCCTCACGCACGAGCACGAGTCCCTGGCCGGTCCCGATCCACAGGTCGCCGAGCCGGTCCCGCAAGACCGCGCGCACGTCGGCGAGCGCCCCGTACTCGGCGTTCACGGTCTGCCAGCGTCGCCCATCGAAACGGCGCAGATAGCCGCCCGAGTGCACGGCGAGGAGCTCGTCCCCGTCGACGATCGCCCCGAGGATCGGGTAGACGCCCTCGCTCGCCTGCGGGACCGGCCGAGATTCGCCCCGCCACGCCCAGATGGCGTCCGGCGAGCGCTCGACGCTGACGCTCGCGATCGTCCATCCGGTCGGTCCCTCGGCGAGGACCGGCACCCGGAGCGCGCGCCCCGCGGCCTCGATGCGCCTCTCCCATCGCCCGGCGCGGCGGCGGTAGAGGCCGCCGGAGGTGTTGAGCCAGTAGCCGCTGCCCGCGGCCGGATGGAGCGACGCGACACCTCGGCCGACGAGCGGGGCGGGCGCAGCGAGCGGTTCGGCGCGGCCGCCGCGCCAGCGCATGAGCCGCACCGAATCCATCGAGGCGCCGAAGCCGACGAGCAGGATGAGACCCTCGTCCGACCAGGTCGCATCGTGCACCTGCTCCTCGGTGCCGTCCACCACGACGGCGAGACGCGTGAAGCCCGCCGTGTCGCCCACGAAGAGCAAGTTGTGGATCACGGCGAGCATCGAGTCGGCGGCCATCGGGCGAAGCCGCGAGGCGGGTCGCGTGAGCAGGTCGGGTTCGCTGCGCGACTGGTGCCAGCGCCAGCCATCGAACCAGGCGATGCCGCTGGCGGTCGCGACCCAGACCGTGCCGGTCGACGATTCCGCCAGCGATTGCACGATGGGCGAGCGGATCCCCTCGCGCGTCGCATAGCGCACGAGCCGCCACGACTCGAGGGTGGCGGCCTCCTGGGCGCCGAGCCGCGCGCCGCCGAGGAGGGCCCCGGCGCACGCGATGCTGCGGACCAGCAAGGAGACTCTGCGCACGATGGTCGGGGACGGGAAACGAGGCGGGGGGCGTCCCGATGGGCGCCCCCCGCAGAACATACCGTTCCCCGGCTCAGCGCGGCGGGCGTGCGGGAGGAGGTGCCTGCACTGGCAGGATCACGGCGAGTCCGCCCTTGTCGCGGCACCGCTGCGCGTCGGGCGTGCCTGAGAGCCAGGTGCCGTCCTTGCAGCGCATCGTCGCACCGGCAGGTGGCGTGACAGCGCTTGCCGGCGCCGCCACCTGGGCCGGAGCGGCCGCGCGCACGGGCGCCGCGGGCGCCGGGCGCGGGCCCGGGAGCAGGACCTTCACGCCCCCGCGCGCCGAACAGGCCGACGGCTGCGCGGGCGCGACGACCACCGTGCGGTCATTGCAGAGCGCGACCGCGTCCGCCGGCGGGACGAGGGTCGGTGCCGCCGTCGCGGGCGCGACGGCGGTGGGCGGCGGCGAGGCGGGCGCCGCCTGTGCTGGCGCCTGCGCCTGCTGAGCGGCGAGCGGCGCGGCGGCGGCCAGCAGCGCGAGCGCAAGGACCGCTCGAAGGGCGCGGACCGGGATCATGGGGCCCCCGTGACCGTGACGACCGGGGCGACGTGCGTCACGTAGTTCGCGTTGGTGAAGGTGACGGTCGCCGTCCCATTCGCGAGGCGGCGCAGGTAGAAGGTGACCTGGCTCGCGTCGGCGGGGATCGTGACGCCCGTGATCACCGCGCTCGCCGCGCCGCCGCTGCGCGCCTCGAGCGCACCGCCGGCGATGCCGATGTCGAACGTCGTCGCGACCGCGACGTTGCGCACGTTCCCGTCGGGGTCGCGCGCGTAGAGCGTGACCGCCACCGAGTCGGTGGCGAGCGTGCCCGGCCAGCCGCCGATGCCGTCGACGCGGCCCGGCGCGACGGCGACGATGCCGGTCGCGTTGAAGTAGCCCGGCGCACTGTACGTGAGCGTGTCGGTGCCGGCGGCGAGCGTCGTGATGCGATGGTAGATGTAGTAGCTGCTGCCGGGGATCGTGAGGGTCGGCGCCGTCGAGGTCGCGCCGTTCGCATGCGTCACCGTGACCGTGAGCGGCGCGCTGACGTTGTCCGGCGACGACGCGTACGGCTCGACCCACTGGCCGATGCCGAGCCGCATCGTGCCGCCCCAGCTCACCGCGAGCGTCGGCAGGATGACCGAGACCCCGGCCGTGCCGTCGCCGTAACGGTAGCTCACGGCGCGCGGGTCGCTCGCGGTGATCGTCGTGCCGCCCGCCGCCTGCGGCACCAGCCGCGCGCTGTTGTTGTAGTAGCTGCCGACGGCGAGCACGACGCTCGTGCTGTCGACCGTCGCCGCCGCCGGGTTGGACGAGACGAGGTTCACCGTCACCGGCTCCCAGACGTAGTGCGCATTCCCGTTGGCGTCGGTGGGATAGACGGTGATCGTCTGCGGTCCCTGCGTCGTGCGCACGGTGCCGGAGACCTGCACGCTGAAGCGCGCGGCGGTCACCTGCTGCGTCGTGAAGGTCGGCGAGTAGCCGGTGGCGCTCGCCTGGATCTGCACGGTGCCGATCACGTCCTGTGCGCGGATGTCGAAATAGACGTAGGTCTGGCCGGGCGGGATGACCACGCTGTCCGGCACCGTCGCGACCGCCGGATCCGTCGAGACGAGGTGCACCGCGAGCGGCACGCCGATCGCGTCGGGGATCGAGACGTACGCGGCGCCGCCGGCGCCGTACTGCCGCTGGCCGAGGATCGGCCGCCCGTTGTAGATGCCGAGTGCGGGGCCGGTGACGGTGACGTTGTTCGACGTGACGCTGCCATATCCGGTGGCGAGCGAGTCGCTCCAGGTCATGTTCGCGGTGCCCGGGCCGATGTAGCGGACGCGCGTGTACACGTAGTAGGCGCCGCGCGGCAGGCGGAACCCGAGGCTCTCGGGCTGGATCACCGCGTCGTTGCTCGAGTGCGCCGAGAGCAGCAGCGTGTCGAGCGAGTAGTGCGCGTTCCCGGTGCTGTCGGTGACGTAGACGGCCGCGGTGGACGGCGGAGACGTCGTCGTCGCCGAGCCGGGGATGCCGCCCTGCGTCAGGCGCGGGCTCGTCACCGTCACCACCATCGTGTCGGGCAGGTATCCCGGCGCCGAGACGATCAGCGTGTCGACGCCGGTGCCGAGACCCGCGATGCCGAAGTAGCTGTAGTAGCTGCCGGCGTTGATCGTGAGCGCGGTCGACGTGAGCGAGTCGATCGCCGCGTTCGTCTGCGTGATCGTCGCGTTGAGCGGCGTGTCGCGGTTGTCGGGCGTGTAGATGTAGAAGTCGGTCGGGAGCCGGAACTGCCGGCGGCCGAGGCGGTAGCCGCCGGCGCTGAAGTTGAGCTGCGGCGTGACGACCGTGTAGAACACCGAGTCGGGGCGCATCCCCGGCGCGTTGACACGCACCCACGCGGAGCCGAGCCCGACGACGGTCACGCGCGCGTCCGACGCGTAGTACTGCCCGGGCAGGATGGTGTCGGCGGCCGTCACCGTCACGACCGCCGCGTCGCTCGAGCTGAAGCTCGTGATGATCGTGTCCGAGGCGTAGTGCGCGGCGCCCGTCGAGTCGGCCGAGTAGACGGTGATGCCCATCGGCGGGCGGAAGTTGTTCACCGTGCCGCCGCCGCTCAGCGTCGTGCGCGGCGTCGTCACCGTGAAGTTCGCCGAGTCGGGCTGGTAGCCCGCCGCGCTCACGTTGATCCGCACCGTGCCCGGTGCGACGCCGCTCAGGTTGTAGTAGGCGTAGTACGAGTTCGCCGGGATGATCACGGAGTCGGTGACCACCGCGACGCCGGCATTGCTCGAGGTGAGGTGCACCACGAGCGGCGCGGTCACGTTGTCGGGCGTGTAGACGTAGCCGTCCGGCCGGTACTGGCCCGCGCCGACGCGCTGCGCGGGGAGCGTGAACCGGATGTGCGGCCCGACCACCGTGTACTGCACCGAGTCGGGCGTGTGGCCGCTCGCGCTGATCCGGACCCAGGCCGTGCCCGGCGTGCCGCCCGGGACGACGCGCGGCGTGCTCGTGAAGTACTGGTCGGCGTTGATCGTCACCGACGGCGTGTTGACGCGGATCACCGCCGTGTCGCTCGACGTCATCGTCACCGCGAGCGCGCTCGTGCGCCAGTGCGCGGCAGACGTCGAGTCCATCGAGTAGACGGTGAGCCCCTGCTCGGGCGACGTCGTGTTCAGCGTGCCGCCGCCGCTGAGGCCGACCTTCGGCGTCGTCACGCGCAGCGTGGTGTTGGCGCCCGCCCACCCCGCCGACGCCGCGTCGATGGTCGCGAGGCCCGGCACCTTGCCGCGCACTGCGAAGTAGACGTAGTAGCTGCCGCCGGGGATCGCGGCCGCCGCCGGCAGCGGCACGGCCACCGCGGTGTCGCTGCTCGACAGCGTGACCGGCACGCCGACGTTCACGTTGCTCGGCGTGTACACGTACCAGTCGCCGCGGTACTGTCCGGCGCCGACGAGCGGGTGCGGCCGCGCGATCGTGAGCACCGCGGGGTTCGTGGCGACGCTCGTCGAGGTCCCGGTCACGCCGGCCGCGGCCGGCGTGATGGTGGTGCCGCCGGCGCCGGTCGCGCGGATCACGACGTTCGCCGAGAGCTGTCCGGCGGGGATGAACGCGGGGTCGGGCGACACCGACGCGCGGCCCGCGGTGCCGTAGTCGTAGGTGATGTACGTGCCGCCCGCCGGCGCCGGGTCCGTGAGGATCACCTGCGTCGGCTGCTCGTCGTTCACGAGCAGCGTGTAGCCGCCGAACTGGAAGCGCACGCCGGCCTGCACCGTGAGCACGGCAGTGTCGCCGGCGTAGCCGGTCGCCCCGTTGTCCACCGCGGAGATGCGCGTGCTCCCCGCGGCGCGGCCGCTGAGGCTCGCCGTGCCGACGGTCGAGCCCGGTGGGATCGTGATCGTGACCGGGTTGAAGAACGCGATCGTGTCCTGTACGGCGAGCGTCACCGTCACCGCGCTGCCGTTCGGCCGGCTGAGGTAGACCGGGATCGAGATGTTCGTCGCCGAACGGCCGATCGCGAGCGTGTCGCGCCCGAACGAGATCACCGGCGGCACGCTGGTGGTGACGGTGATGGCCGCGGGCGCCGACGTGACCGCGCCGCTCGTCGCGGTCACGGTCGTGCTGCCGATGGCGACGCCGGTGACGACGCCCGACGCCGAGACGGTCGCGATGGCGCCGTCCGCCGACGCGAACGTGAACGCGCCGCCCGGGATGAAGTAGTTGTTCGCGTCGCGCCGGCGCGCCGTGAGCGCGATCGAGCCGAACGGCGCGACGCTCGCAGCCGGCGGGTCGATCTCGACCGAGGTCATCACCTGCGCGACCGTCAGCGCGGCGGCGCCGGTGATGCCTTGTGCGGTCGCGCGCACGGCGGTGAAGCCATTCGCGGCGGCGGCCGCGCGCGCGGTGGCGCTGCCGGTCGAGTCGAGCGGCGCGACCGACGGGTTCGACGACGACCACGCGAAGGCGATGCCGGTCATCGGCGCGTTCAGCGTGTCGTACGCGACCGCCTTGTAGCTGCGCGTCCGGCCGAGCGCGGCGAGCGAGAACGTGTCACTCGCGACGAAGCCGGTGGAGTCGCGCACGACGGCGATCCGCGTGATCGGGGTCCGCACGGTGAGCTGCGCGACGCCGGTGACGGCGCCGCTCGTCGCGCGGACCTGCGTGACGCCGAGGCCGAGGCCGGTCGCGACGCCAGCCGGCGTGATCGACGCGATCGCGGACGACCCGGTGCTCCACGTGAACGACGGCTGCGCCGCGAGCGGCACGCCGCGCCCGTCCACCGCCTGCGCGCTGAACGCGTAGGACGCGCCGAGGTAGATGTCGCGCGGGTCGGGCGTCACCGCGATCGTCGCGAGGCGCTGCTGCACGACGACGCGCGCCGAGTCGCGCGTGCCGCCGTTCTCGGTGGCCACGACGTACGTGGCGCCGTTGGTCACCGCGGTCACGCGGCCCGTGTCGTTGACCGTCGCGATCGCCGGGTTGCGCGAGACCCAAGTGTAGTTGCCCGGCACCACGCCGTTGGCGCCGTCGCGCGATGTCGCGACGAGGAGGCGCGTCGCGCCGAGCGCGGTCAGCGTGTCGAGCTGCGGCGCCATCGTCGTGGTGGCGATGCCCGCCGAACCGGTGGCAGTGATGGTGCGCGGCGAGCCGGCGAGCCCCGGTGCGCTCGCCGTCATCGCCTGCGGGCCGACGAGCACGGCGAGCGTCCACTGCACGCTCGCGAGGCCATCGGCGGCGGTGGTGTCGGCGGCGGCGCTCAGCGAGCCGTTCGACGTCGCGAACCCGACGATGACGCCCGCGACCGGGTTGCCGTAGGGATCCTCGGCGCGCACCACGACGGGCTGCGGCAGGGCGGTGCCCGGCGGCGCCACCTGGTTGTTCCCCGATTGCAGCGCGAGCGCCGAGGCGGCGCGCGGGGCGATCGTGATCGTCGCCGACGAGTCGCTCGCCAGCCCGCTCGCGCTCACCAGCATCCGGTACGCGCCGGCGCGCGTGAGCCGGAAATCGTTGAAGGTCGCGCGCCCCGAGTCGGCGCGGACGCGCGAGACGCCGGTGATCGTCGCTCCGGCGGGCGCCGACGAGAAGCCGAGGAAGACCGAGTCGGCGTAGAGCGTGTCGCGCGCGCCGCTCGGGCGCCGCGCCTCGAGCAGCAGCGCGGTGATGCTGTCGCCGGCCTGGTAGCTCGCGCCGACCTGCTGCGTGATCGTGAGGCGCACCGCGTTCGATGACGCCGCCGTCGCGTTCACCACGAGCGGCGTCGCGCCGGGGCTCGAGACCGTGACGCTCTGCGCGCCGATCGTGGGTCCGAGCGTCCAGGCGAACGAGAAGTCGCCGCCCGCACCCGTCGTGCCGCCGGCGGGGAGGACGCTGCCGCCGCCGCTCGTGATCGCCACCGAGACGTTGGCGCCGGCGAGCGGCTGGCCATCGGTCGCGAGGAGCCGCGCGACCACGTTCTGCGGGAGCGCGGTCCCGGTGAAGCCGGCCTGCGCCCCACCGCTGAGCAGCGTCACCGCGCTCGGCCGCGGCAGCACGGTGATGAACGTCGTGTCCGCGTCGGCGCCGGTGGGCAGCTCGACGACGATGCGCGCGAGCCCGCGCGAGCTCGTCGTGATGCCGGCGCCGGCCGCCGCGTTCGTGACGGTCGCGCGCGTGAGGTCGAGTGACGAGAAGACCAGCGGGACATTCGCCATCGGCGCGCCCTGCCCGTCGAACGCGGTCGCGGTGACGGTGAAGGGGTCGCCGGCGACGAGCGTGATCGAGTCGGGGAGCCCCGCGACGCTCACCGCGGTCGCGCCCGGCCCGACGTACGTGAGCGGGACCGGCGCGGGCGGAGGAGGCGGCGCGCCGACGGGGCGCGACTGCGCGACGACGGGGACCGGGCCGCCGCGGAAGACGGTGTCGCCCGCCGCGTTCACGTAGGCGAGCGCGAGCGTCATCGGCTCGCCCGCCGCCGGCGCGCCCGGATCGAGCGGGACGCGGAGGTCGAGCGCGATCGAGTCCGCGTTCGACGGGAAGTTCACGACGGTGTCGAGCGCCACGCTGCCGTCGGTGCGCCGGAAGACGATCCGCACGCGCTCGAACGGCACGACGTCGCCGGCGCCCGCCGCGACGTTCGCCAGCGGGCCGGGGAACTGCGCCAGGAAGGAGAGGCCGCTCGCGAAGCGCAGTCCCGCGCCGGGGCCTGTGATCTCACGGCCGCAGGCGAACTGCGACAGCAGCACGGCGGCTGCGACGAGAAGCAGCCGCCGGGCGCGTTTCACGGGGCCCGGCCGATCCGACATGCGTTCCAAGCTACGGCAGCGTCACGGGGGTGGACAGCGAGGCAGGTCACCAACCGGGGAGGGGGCCGGCCACAGTCGCGCCCGCCCCTGCATCACGCTCTACCCGGACGACCCTCGGAACGCTCACAGCCGCGGCGAGAGGCCGTCCGCGAGCGACGACCGGTATGCGCGCCAGGCGGGCAGGATCCCGACCAGCGTCCCCGCGCCGACGATGAGCGCGAGATAGCTCCACTCGGTCGCGCCGAGGGGCTGCAGCGTGAGCGCGAGCCCGAATCGCGCCTCCACCGCGGCGCGCGAGGCCGCGATGCCGCCGTACACGAGCGCGATCCCGGCGACGGCGCCGGTGAGCGCGAGCAGCCCGCTCTCGAAGACCAGCAGCGCGAGGATCCGCCGCGGTCCCGCGCCGACCGCGCGCAGGATCGCCATCTCGCGTCGCCGCGACTCGAGCGACGCGTAGAGCGCGACGCACATCCCCGTGAGCCCGACGAGCACCGTGAACAGCGCGACGACGCGCAGCCCCACCTCGGCGCTGCCGATCGTCTGCCAGAGCTGCTGCAGCGCCACGCCGGGGATGATCGCCGTCAGCGGTTCGCGCGCGTCCTCGTTCATCTCGCGCTGCAGCTGCAGCGTCTCGAAGCGGTTCTTGGTGCCGACGAGGAACGCGGTGATGGGCGGCTTCGTGCCCGGCGCGCGCGCCTCGGGCGGCGGCCCCATCATCAGGCCGCCCGCGCCGGCCTCCGCGTCGTGCATCGCGGTGAGCCCATCGAGCGTGGTGTAGAGCGCGCGGTCGATCGGCGTGAAGGTCCGCGCGATCACGCCGCTCACGGTGAACGGGTGCGCCTCGTGCTCGGCGAACGAGACCGCCGCGAGCCCGTGCGCGAGCGTCACCGGCGACCCGACGCGGTACCCGAGCCGCTGTGCGACCTCCCAGCCGATCGCGATCTCGCGGTCGGTCGCCGGCGGCTTCCCCTCGGCGAACGCGACGTGCTGGTCACGGTAGCGGTACTGCTCGAAGAAGGCCGCGGTCGTGCCGATCACGCGGTGTCCCTTGTGCGCGTCGCCGAGCGCGTAGGGGATGGTCCATTTCACCGCGGGATGCGCGCTCCACCGCTCGTAGGTCTCCCAGCTCACCGAGCCCGACGGCGTCGCCATGCCGAAGACGGTCGAGAGGAGCACCTGCGTGGTGCCGCCGCGCGCGCCGACGATGAGGTCGGTGCCGCGGATCGTGCCGGCGAAGCTCTCGCGCACGCCGAGCCGCACGTGCTCGATGCCGACCAGCAGCGCGACCGACAGCGCGATGCTCGAGGCCGTGAGCAGCGAGATGAGCCGGCGGTTCCCGAGCGAGCGCCACGCGAGCGAGAGGAGGAAGCTCATCGGGCCGCCGTCGCCTCGGGGTCGGCCGCGCCGGCGGGTGCGGCGGCGCGGTTCAGCTCGCGCAGCCCGACCGTGCGCCCGAAGCGCGGCGCGAGCGAGAGGTCGTGGCTCACGAACACGAGCGCGCTCCCGGCCTCCTCGCAGCGCGCGAAGAGCAGCTCGAGGAACCGGTCGCGGCGGTCGGCGTCGAGCGCGCTCGTCGGCTCGTCGCACACCACGAGCTCCGGCGCGCCGAT
>CAZIDS010000019.1:0-21892 GCA_964537945.1 uncultured Gemmatimonas sp. | reverse complement strand
GGTGAGCGGCGTCCGCAGCTCGTGCGAGACGTTGGCGACGAAGTCGCGGCGCACGGCCTCCAGCCGCCGGACGCGCGTGAGGTCGAAGAGGGCGAGCACGGCGCCGCCCTCGGCGAGCGGCCGGGCGGTGACGTTGAGCGTGCGGCCGGAGACCACCAGCTCGGCGCCTTCGACGGTCTCGCCCGCGAACGCCGCGAGCAGCGCGTCGCGGAGCGCGACGTCGCGAGGGAGCAGGTCGAGGGCGAACGGCAGGTCGTCGCGGACGCCGAGCAGGCGTCGCGCGGTCTCGTTGATGCGGACGACGCGCTGCTCGGTGTCGACCGCGATCACGCCCTCGTTGAGCGATTCGGTGATCTGGAGCAGCAGCACGTCGTCCGCTTCGAGTGCCCGCAGCCGTGCGCTCAGCTGCTCGGCGAGGGCCCGCAGCGCGACGGCGAGGTCGCCGACCTCGCCGGGCGCGCGCAGGGACGGCCGGCGGGCGAGGTCACCGTCGGCGATCGCCTGCGCGACGTCGCGGAGCTCCTCGACCGGCCGCGAGACGCTGCGGGAGAAGAGGAACGCGATCGCGAGCGCACCGAGCAGCGCGAGGAGGGCCGCGGCCCCGACATCGGCCCGCGCCGACCGCACGACGGCGTCGAGACTCTCGGTGGGCAGGGAGACGCGCGCCACGCCGCGACCCTCGACCGGTACCGCGACGTAGACCTCGACGTCGCCGGTCGACGGCGACGGGCGGCGCGCCATGCCCGTCTCGCCGCGCATGGCGGCGGCGATCTCGGGCCGGCTGGCGTGATTCTGCAGCCGGCTGAGCCCGAGCGAGTCGAACTCGGAGTCGCCGACCACGGCACCGTCGGGTCCCACCAACGTCACGCGGCGTCCGAGCGCCCGTCCGCTGCGGTCGGCGAGCGAGTCGGGGAACGCGGGATCCCGCTGCCAGAGCTCGCCGACGAGGGTCGCGTCGCGCGACAGGAACATCGTCGCGTCGTCGGCGAGGCGCGTCCCGAGCTGGCGGTCGACGACGAGGATGATCGCGGCGGCCAGGAAGCCGACGACGAGGAGGGCGCCGAGGAGCAGCCGCTGCGTGAGCCGCACGCGGCGTCAGCCCTCGCGGCCGCCGGGGGACTTCAATCGATAGCCGAAGCCGCGGACCGTCTCGATGAGGTCGCCGGCGGGATGGAGCTTCGTGCGGAGCCGCTGCACGTGCATGTCCACCGTGCGTGTCTGGATGTCGGGCGCGGCGTCCCACACGGTCGAGAGGAGCTGCGAGCGCCCCTGCACGCGGCCGCGGCGTTCCGCCAGCGTGAGCAAGAGCTTGTACTCGATCGGCGTGAGCTCGACCTCGTGCTCGTCCACGGTGACGCGGTGCGCCGAGCGGTCCACGCGGATGGGACCGATCGAGAGGACGTCGCTCACCTCGCCGCTCGCGCTGACGCGCCGCAGGATCGCGCCGACGCGGAGCACGAGCTCCTGCGGCGAGAAGGGCTTCGTGAGGTAGTCATCGGCGCCGAGTTCGAGGCCGCGGATGCGGTCGGGCTCCTCCTTCCGCGCCGTGAGCATCAGGACGGCGATGCCGCGCGTGCCGTCGTCGTCGCGCAGGCGCGCCAGGACGTCGAAGCCGGACATCCCCGGGAGCATGAGGTCGAGCACGACGAGCGCGGGGCGCTCGCGCTTGGCGATCGAGAGCGCGTCGGGACCCGACGCGGCGGAGGAGACGCGGTAGCCCGCCTTCGCGAGGTGATAGACGACGAGCGCGACGATGTCGGGCTCGTCGTCCACGACGAGGATCCGTTCACCCGAGGCGGCGGTGGCGGTCACGCGGCGGCTCCGGCGAGGCGCCGCGCGATCGAGGCCAGGAGGAGGTCGATCGCGACGGCGTGCTCGCCGCCGCGGGGGATGATGATGTCGGCGTGCCGCTTGCTCGGCTCGACGAACTGGTCGTGCATCGGCTGCACCGTGGTGAGGTACTGGTCGAGGATCTCGTCGAGCGGGCGGCCGCGGACGGCCATGTCGCGGCGGATGCGGCGGATGAGGCGGATGTCGGCGTCGGTGTCGACGAAGACCTTCACGTCGCAGCGCTCGCGCACGCCCTCGTCCACGAGCAGCAGGATGCCGTCGATGACGACGACGTCGGCGGGATCGATGCGCACCGACTGCGGCGCGCGCGCGTGCTGCACGAAGTCGTAGACCGGCTTGTCGATCGCGCCGCCGGCGGCGAGCTGTTCGAGGTGCGCCGCCAGGAGCGCCGTGTCGAACGCGTCGGGGTGGTCCCAGTTCACGCGCCGCCGCTCCTCCATCGAGAGGTGCCGGTGGTCGCGGTAGTAGGCGTCCATGTCGATGAAGGCGACCTTGGCGTCCTTCTGGGAGTCGGCGATGCGGCGGGCGACGGTGGACTTCCCCGACCCGGTGCCGCCGGCGATGCCGATGATGAGCGGTTTCATCAGTGTGCGATGCGGGTGCAGGGCACGCGCGGAACTTGCCCCGGTCCGGCGCGACCGGGGAGTCCCGGCTGGGTCACGAACGCGTATCGGCGGACGATGGAAATTGGCTGACCGATGGCAGGCTCCGCAAACAGCCGGCGCCCTCGAATCGCCCACGGGCGTGGGCTACCTTTCAGGATGCCGTCGCTGCCCCGCCTGGGCCTGCTGGCCCTGCTCACCGCGCTGCCGTCCGCGGCCCCTGTCCCCGGTCCCGGGACGCCGAGCACGCGCGTCGAGATCCTCGTCGCCGCCACGACCGACACCCACGGCCGCCTCCGCGGCTGGGACTACTACGCGAACGCCGCAGACTCGGCCCGCGGGCTCGCCCGCGCGGCGACGATCGTGGACTCGCTGCGACGCGCCGCGCCCGGCCGCGTGGTGCTCGTGGACGCGGGGGACCTGCTGCAGGGGAACCCGATGACGTACGTCGCGGCGCGGGTGGACTCGCTCGCGCCGCACCCGGTGATCGCGGCGATGAACGCGATGCGCTACGACGCGGCCGCGGTGGGGAACCACGAGTTCAACTACGGGCTCGACGTGCTCGACCGCGCGGTGCGCCAGGCGCGCTTCCCGTTCCTGGCGGCGAACACGGAGCGACTCGACCGCGGGCGGCCGTTCGCGCCGCGCACCATGGTCACGCGCGGCGGCGTGAAGGTCGCGATCATCGGGGCGACGACGCCGGGCTCCATGGTGTGGGACCGCGACAACCTCCGCGGCCGGCTGCGCGTCGGCGACATCGTCGCCGCGCTGCCGGCGCAGGTGCAGGCGGCGCGCGCCGAGGGCGCCGACCTCGTCGTGGTCGTCGCGCACTCGGGCGTGACCGGCGAGACGTCGTACGACACCGGGAGCACGAACCTCGGCAGCGAGAACGCGATGGCGCAGGTCGCGCACCGCGTGCCGGGGATCGACCTCATCGTCATCGGCCACACGCACCGCGAGGTCGCCGACACGACGATCAACGGCGTGCTGGTGATCCAGCCGCGGAACTGGGCGACGAGCGTCGCCGTGGCGACGCTGGGGCTGGAGCAGGCCGACGGGCGCTGGCGCGTCGCGTCGAAGCAGGGGCGGCTGGTGCAGGCGCGCGGCCACGCCGAGTCGCCGGCGGTCGTGCGCGCGGTCGAGCGGGCGCACGCGTCGGCGATGCGGTACTCGAACGAGGTCATCGGCCGCACGGCCTCGTCGTGGACGACGGATTCCGCGCGCCTGCAGGACATGCCGCTGATCGACCTGATCCAGGCGGTGCAGATGCGCGCGACCCACGCCGACCTGAGCGTCGCGGCGGCGTTCACGCTCGACGCGCGGCTCGAGCCGGGCCCGGTGACGGTCGCGCAGATCGCGCAGCTCTATCCGTACGACAACACGCTGCGCGCGATGCGGCTCTCGGGCCGCCAGGTGCGCGCCTTCCTCGAGCAGAGCGCGAAGTACTGGGTGGTCGAACCGGACGGTCGCGGTGGCCTGCGCGCGCGGCCCGACCCGCGCATCCCCGGCTACAACTTCGACGCGCTCGCCGGCGCCGACTACACCTGGGACCTCTCGCGACCGGTCGGGTCGCGCGTGACGTCGCTCAGCGTCCGCGGCCGGCCGGTCGCCGACACCGACAGCTTCACGGTCGCGATCAACAACTACCGCGCCGGCGGCAGCGGCGGTTACTCGATGCTCCTCGGCGCGCCGGTGGTCTACGAGTCGCAGACCGAGATCCGCGAGCTGATGATCGAGGAGGTGCGGCGCCGCGGGACCCTCGAGCCGGCTGACGTGTTCACGCGCAACTGGCAGATGCTCCAGCCGCGGCGCACGCTGCGGATCATCGCGTTCAACGACTTCCACGGCGCGCTCGTGAAGCGGCCCGACGGCACGGCAGGGAACCGCGGCGGCGCGGCCGAGCTGGCGGCGATGGTCGCGCGGGCGCGCACCGAGTGCCAGCCGCTCTGCATCCCGGTGGTGCTGCACGGCGGCGACCTCTTCCAGGGGACGCCGGCGTCGAACCTCGCCTACGGCCGGACCGTCGTGCCGATGCTGCGCGCGATGGGCGTCGCCGCCGGCGCGCTCGGGAACCATGAGTTCGACTGGGGGCAGGACACGCTGCGCGCGCGGATGCGCGAGCTCGGCGCGCCGATCCTCGGCGCCAACGTGACCTACGCCGACGGCCGCGACGTCGAGTGGATCCCGGACGACACGATCCTCGCGGTCGAGGGCCTGCGGATCGGCGTGGTCGGCGTGGCGGATCCGGCGACGCCGCGCACCACGACGCCGAAGCACGTCGCCGACCTGCGGTTCGCGGAGCCGGCGCCGGTCGCGGCGGCGCGCGCCCGCGCGCTGCGCGAGCGCGGTGCGCAGGCGGTGGTCGTGGTCGCGCACATCGGGGCGTTCTGCGACCGCAACGACGTGAACAAGTGCGACGGCAGGATCATCGAGCTCGCGAACGCGCTCTCGCCGGACGACGTGACCGCGATCGTGAGCGGCCACACGCACTCGCCGGTCTTCACGACCGCGCACGGGATCCCGGTGGTGCAGGCGCGCTCGAGCGCCCGCGCGCTCGGGATCATCGACATCCCGCCCGACGGCGGCGCGGCGACGGTGGCGCTCCGGGACGTGAAGAGCGACAGCATCACGCCCGACCCCGCGGTCGCGGCGCTCGTCGCGTCGGCGGTCGAGACCGTCGCGCCGCTGGTGCGCCAGCCGATCGTGATGGTGAGCGAGCGGATGCCGCGCGAGGGGGAGCAATACGCGCTCGGCAACCTCATCGCCGACGCGCAGCGCGTGGCGGGGAAGGGCGACGTCGGCGTGATGAACAACGGCGGCATCCGCACCGAGCTGCGCGCGGGCCAGGCGACGTGGGGGGACATCTACGAGATCACCCCGTTCGCGAACCGGCTCGTCGCGGTGATGATCCGCGGCGACGCGCTGCGCCGCTACTTCGAGGCGCTCGTCGAGTCGAACACGCCGCGCTACCACGTGAGCGGCGTGCGGCTCGACTTCGACCCGGCGGCGCCGAAGGGTGCGCGCCTGCGCAACGTCCGGATGGCGGACGGCTCGCGCCTCGACGACCGGCGCCGCTACCGCGTGATCATGTCCGACTTCATGGCCGCCGGCGGCGACGGCGCACAGCTCGCGCGCGAGGCGGTCGTCGAGGAGCTCAACATCATCGACCTCGACGCGCTGCTCGACTACCTGCGCGCCCGGCCGGGCGGCCGCCTCACGGTGGACGCCGCGCTGGGCTCGCCCCGCATCATCCCGATCACCAGATGAACGAACCGCTCCGAGTCTTCGTGAATGGCGCCGGCGTCTCCGTGCCCGCCGGCAGCACCGTCCTCGACGCCGTGCAGGCGGCCGATCCCGCCGCCGCCGCCGAGGTGCGCGCAGGGAAGCGCGCCGTCGCCGACAGCCGCGGCATCGTCGTCGCGCCGGAGACGGCGCTCTCCGGCGGCTACGTGATGCGCCTCGTCTCGGCGCGCGCCCGCCCCGACGCCGGCACCGAATGACCGCGATCACGAGCGACCTGCTCCGCCGGCTCCCGAAGGCGGAGCTGCACTGCCACCTCGACGGTTCGGTGCGGCCGCAGACGCTGATCGAGCTCGCGCGCGACCAGCGCAAGACGATGCCGCGCGACGACGCCGAGGCGCTGCGGGACTTCATGCGCGTGGACCACGCGCACGACCTCGAGGAGTACCTCGAGAAGTTCAGCGTGACCCTCTCGGTGATGCAGCGCGCGGAGGCGATCGAGCGCGTCGCCTACGAGCTGGCCGAGGATGCGGCGAAGGAGGGCATCCGCTACCTCGAGACGCGCTTCTCTCCGGTGCTGAACGTGCGCGAGGGGCTCACCGGGCATCAGGTGGTGGAGGCGGCGACGCGCGGCCTCGCCCGCGCGTCGCGCGAGCACGGCATCGTCGCGAAGATGATCGTCTGCGCGATCCGCAACATGCCGCCGACGACCTCGCTCGAGCTCGCCTGGCTCGCGGTGGACTTCAAGGGCGGCGGTGTCGCGGGGTTCGACCTCGCGGGCGGCGAGAAGGGCAACCCGGCGCACCTCCACCGCAAGGCGTTCGAGCACTGCCAGGCGCACGGCCTCGCGTGCACCTGCCACGCGGGCGAAGGCGACGACGCGCACTCGGTCGCCGACGCGATCCACAGCTGCCACGCGACGCGCATCGGGCACGGGACCTCGCTCGCGACCGACCCGGCGCTGATGGCCGAGGTGAAGGCGAGCGGCGTCGCGGTCGAATGCTGCCTCACGAGCAACGTGCAGACGCACGCGGTCACGGGCTACGACACGCACCCGCTGCGCGCCTACTTCGACGCCGGGCTCGCGGTGTCGCTGAACACGGACAATCGCCTGATGAGCGGCACCGACCTCGTCACCGAGTACGGGCACGCCGCGCGGCACCTCGGGTTCACGTTCGACGAGCTCGCGCGCCTCGCGCGCCAAGGGTTCGCGAACGCCTTCCTGCCCGAGGACGAGAAGCGCGCGCTGCTCGCGCGCGTGGACGCCGACATCGCCGCGCTGCGGCGGGAGGTGCAATGAGCGCGCACGAGTCCCACGGCGCCGCCGACGCGCGGAAGGCGGCCGACGCCGTCCGCGCGCGCCTCGGCGTGCAGGCGCCGGCCGCCGCGATCGTCCTCGGCTCCGGCCTCGGCGCCCTCGCCGACAAGGTCACCGGCGCGACGCGCGTCCCCTACGGCGAGATCCCCGGCTTCCACGCGCCCAAGGTCGAGGGGCACCGCGGCGAGCTGATCCGCGGGATGCTCGGCGGGCGCGAAGTGCTGCTGCTGGCCGGCCGATTCCATATGTACGAGGGACACTCGGCGCGCGAGGCCGCCTTCCCGGTGCGCGTGGTGAAGGAACTCGGCGCGAAGGTGCTCTTCGTGTCGAACGCGGCGGGCGGCATCCGGCGCACCTTCAAGCCCGGCGACCTGATGCTGATCGCCGACCACGTGAACCTGATGTTCCGCAACCCGCTCATCGGCGCGGTGGAGCCGGGCGACATCCGCTTCCCGGACATGAGCCGGCCGTACAGCCCGCGCCTCGCGGCGAAGGTGGAGGAGGCGGCGCGCGCGGAGGGGATCGCGCTGCAGTCGGGCGTCTACGCGGGGCTGCTCGGCCCGAACTACGAGACGCCGGCGGAGATCCGGATGCTCGACCGCATCGGCGCCGACGCGGTGGGGATGAGCACCGTGCCCGAGGTGATCGTCGCCGCGGCGATCGGCGTCGAGGTGGCGGGGATCTCGCTGATCACGAACCCGGCGGCGGGCATCAGCGCGACGCCGCTGAACCACGCCGAGGTGGTGGAGGTCGGCGCGAAGGCGTCGGCGGCGTTCTGCCGCGTGGTGGAGCGATTCATCGGGCTGCTCTGACGCGTCGCGGGCCGCGGCGACCGCCGCGGCCCGCGACGCGCACGCTCACTGCCGCGACGGCGGCGGGGGCGGCAGCGCGGCGAGCCGCCGCTTGAACGCCTGGAAGTTCGGCGAGTCCTTCGTCAGCCCGCGCAGCCGGTCGGCGGGGTAGCGCGCGATGCGCGCCTGCGCGGCGGCGATGCGCGACTCCTCGAGCGGGTGCGAGCGGAACCATGTCTCGAGCGCGTCGGGCTTGGTCTTCCGCTCCTCGAGCAGGATCTGGAACATCTCGGGGATCCCGTTCGGGTCGATGCCCGCGGAGATGACGTACTTCACGCCCTCGCCGTCGGCCTCGTCCTCGTCCTTGCGGGAGAAGTTGGCGAAGGCGGCGTTGGCGCCGATGCTGATCGCGGCCTGGCTCGCCTGGCTCTCGCAGATGCTGGTCAGCACGCAGACCGCGGTGACGCCGACGTTCGCGCCCTGCGCCTTCTGCATCTGCTGGATCGAGTGGCGCATCGTCACGTGGCCGATCTCGTGGCCGAGCACGCCGGCGACCTGCGACATGTTCGTCGCGCGCTCGATGAGGCCGCGGTTCACGTAGATGAAGCCGCCCGGCACGGCGAAGGCGTTCACGTCGCGGCTGTCGACGATGAAGAATTGCCAGTCGAGGTTGCGGGTGTCGGCGATGCGGGCGATCGAGTCGCCGAGTACGTTGATGTACCGATTGAGCTCCGCGTCCTGCACGAGCGGGAGCTCCTTGGCGATCTGCTGGGCGTAGCCGGCGCCCATCTCCACTTCCTGCTGGGTGGAGACGGCGCAGCCGGCGACGAGGGCCGCGAGGGCGAGGATCGAGACGGAGCGCATGCGAATACTGACCCTAGCAAGGGACCTGACACGCCGCAAGGCGCGCGAGAAGAGCCGGCTCTTCGTCGCCGAGGGCGTGCGCGCGGTCGAGGAATTGCTCGCGTCGCCGCTGCGGATCACCGGCGCGTTGAGCTGCGACCTGCTCGACCGCACACCGCGCGGTGCCGCGCTCGCGGCCCAGCTGATGGCCCGCGACGTGGACGTCGTGCGGGTGAGCGAGCGCGAGTTCCTCTCGGCCTCGGACACCGAGCACCCGCAGGGGATCCTCGCGGTCGCCGAGCAGCCGCAGGCCGCGCTCGCCGGGCTCACGCTCGCGGCGACGGCCCGGCTGCTCGTGCTCGACGGCATCCAGGACCCGGGGAACGTCGGGACGCTGCTGCGCACGGCGGCCGCGCTCGGCGCGGCGGCGACGCTCGTGCTCCCGGGCACGGTGGACCCGTGGAACGCGAAGGTCGTGCGCAGCGCGGTGGGGATCCAGTTCCGGCATCGCACGATCGGTTGTACCGAGGAGGAGCTCGTCGCGTTCCTCTCCGCGCACCAGGTGCCGCTGTGGGGTGCGGATGCGCGCGGAGAGGCGGTCGACGCCGTGCGGCCGCCGGCGCGTCTCGCGCTGGTGGTCGGGAACGAGGGCGCCGGGCTCAAGCCGAGCGTGCGTGACGCGTGCGCGGGGCTGGTCGCCCTCCCGATGGCGCCGGGCGTGGAGTCGCTGAACGTCGCGGTCGCCGCCGGCATCGCCCTCTTCGCCCTGAGACCCCGCCCGTGAGCGTCCTCGTCTTCCTGCTCGGCGCCTGCATCGGCTCGTTCCTCAACGTCTGCATCTCCCGCTGGCCGGCCGAGCTGTCGGTGGTGAAGCCGCGCTCGCGCTGCCCGCGCTGCGAGAAGCCGATCGCGTGGTACGACAACATCCCGATCCTGAGCTGGGTGATCCTGCGCGCGAAGTGCCGGAACTGCGGCCTGCCGATCAGCTGGCAGTACCCGGCGGTCGAGGCGGTCACCGGCGCGGTCTGGCTCGCGAGCTTCCTCTGCTTCGGCCCGACGCTCACCATGCTCCGCGTCGCGGTGACGGGCACGATCCTGCTCGGCATCGCGATCACCGACCTGCTGCACTACGTGATCCCTGACGGGTTCACGGTGACCGGGTTCCTGTTCGCCATCCTCACGCCGCTGCCGGCGGTGCTGCTCGGCGACCCCGGGCCGTTCGCCGGGCCGTGGCAGGCCTTCATCGGTGCCTGCACGGGCGCCGGCCTCATCGCGATCGTCGGCTGGCTCGGCGAGGTTGCGCTGCGCAAGGAGGCGATGGGGCAGGGCGACGTCACGCTGATGGCGTTCGTGGGGGCGATGGTCGGGCCATCGCGCGCGCTGCTCACGGTGTTCGTCGGCGCGGCGATCGCGTCGGTCGCCTTCCTGCTGCTCGTCGCGCCGGCCGCGAAGGTGCGTGCGATGCGGCGAAAGGAGCCGTTCGCGCTCCCGCTGGTGCCGTTCGGCGTCTTCCTCGCGCCCGCGGGAGTCGTCACCTTGCTCTGGGGCCAGCAGCTCATCGACTGGTACCTCGCCTCGCTCGGCCTCTGAGCCTGGCCTCCGCCTCCACGATCCTCCCGGTCCCGATGCGCTTCGCGTCCCGCACCCTGCTCCCGCTGCTGCTGCTCGCCATCGCCTGCGCCAAGGAACCGCCCGGCTACGAGGGACCGTACCGGCGTCAGGTCCGGCGCGCGATCCCGAAGCTCGAGGAACAGACGGGGCTCGCGTTCAAGAAGCTGCCGGTGCTCGAGGAGCGGACGCGCGAGGAGGTCCGGCAGTTCATCGTCAAGCAGTTCAACGAGCAGCTCACGCCGCTCGAGATCGCCGGCGCCGAGCAGGCCTACCGGCTCTTCGGGCTGATCCCGGACACGCTCGACCTGCGGAAGTTCTACCTCGACCTCCTGAGCGAGCAGGTCGCCGGGTACTACGACCCGGCGACGAAGGTGCTCTACGTCGTGCAGGACGCGACGGCGGCGATGAAGGACATCACGATCACGCACGAGCTGGTGCACGCGCTGCAGGACCAGCACACGCCGCTCGACTCGGTGGTGCTGCTGAAGGGCGACAACGACCGCATGGTCGCGCGGCAGTCGGTGATCGAGGGGCAGGCGACCTACGAGCAGATCGTGCAGATGACCGGCGGCAACGACCTCGACATGCGCATCCCGGCCTCGTGGGACGCGATCCGCGAGGGGATCCGCTCGGGGCAGCAGTCGATGCCGCTCTTCGCGAACGCGCCGACGTACTTCCAGGAGACGCTCCTCTTCCCGTACCTGACGGGCGCCGAGTTCATCCGGCAGTTCAAGCGGCAGCGCGGCGCGCAGGCGCCGTTCGCTCCGTTCGCGCAATCCAGCGAGCAGCTGCTGCACCCGGAGAAGTACCTCTCGGCGACGCCCGACCTCCCGACGCGCGTGACCCTCGCCGCGCCGCGCGCCGGCTCGCTGGTCTACGAGGACAACCTCGGCGAGTTCGAGACGCGGCTCTTCCTCTACCAGCACCTCAAGGACCTGGGGACCGCGGCCTCTGCCGCGAACGGCTGGGATGGCGACCGCTTCCAGGCGATCGAGACCTCGGCCGGACCCGCGCTCGCGTGGGTGACCGTGTGGGACTCGCCTGTCGAGGCCGCCGAGTTCCGCGATGCGATGCAGCGGTTGCTCGAGCGCCGCTACCAGCTCGCCGCGGGCGCCGGCGGCACGGGCGACGAGCGGCAGTGGACGGGCAAGGGTCGCCATCTCCGCCTCGTCGCCGGCGAGATCGGCGGCCGCCCGGTCGTCGTGTACGAGGACGCGCCCGCGTCGGTCACGCAGCGGCTGCTGCCGCTCGACCGCGTCACGCTGCAGGAGCCCTGATGCTCGGCGACCGCGTCGACGTCGAGACGCCCGAACTCGTCGTCGTCTCGTACGACCTGGCGGGCGTGGGATCGCGGATGAACGCCGCGCTCATCGACCTGCTGTTCTGCGCCGTGCTGCTGCTCGCGATCTTCGTGCTCGCGGTGATGTCGTTCCCGCTCGCGACGCGCGCCGGGATGGAGTCGGACCTGTGGGCGGGCTGGGCGTTCGCGATCGTCGTCTTCGCGCAGTTCGCGGTGACGTGGGGCTACTACGTGCTCTTCGAGGCGCTCGCCGACGGCCGCACGATCGGCAAGCGGGCGATGAAGCTCCGCGTCGTGCGCGACGGCGGCCTGTCGGTGACGTTCGGCGCGTCGGCGGTGCGGAACCTGATGCGCGTGATCGACATGCAGCCGGGCTTCACCTACGCGGTGGGGATCATCTCGATGATCCTCAGCAAGCAGGGGAAGCGCCTCGGCGACCTCGCCGGCGGCGCGCTCGTCGTGCGCGAGGAGCTGGTGCCCCAGCTGCCCGAGGCCGCGAAGAAGCCCGCGCGCGGCGCGAAGGGCGCGCCCGCCGTGCCGACCGGCCCCGTGCTCACGGCCGAGCTCAGCGAGCCGGAGTACGCGCTGCTGTCGCGGTTCGTCGAGCGGCGCGCGGAACTCGACCCGCAGCGGCGCGCGCAGTTCGTCGCGCAGCTCGTCGAGCGTTTCGCGCCGCACCTGAAGCGGTGGGAGGAGCAGCCGCCGGTCTCGCGGCTCGTGCTGCTGCACGAGGCCGAGGCGAACGCGCGGCGGCAGGGGGCCTCGGTGCGGCGCGACACGGGCGCCGCGCGCGAGCGCCACGCGATCGTCGCGGCGAACGCGACGCGCTGGGCGGCCTTCGCCGGCCGGCTCTCGCACGCGCAGAAGGGCGGGCTCGCCACGCTCGGCGAGCAGGGGGTGCGCGAGTTCGTGCAGGAGTACCGCGAGCTCACGGCCGACCTCGCGCGGCTCCGCACGGCCACGAAGGACGACGGCAGCCGCGAGGTCTTCTACGTCAACCGGCTCGTCTCGGGCGCGCACAACCTCCTCTACCGCCGCCGGACGATCCCGCCGTCGGAGGTCGTGCGCTTCCTCTTCTTCACCGTGCCGCAGGAGCTGCACCGTTCGTCGCGGCTGATCGCGCTCGCCGCGCTGCTGCTCTTCGTGCCGATGGGCGTGACCGCGGTCGCCGTGGTGCGCGAGCCGGACTCGGCGACCGCCTTCCTGCCGCCGGGGATGTTCGACCGCGCCGAGGCGGGCGTGCGCGCCGCGCGCGACGGCGGCGGCTACGTGGACGTGCCCGAGCTCTACCGGCCGACGATGGCCTCGTCGATCGTCGCGAACAACATCCAGGTCGCCTTCCTGGCGTTCGCGTCGGGCATCACCGCCGGCATCCTCACCTGCGTCGTGCTCGTCTCGAACGGGCTCAGCATCGGCGCGGTGATCGGGCTCTACGTCTCGAAGGGGATCGGGCCGCTGCTGTTCGCGTTCATCGCGCCGCACGGCGTCCTCGAGCTCACGGCGATCTGCATCGCGGGCGCGGCGGGGCTGCTGCTCGGTGCGGCGATCTTCGTGCCGGGCGACCGGACCCGGGGGCGCGCGATCGTCGAGAACGCGAAGCGCGCCGGCACGCTGGTGGCCGGCGCGGCGTTCCTGCTCGTGTTCGCGGGCATCATCGAGGGGTTCATCTCGCCGATCCCCTGGTGGCCGCTGGAGCTCAAGCTGATCGTCTCGGCGGTCACCGCGGTGCTGCTCTATCTGTATGTGCGCCAGGGCACCGCGCCGGTCAGATCGCGCCCCGGCCCTTCAGCTCCAGATAGCGATTGATCACGCTGGCGGTCATGGTGCTCGGCGAGACATCGAGCACGACCGCGCCGGCGCGCCGCATCCGCTCGAGGGCCTCCTCGCGCGACTCCAGGAGCTCGGCCGCGGCCGCGGTCGAGTAGAGGCCCGTCGAGCTCGCCGCCGCGCCCGGCACCGCGAGCGCGAAGAGGGGGTCGTTGCGGAGCGCGACGACGAGCGCGAGGTGGCGCTGCGCGCTCCGCGACACGTGCGCCAGCAGCGCCCGCGACGCGCGCACGCCGAGCACGTCGGTGAAGAGCACGACCAGCGCGCGCTTGCGCTGGTGCGTCGCGAGGAAGCGGAAGGCCGACGCGTAGTCGGGCTCGCGCGACGACGCGGTCACCGGCACGACGGCGTCACGGATGGCGTGCAGCGCGCCGCGGCTCCGCTGCGCCGGCACGAACGCGCGGATCTCGTCGTCGAACACGAGCGTGCCGACCCGGTCGCCGGCCGTCGCCGCGATGTCGGTGAGGATCATCGCCGACGAGAGCGCGTGCTCGAACCGGGGGAAGTCGCCGGCGAGCTGCGTCATCCCGCGGCCGGCGTCGATCAGCGTGATCACCGTCTGCGCGCGCTCGATGGTGAACTCGCGCGTGATGAGCTTCGCGCGCTTGGCGCTCGCCTTCCAGTCGATGTGGCGGGGGTCGTCGCCGACCGCGTACTCGCGCAGGCCGGCGAAGCCCTGGCCCTCGCCGCGGCGGCGCAGGTTGCGCACGCCGGCCGTGTCGAGGCGGTGCTGCATCGCCAGCAGCCGGAAGCGCCGCACGCCGCTCATCGACGGTACGACGCGGATCCGGTCGGCGGGTGCGACGCGGATCCGCGAGCCGATGAGCCCGAGGGCGGTCGTGAGCCGCACGCCGACCGGCCCGAGCGGCTCCTCGGCGCGCTTGAGCCCGCGCAGCGGCACGGCGACGTCGAGCCGCGCCCGCGCGCCGGCGGCGTGCACCGCGACGCCGAGCCCGCCGTCGACGCAGGGCGGCATGCGGTCCTGCACGAGCACCCGCACCGGCGTCGCGCTCGCGTTCACGAACCGGTAGTGCACGGTGACCACGTCGCCGAGTCCGACCGAGGCCGGCGCGTCGCGCTCGATCGTGAACGCCGCGCGTCCCGGCAGACGCGCCAGCTCGACGAGCACGAGCAGCCCGATGAGCGCGAGCGCGCCGGCGCCCAGCTGCGGCCCGACGACGGGCACGAGCCAGAGCACCGCCGCGAGCGCGACGGCGAGCGCGAGCCGGCGCTCGGGGACGAAGGGGACGACGCGGTTCACTTCGGCGCGTCGATCCGCTCGATGATCCCGCCGAGCACGTCGTCGGCGGTGCGTCCCTCCACCTCGAGCTCGGGTGCGACCGTCACGCGGTGCCGCAGCACCGACAGCGCGCGCTCCTTCACGTCGTCGGGGACCACGAAGCCGCGGCCGGCCAGCACCGCCGCGCCGCGCGCCGCCCGCATGAGCGCCACGGTCGCGCGCGGCGACGCGCCCAGCGACAGCGCCGCCTCGTCGCGCGTCGCGCGGGCGATGTCCGCGATGTACTCGCGCACCTCCACCGCGACCCGCACGCCGTCCACCAGCGTGCGCAGCGCGAGCGCGTCGTCGCGCGTGAGCACCGCCGACGCCAGCGTGCCGCCGGCGCGCTCCGGGTCGAAACCCTGCTCGTGCGCCTCGAGCATCGCGAGCTCGGCCTCCCGCGCCGGATAGCGCACGACCGACTTCAGCAGGAAGCGGTCGAGCTGCGCCTCGGGCAGCGGGTAGGTGCCCTCGTGCTCCACCGGGTTCTGCGTCGCGTACACCGTGAAGAGCGGATCGAGGGCGCGCGTGGTGCCGTCGGTCGTCACCTGGCGCTCGGCCATCGCCTCGAGCAGCGCCGCCTGCGTCTTCGCGGGCGCGCGGTTGATCTCGTCGCCGAGGAGCAGGTCGGTGAACACGGGGCCGGCCTGGAACTCGAAGCCGCGCGACTGGTCGCGCATCACCGAGATGCCGGTCAGGTCGCTCGGCATGAGGTCGGGGGTGAACTGGACGCGCGTGAAGCGCAGCCCGAGCGCCGACGCGAGGGTGCGCACGAGCAGCGTCTTCGCGGTGCCCGGCACGCCCTCGATGAGGAGGTGGCCGCGGGCGAGGAAGGTGACGAGCGCGTCGTCGATCGCGTCGTCCTGGCCGATGATGCGGGTCGCGATGGCGGCGCGAAGCTGGGCGAGGCGCTCGGCGCCTTGTTCGATGGTGAGGCTCATCTCAGGATCGGGTGAGGGTCTGCTCGACACGGTGCAGCGCGGGGCCGAGCGTCGCGAAGGTGCGGGGCGGGAGCGGTTCGGCGAGGGCGCGGCGCAGCAGCGCCACGTCGTCGCGCAGGGCGGGGTGCCGGGTGCCGACGCGCTCGAGCCAGGCGTCGTCGCTCAGCGGCGCGCGGTCGCGCAGGAGGCCGCGCTCGCAGCGCCGGCGGGCGCCGTGCACGAGACGCTCGGCCGCCGTGCGCGTCGCGCGCACCTGCGCATACGCGCGTGCGAGGGCGTCCACCTGCTCGAGCGGCGAGCGGCGCTCCACGCGCGTCTCGGCGCGCGGCGCGATCGTGCGCGGTGCGAGCGCGATGAGCAGCAGCAGTCCGGCGAGCGCGAGCTGCGCGAGGAGCCGTCCCGACGGCGAGGTGCCGAGGAAGAGGACCGCGGCCGAGATCGAGCCCGGGTGCGCGCCGTGGGCCTGGTGGTACTCGTCGAAGACGAGCCGCGTCCGCGGCGCGTCGCCCCCGTCGCGCAGGAACTCGAGCGCCCGCACCGCGGCGACGTCGAGCCCGAGCGCGCACTGCCGCATCGCGTCGTTGCGGAAGACGTCGCCGTCCACCGAGACGACCATCCGGCCGGCGCCGTAGTCGAAGCCGACCATCGTCGGCCGCGCCACCTTCTGGTCCTTCGCCGACTCGACGGTCGCCGAGACGAACGTCCGCAACTCGCCCGGACGCGGCGCGGTCCACTGCAGCGTCAGCATGTACGCCTCGTCGCCGAACCAGAGGCTCGTGTAGCGCGCGTCGACCTTCCCGGTGGCGCAGCTGCGGAGCTTCGACTCCACCGGCAGCATCGTGCCCGACGGGCCGACCTTGAGGTGCAGCGAGTCGAGGAAGTTGTCCTGCCGCGTGCTCGCGACGACGAGCGCGCGTCCGCCCGCGCGCACGTGCTCGAGCAGCGCGTGCACCTCGGTGCTCCGCAGCGGGAGCACCGGGTCGAGCACGGCGATGATGGCGAGCGTGTCCTCAGGGATGCCGGAACGCAGCCGGCGCTCGGGCGTCCAGCCGAGCCGCCCCGCTAGCTCGTGCAGCAGCGACGCGCCGAGCGGTCCGTCGGAGAGCGTCGAGATCCGCGGGTCGCCGCTGCGCGCGCCCGACTCCACGGGCGTGAAGAGCGCGGCGAGCAGTGCCAGCCCGGCGACGCCGGGCAGCACGGTGGCGGGCCGGGCCCACCACGGCACGTGGCGCTTCGGGGCGGGCGCGGCCGCGCGGCGCGCGCCAGCGCGAGCAGCGGGCGCGCGTCGGCGAGCAGGCGGGCGTATTCGTCCGCGGTGCACGCCTGCGCGTCGTAGACCACGCGGTCGTACCGCGCGCGGAACCGCTGGAAGTCGCCTTCGATGCGGACGCCGCGGCGCCGCATCTCGCGCGCGTAGTCACCCGTCGTCTTCGACGGGTGCAGCGTGACCTCGCCGCGCCGCGCGCTCGCGGCGATCAGCGCGATGCAGAGCTGGTGCGCCGCCTCGAGGTGGCGACCCTCGCGCGCGAGCCGCTGCGACTCCGCCCACGCGTCGGCGGCGCGCCCGGGCCGCAGGTCACGCCGCTCGCCCGCCCAGAACTCGCGCCGTGCGCGCGCGTTCAGCCAGATGCGCGCGATCACCAGCAGGACGAGGAGCACCGAGAGCGTGACGATCAGCACGCGCCCCGTCGGCAGCGGCGGCAGCATCCGGAAGAGCGCCCCGAGCGCGCGCCCGAACAGCTCGAGCAGCTGCTCCCAGAGCGAGCGCGTCACCGACCGGTCGTAACTCGCCTCGCGGGTGATCGCCGCGACCGTGTCCCCGACGGCCGAGGCCGGCCAGGCGGTCGTGGTGTCCTGGAGGATCTTCTGCAGCACCGCCCGTCAGCGCGCCGGCGGCGCCATGGGCGCCGCGAGCACGCGCGACATGTGCTCCACGTCGAACCCCTCCTTCCGGATCCGCGCGTCGTAGTACAGCAGCATCGTGAGCAGACCGACGATCGGGTAGGCGACGACGGTGAACGCCGTCTGCGCGAAGAGCACCACGAGCTGGCTCTGCGTCATCCCGGCCAGTGCGCCGACGCCGAAGGCCAGCGCGAGGTAGATGGCGTAGCCGAGCAGCAGCGTGCCGAAGATGTGCATCCGGAGCCCTTCCGAGAGCTCGGAGCTGCGCGTCATCGCGTCGCCCGCGTTCTTCCCCTCGAGCACGACGACCGGCTCCGGCGCGAACCATCGCGCGAAGGCGTAGAAGATCGGGAAGAACAGCAGCAGGAAGAAGACGACGTAGAGGATGCCGCGCATGATGCCGGCGCCGATCAGCGAGCCCACGCGCGGGAGCACCGCCTTCACGGCGCCCTGCACGTCGGCCTCGCCGCCCAGGTAGACGTCGGAGCCCATCCGCGTGACGACGCCGGTCATCAGGGCGTACGTCACGAGCGAGAGCAGCGTCAGCCCGAGCGCGGCGAGCGACGCGCCGATGCTCGGCTCGTTCGCCGGCTGCATCAGCAGCAGCTGGCCGATGAGGCTCGGCACGCTCGCGAGCGCGGTCACCATGATGTAGGACGTGCCGTCCCGCCGGTAGAGCGAGAAGGCGGCGTCCACGAGTTCGGTGACCGATCGGGCGCGGAGGGTCTGGTCGAGCATCAGGGGCGTCTCGTCAGTGGGGGCGGGAGAGCGTCCGCAAGTATGGACGAGGGGCGCGCCCAAGGCCAGCCCGTAGCGACCGCCCGTTCACGCCGCCAGCTTTCGCGGATGCGAACCCTCCCTGCGCGCCTCGCGGCCGCGCTCGTCGCGGCGCTCCTCGCCGCGCTCGCCGCCGCGCCGGGCGCCGGCGCGCAGGAGCCGCGCGACGCGACCTCGACCGTCTTCGCGCGCTTCAGCGACCGGATCCTCAAGATCCAGATCATCGAGACGTCGTCGAACGCGAAGGGCACCATCGGCACCGGCTTCTTCGTGTCGGCCGACGGCCTCATGATCACCAACTACCACGTCGTGTCCGCCAAGGTGCAGGAGCCGCGCGACCACCGCGTCGAGATCGTCGAGCACGACGGCACCGCGCGCCCGGTCGAGATCCTCGCGGTGGACGTCGTCCACGACCTCGCCGTGCTGCGCACCGGGCGCCCGACGACGAGCTGGTTCACGCTCGGCACCGTGCCGCTGCGCCAGGGCGACCGCCTCTACTCGCTCGGCCACCCATCCGACCTCGGGCTCAGCATCGTCGAAGGGACGTACAACGGGAACCTCAAGCACACGCTCTACCCGAAGATCCACTTCACCGGCTCGATCAATCCGGGGATGAGCGGCGGCCCGACGATCACCAACGACGGGCGCGTGACCGGCGTGAACGTCTCGACGATGGGGGAGCAGCGCTCCTTCCTGGTGCCCGAGGCGCAGGCGACCGCGCTGCTGGCCCGCGTGCAGGCGCCGGGGTTCGTCGCCGCGGCGGACCTGCTCACCGAGGTCGCGGCCCAGCTCACCGCGTACCAGGAGGCGTACCTCGCGCACCTGTTCGAGGACGAGCCGAAGACCGTGACCTTCGGGCCGTTCCGCGTCGTCACCGAGCCGGCGCCGGTCTTCCGCTGCTGGGGCGGCGCCGAGCGCAACGACGAGCGCGACGGCGAGCCCTCCTACCACGAGGTCTGGCACCGCTGCGGCACCGACGACGAGGTCTTCATCTCCGAGGACCAGACCTCGGGGACGGTAGAGCTCTCGCACGTCGCGCTGACGAGCAACCGCCTCAACGCGGCGCGCTTCGGCGCGCTGTACTCGGAGTGGTTCGGCAGCGACGACACGCCCGACGGCGACGAGAAGTACGTGACCGAGTGGCGGTGCGAGACGCGGAACGTCGCGGCGCGGCACGCCGCGGTGCGCGCGGTGCTCTGCCTGCGCGGCCTGATCAAGGTGCCGGGGCTCTACGACGCGCAGCTGAAGGTCGCGGTGCTCGGCCGCAGCAACGCCGGGCTCATCTCGACGCTCACGCTGAGCGGCGCGAGCTGGACCAACATCGACCGCATCGCCGACCGGTTCCTGGAGCGTGTCGCATGGCGCTGATCCTCGAGATCCTGCCGCCGGCGCGGCACGCCGAGGTGCGCGAGCGGCGCCTGCTGCTGGGGCCGCTCACGATCGGGCGCGCGCTCGACAATGACCTCGTCCTCGACGACCCGCACGTGGACGCGCATCACGCGCGGCTCGAGCACCAGCCCGAAGGCGGCTGGCTCCTCGTCGACCTCGGCAGCGTCAACGGCATCGGCGTGGCGCACGGCGGCAGGAGCGACCGCGTGATCGTCGGCGACGGGGCGGTCGTGACGCTCGGCCGCACCACGCTCCGCGTGCGCGACGCGGCATCGGCCGTGCCGCCGGCGCTGCCGCTGCACGGGGCGGCGCGCGAGGAAGCGGAGGCGCTCGCGACCACGGGACGCCGCGTCTTCACGTTCGTCGGCGCGCTGATGGTCAGCGCGCTCTTCACCTACCTCGACAGCTCGCAGCGCGCCGTCGGCCAGATGCTCTTCGGCGACATCATCGCGCTGACGATGCTGCTGTTCGTCTGGTCGGGGATCTGGTCGCTGGCCGCGCGCGCGGTGCGGGGCCGGTTCGACTTCCTCCGCCACCTCGCGATCGCCTCGACGCTCGTCGCCTGCTTCCTCGTCCAGGCGCCGGCCCTCAACCTCGTCCGCTTCTTCTGGCCCGCCTTCTCTGGCGTGGACTTCGTCGGTGACGTCCTCATCTTCGCCATCCTGGCGATCGGCGTGCCGATGCACCTCGCGGCCGCGTCGCACCTCGCGAGGGCCGGCCGCCGCACCGCCGGCCTCATCGCCGGCGGGCTCGTGGTGATCCTGATCTGGACCTCGCGCGGCGTCGAGGACGACGGCTTCACCGCGCGCGCCGAGTTCAAGGGGCAGATCCGGACCTTCTCGCCGGCGCTCGTGCCGAAGCAGTCGCCGGAGGAGTTCAAGGCGACGCGCGCCGACCTGAAGGCGGAGATCGACCGGCTGATGGCCGAGAGCGCGCGCTGAAAGCGCGCTGAGCGCGCGCGGAACTCGCGCGGAACGCGCGCGGAACGTGTGCGCGGCGCGCCGCCGCGTCAGGCCGGCCCGAAACGGCGGATGGCGCGGCGGACCAGCGGGTGGAGCGGCGCGTGCTTGGGCTTGAGCAGCGACCCGCGGCACCGCGGCGCACCGCAGGCGCACGGGAAGCGCCGCTTGCGTGCCGGCGTGTGCGGCTCGTCGAGCTCGATGGCGTAGTCGTAGGCGAGTTCCTCGCCGGGCCGGATGGCGCGCACCGCGACGATCCACATGTGGTCGCCGAACGCGATCGGCTCGCAGTTCGGCTCGCACGAATGGTTGATGAACCGCGCCGCGTTGCCGCCCACGTTCGCGTCGATCACGCGATGCTCGTCGAGCGTGAGCAGGTAGGTGTGTTCGGGCTCCTCGGTCCCGTCGGGGAGCGTGGGATAACGGCGCTCGCCCTCCGCCTCGCTGATCAGTTCGCCGGTGTACTCGATGATCCGCGTGCCGGCGGGGATCGTCGCGGTCGCGAACACGCCGCGGCCGTGGCGCGGCGAGCGCCGCACCGCCCAGGGGCGCCGCGGCATCAGCGGGCGGGTTTCGCGGCGCGCTCGTCCGGCGGGGCCGCCGGCGCCGACGGCGCGTCGGCCGCCGTGCGCGATACCTCGTCGAAGAGCGGCAGGTCCTCGGCGAAACCGTTCGGCCGCGGCGGCAGCAGCATCGCGTCGATCACCTCGTCCATCGTGCCGACGCACCGGAACGTCACCGCGGCGCGCACCTCGGCCGGGATGTCGCGCAGGTCCTTCTCGTTCGCCGCCGGCAGCACCACCGAGCGGAGACCGGCGCGGTAGGCCGCCAGCACCTTCTCCTTCACGCCGCCGATCTCGAGCACCTTGCCGCGCAGCGTCACCTCGCCGGTGACGGCGACGTCGCGGCGGATCGGCCGCCGGCTCATCACGCTCGCGATCGCGAGCGTCACCGCGACGCCGGCGCTCGGGCCGTCCTTCGGCACCGAGCCGGCGGGGAAGTGCACGTGCAGGTCGCTCGTCTTCATCTCCGGGTCGGCGACGCGCAGCGCCTTCGCGCGCGAGCGCACGTACGAGCTCGCCGCATCGACCGACTCGCGCATCACGTCGCCGAGCTGGCCGGTGACGATGAGCTTGCCGGTGCCGGGCATCAGCAGCGCCTCGATGGTCATGAGCTCGCCGCCGTTCGCCGTCCACGCGAGCCCGGTGACCGTGCCGACCTCGGGGACCTGCTCCGCCTCCTCCGGCGCCCAGCGCGGCGGG